>CAZCPD010000081.1:0-12277 GCA_964500425.1 uncultured Rhodocyclaceae bacterium
CACCCGGTCACCGAGATGATCACCGGCCTCGATCTGGTCGAGTTGCAGTTGCGCGTCGCCGCCGGCGAGCCGCTGCCGCTGGCGCAGGATCAGCTGTCGATACGCGGTCATGCGCTGGAGGCGCGCATCTACGCCGAAGATACCGAGCGCGACTTCCTGCCAGCGACGGGGCGGCTGCTGCATCTCGCGCCGCCGGAGGATTCGCTGCATGTGCGCGTCGACAGCGGCGTCGAGGAGGGCGACGAGATCTCGCATCATTACGATCCGATGATCGCCAAGCTGATCGTCTGGGACGAGACGCGCGAACGCGCCTTGTCACGCATGCTGCAGGCGCTTGCCCGCTATCGCGTCGTCGGCGTGGTGAACAATATCGGTTTCCTGTCGCGCCTGGTCGCCTGCCCGGCCTTTAGCCATGCCGACCTCGACACCGGACTGATCGAACGCGAAAAGGACTATCTGTTTCCGCGTGGCGGCGAAGCGCCGCCGGCCGAAGCCTGGCTGGTGGCGGCGCTGGCCGAGCTGCTGCGCGAGCAGGCCCAGGCGTTCGACGGAGCGAAAGTTGAGCAGGACCCGCATTCGCCGTGGCGGTTGCGCGACGGCTGGCGCATGAACAGCGTGGCCTCGCGCACGCTCGCCTTTCGCTTCGGGGAAGCGGAAAAGAGTGTCGGCATCTCATATGCGGCGCGTGGATTCCTGCTCGATGTCGATGGCGCGATCATCGCCGCCAGTGGTGAGCTGAGCGCCGGCGGACAGTTGCGCGCCGATCTGGCCGGGCGACGCATCAACGCCACGGTGGTCGTCGCCGGCGAGAAGCGCCATGTTTTCCTGCATGGGCGCGTCTTCATCCTCGCCGCCGTCGATCCGCTGTTCCAGTCTGGCGAGGGCGCCGGCGCCGAAGGCAGCCTGAGCGCGCCGATGCCGGGCAAGGTCATCGCCCTGCTCGCCAAGCCGGGCGAAGCGGTCGCCAAGGGCGCACCGCTGCTGATCCTCGAAGCCATGAAGATGGAGCACACCATCGCCGCGCCGTCCGCCGGCATCGTCAAGCGCTTCCGCTACGCGGCTGGCGATCAGGTCGCCGACGGCGAGGAACTCGTCGAGTTCGAGGTCGAGGTCATGGCCGACGCGGGAAGGGGCGGAGCATGAGCCTGAGCATGACGTTGCCGACCCGCGTCCGCATCGTCGAGGTCGGCCCGCGCGACGGCCTGCAGAACGAGAAGCAGCCGGTGCCGACGGCGGTGAAGGTCGAGCTGATCCGCCGTCTTGGCGCCGCCGGCCTCCGCCACATCGAAGCCGCCGCCTTCGTCTCCGCGAAGTGGGTGCCGCAGATGGCCGACAGCGCCGAGGTCATGGTGCGGATCGAGCGCCGGCCGGACGTGAGGTATTCGGCGCTGGCGCCCAACGATCAGGGGCTGCTGGCGGCACTGGCGGCGGGCGTCGACGAGATCGCGGTGTTCGGCGCCGCCTCGGAAAGCTTCTCGCGCAAGAACATCAACTGCGGCATTGCCGAATCGCTCGACCGCTTTCGGTCCGTGGTCAACACGGCGAAGCAGGCCGGCGTGCGCGTGCGCGGCTACGTATCCTGCGTCCTGGGCTGCCCCTACGAGGGAGAGATCGCGCCCGCGGCGGTGGCTGAGGTCGCCCGGGCGCTCCACGACATGGGCTGCGACGAAATCAGCCTCGGCGACACCATCGGCGTCGGCACGCCGGTCAGGACTCAGACGATGATCGCAGCCGTCGCCGCTCAGGTGCCGCTCGACCGGCTGGCCGGCCACTTCCACGATACCTATGGCATGGCCATCGCCAACATCCATGCGGCGCTGGAGCTCGGTATGGCGACCTTCGACGCATCCATCGCCGGGCTCGGCGGCTGTCCCTATGCGGCCGGCGCGTCGGGCAATGTGGCGACCGAGGATGTGGTCTGGCTGATGCAGGGGCTCGGCATCGAGACGGGCGTCGATCTCGATCAGCTGGTGGACACGGCAGCATGGATTTCGATGCAGCTCGGTCGCAAGCCGGGTTCGAAAGTGACGCAGGCGCTGCTGGCCAGGCGCGTCCACGGGGGACAATGACCGATCCGCTCCAGTTGGCCGCTCTTGCAACGCCAGACGGAGCGCATCGCTGGCGCAAATCGACGGCTTCCATGTGGCAGCTTGTGTAGGTTGGGTTAGCGGCCTTATCGCGTAACCCAACGAATTGAACCTTGCATCGACGGATTTGCTGTGCGCTGCAATGCTTGCTTTGTTGGGTTACGGCGCAAAAGCCGCGCCTAACCCAACCTACGTGACTACGTGTCCTTCTCCCCTCTCCCGCTCGCGGGGGTACGTTCGGAGTCATCGATGAGAAAGGTCTTACCCGATCAGCCGATGTGGCGCCCTTCTTCCGAGCGCATCGCCGCCTCGAATCTCACCGCCTTCATGCAGCAGGCGGGGGTACGCTGGCGGCGCGGCTTCGCCGACTATGCGGCCCTGCATCGCTGGTCGGTCGAGCATCCGGAGGAGTTCTGGGCATCGGTCTGGGAGTTCGGCGGCGTGGTCGGCGAGATGGGGAACACGGTGGTCGTTGATGCCGAACGCATGCCGGGCGCGCGCTGGTTTCCCGAAGCGCGGCTCAACTTCGCCGAGAACCTGCTGCGGCCGGACGAACACGACGCTGGGTTGATCGGCTGGGGAGAGGGCCGGCCGCTGAGCCAGCATCGTGGGCTCCGCCGCATCGGGCGTGCCGAGCTGATGCGCCGCGTGGCGCGGCTCGCGGCGGCGATGCGCGCCGACGGCATCGTGGCGGGCGACCGCGTCGCCGCCTACATGCCCAATGTTCCCGAGACCGCCATCGTGATGCTGGCGGCGGCGTCCATCGGCGCTGTGTTCACCTCGGCGTCGCCCGATTTCGGCGTGCAGGGCGTGCTCGACCGCTTCGGCCAGGTCGCACCCCGGCTGCTGTTCGTCGCCGATGGCTATCGCTACAACGGCAAGCGCATCGACTGTCTGGGCAAGGTGGCCGAGATCGCCGCCCGCTTGCCCAGCCTCGTGCGCACCGTGGTTTGCCCTTACGTGCGGCGCGGCGGGCACGATCTCGCCGCGATCCCGCATGCGACGCGTCTCGGCGATTACGTCGCCCGGCACCGGCGCGTGGCGGGGATCGAGTTCGTTCGTCTTCCCTTCGATCATCCGCTCTACATCATGTATTCCTCGGGCACGACCGGCGTGCCGAAGTGCATCGTGCATGGCGCGGGCGGCACGCTGCTGCAACACCTGAAGGAGCACCGGCTGCACTGCGATCTCAAGCCGGGCGACCGGCTGTTCTACTTCACGACCTGCGGCTGGATGATGTGGAACTGGCTCGTCTCCGCCCTGGCTTCGGATGCCTGGGTGCTGCTCTACGACGGCAGTCCGATGGCGCGCCGTGGCCGCATCCTCTTCGATTTCGCCGAGGCCGGGCGCATCACGCATTTCGGCATCTCGGCCAAGTTCATCGACAGCTGCGCCAAGAGCGGACTCAAGCCGCGCGCCACTCATGATCTGTCGTCGCTGCGCACGCTGCTGTCGACGGGCAGCCCGCTGGTGGCGGAGGGCTTCGATTACATCCAGGCGGACATCAAGGCGGACATGCAGATCGCCTCGATCTCGGGCGGCACCGACATCATCTCCTGCTTCGTCGGCGGCAACCCCGTCGCGCCGGTCTGGCGCGGTGAAATCCAGTGCGCGGGGCTCGGCATGGCCGTCGACGTGTTCGACGCCGAAGGCGAGCCGGTGGCCGGGGAAAAGGGCGAACTGGTGTGCACGCGGCCCTTTCCCTCGATGCCGCTCGGCTTCTGGAACGACGCCGACGGCGCCCGCTACCGCGCCGCCTATTTCGAGCGTTTCACCGGCGTCTGGTGTCATGGCGATTTCGCCGAGCGCACGGCGCACGACGGTTTCATCATTCATGGCCGCTCGGATGCGACCCTCAATCCCGGCGGCGTGCGCATCGGCACCGCCGAGATCTATCGCCAGGTCGAGCGCCTGCCGGAGGTGGTCGAGTCGCTGGTCATCGGTCAGAACTGGCGCAACGACCAGCGCGTGGTGCTGTTCGTCAAGCTGAAGGAGGGCGTCCTGCTCGATGCGACGCTGATCGAACGCATCAAGCGGATGATCGCGGCCAGCACCACGCCGCGCCACGTCCCCGCCAAGGTGCTGCAGGTCGCCGACATCCCGCGCACCAGGAGCGGCAAAATCGTCGAACTGGCGGTGCGCAACGTCGTGCACGGCGAGGCGGTGAAGAATCTGGAGGCACTGGCCAATCCCGAGGCGCTGGCGTTTTTCCGGGATCGCCCGGAGTTGTCCGACTGACGGGCATGACTTTGAAAAAGACGCCCCGAAACATGAAAGTCACGCCCGTTTCCCTCACCCCCAACCCCTCTCTCCCGCAGGGATTCCCTTCGGTCACCGTGAGAGGGAGAGGGGGGCTTCCAGAGTCGCTCACGCGACTTTCACGGTATCGCGATACGCGGCGAGCCGGTGCGGCAATGCCGGGATCAGCTCTCGCTGATCGACATGAGTTCGCTGGACTTGCTCAACGCTTCGACCGCGAAGCGGGAAACCTGCACGGCATCCAGGCCAAACGCGGCGGTCTGCTGCTCGATGGTTTCCGAGAGGCGGTCCTCGACGGCGATGGCGAACTGCAGGGCGTCGTGATAAATCCCCGCCTGTCCCAGCAAGGCGTCGCTCACAGCCGAGGGTAGACGGGTCTGCTTGAGGATGGCGTCGATCGGTTGCCCGATCAGCAGGTCGAGCATCGAGAACAGGCCGAGGATGAACAGCTCGTCCTTTTTCGCCGGCACGCGGCCCTGGCCGGCGAGGCTTTCGAGGAAGTAGGCGCGGGTCAGCGCCTGTTCCGTCAGCAGGCGTTCGCGGAAGCCCGGCTCCTTGATGTCGAACAGCAGCAGCGACAGCCAGCGGTAGAAGCCTTCCCGTCCGAGCACGAGCAGCGCCTTCTCGATGGTCGTCACGGGGCTCTGCAAACCCATCACCGGCGAGTTGAGGTAGCGCAGCAGCTTGAAGGTCATCACCGGATCGGCGGTGACCTGTTGTGCGATGACCTTGAGCTCCTCGTCGCTGCGCAACAGCGTGAGCAGCTTCATGACCAGCAGGCGATTGATGTCGCTTTTCGGCGGGTGCCAGTTCTCGCGGCTGACGACGAATTCGCCGAGAAAGAAATCGAAGCCGCCCTTGAAGCAGAGATGAAATTCGTCGAAGGTGTTGAGGTCGTCGGCAATCAGGTGCAGTTTCGGCAGATCCGCCGGGCGGCTGGTGATCAGCGTCTTGAGCAGGACCTTGATGTCGATGCCGTCGAAGTCGGCGGTCTGGATCTGTACGTAGTCGCCATGACTGGCGATATCCAGCAAGGCCGGGTGGTCTGCCAACTGCTTCTTGCGCAGCAGCCAGCCGTAGGCAAAGCCCATCCGGCGAAAGGCATCCAGGCGGGGTTGAAGCATCGCCGGGTCGAGCGGCTGGCGGGCCGGGGCCAGCATCAGCACGGTGTTTTCGGTGGGCAGGCGCTCGATCAATGGGTTTTCGAGCGAGGCAGGGGAAAGACGGACGAAGGCCAGGCGGTGCCCCAGCAGGCTGTTGACACCCAGCGAAGTCAGGTTGCGCAACAAGGCGTCGTCATAAATCTTGTGCAACATGTCCTTCTCGCCCTGCAGGCGCAGCTGGAGCTTTTCGTTCAGATTGAAGGAGTAGCCGGCAATCTGCTCCTTGCGGTTGAGCACCGGCTCGCGGCAGACGAAGGAATTCGCCGTCGGCACCGAGTTCTCGGCGGATGCTGTCGGCACAGGCGCGGCATCGGGGGGGGCGGCCACGGCGGGCTTCAGTGGCGCGACCTTGTTGAGCTGTTCGAACTGATCCTTCGTCTGCGCCATGGGCGGCGCCGGTTCGGCCTTCATGGGCGCGCGCTTGCCGAACAGTCTGCGAAAAAAATCAAGCATCTTCGTTTTTCAGATGGGCATCGGGTTCCGATGCCGCCGATTCTATCCTGTCGTCCGCCGGATTATGCGGTCATCTCAGGACATTGCCAGGAATGAACGTGCCATTGTCCTATGCGTCAGGCGGACGGACGGGGCCATCGGCCCGGTCGGCGACCATCTGTTCGCGCAGGCGACGGCGTTTTTCAGCGGCTTGCGCGACATTGCGCTGCCTGATCTCGCCGTAGCCGCGAATCTGTTCGGGCAGGCGGGCCAGGGCAAGCGCGGTTTCCAGCGTCGCGGCGGAGAGTCGTTCGATGATCCACTCGACATCCGCTTCGTAATCCGCCAGGAGCTGCCGGGAAAGACGGTGCTCGGCGCTGAAGCGGAAGATGTCCCAACCCGTGCCGCGCAGATGGCGCAGTTTCGCCAGGCGGCGGAAGACGCCCATCATCCATGGGCCGAAGCGGATCTTCCGGATGCGTCCGGTGCGCGGGTCCGGCGTGGCGAGCAGCGGCGGGGCGAGGTGGAAATTGATGCGGTAGTCGCCCTCGAACGTCGCCGCGATCTGATCGACGAAGTCGGTTTCCGCATAGAGGCGGGCGACTTCGTATTCGTCCTTGATCGCCAGGACCTTGAAGTAGGCGTGTGCCACGGCATGGGTCAGGGGCAGGTCGGGCGATGTGGCGAGACCCTGCTCCAGGCCGGTTTCCGCCTTCCGCACGCGCTCGACGAGCGCCTTGTAGCGCGCCGCATAGGCCGCATCCTGATAGGCCGTGAGTTCAGCGGTGCGCCGCTCGACGATCTGCTCCAGCGTCGCGGGCCGCGCGGTGGGGGAGGCGGGGAACGCGAAGCGCTCGACGCTGGCCTGATCGTGGGCGGCGCGGCGGCCCCAGAGCAAGGCCTGCAGGTTGATCTCCACCGCAGCGCCGTTGAGTTCCAGCGCCTTCTGGATGGCTGCGTGAGATACCGGCAAGAGGCCACGCTGCCAGGCATAGCCGAGGATGAAGAGGTTGCTGACGATGGCATCGCCGAGCAGCTGGCTGGCCAGGCGCGTGGCGTCGATGAAGCTGGCGGCGTCGGGGTGCGCGCGGGTGTCCACCGCTTCGCCGATGACGCGGCGGATCTGCGCGTCCGGGAATTGCCAGTCGGGGTTGTGGATGAAGTCGGCGGTGGGCGTGACGTTGCAATTCACCACGACGCGCGTGCGGCCGGCAGCCATCTTGGCCAGCGCATCGGCGCTCGCCGTGACGATGGCGTCGCCGCCGATCACCGCGTCGGCTTCGCCGGTGGCGATGCGCGCGGCATGCAGGTTGGCGGCGTCGTCGCAGATGCGCACGTGCGACGTGACGGCGCCGCCCTTTTGCGCGAGCCCGGTCATGTCGATGACGCTGACGCCCTTGCCGTCGATGTGCGCGGCCATGCCGATCAAGGCGCCGAGCGTGATGATGCCCGTGCCGCCGACGCCGGTGACGAGAATGCCGTAGGGCTGCTGCGTCGTCGGCAGTTGCGGCAGCGGCAGGGCGCCTAAGCTGCGTTCGAACTCGCTGGCGTCGAGCGCTCTGCCGCGCCGCAGGCGGCCGCCCTCGATGCTGACGAAGCTCGGGCAGAAGCCGTTGAGGCAGGAGTAGTCCTTGTTGCAGGCCGACTGGTCGATCTGGCGCTTGCGGCCGAACTCGGTCTCGCGCGGGATCACGGCGAGGCAGTTCGATTGTTCGCTGCAATCGCCGCAGCCTTCGCAGACGGCTTCGTTGATGAACAGCCGGCGCTGCGGGTCGGGATAGGTGCCGCGCTTGCGGCGGCGGCGCTTCTCGGCGGCGCAGGTCTGGTCGTAGATCAGCACCGAGACGCCGGGAAATTCGGTTAGCTCGCGCTGGATGCGATCGAGTTCGTCGCGATGGCGGATCGGCGTGCCGTGCGGCAGGTCGGTGACGCTGTAGGCGCGCGGCGTACCGTCGGTGACGACGACCATCTCATGCACGCCCTCGGCCGCCAGTTGCCGCGCGATCAGCGGCACGCTGAGCGGTCCGTCGACGGGCTGGCCGCCGGTCATGGCGACGGCGTCGTTGTAGAGCAGCTTGTAGGTGATGCGCGCCTTTGCTGCAACGGCGGCACGCACGGCGAGGATGCCGGAGTGGAAGTAGGTGCCGTCGCCGAGATTGGCGAACACGTGGCGCTGTTCGGTGAAGGGCGCCTGCCCGAGCCAGGCGACGCCTTCGCCGCCCATGTGCGAGAAGGTGGCCGAGCTGCGGTTCATCCAGGTCACCATGTAGTGACAGCCGATGCCGGCCATGGCGCGCATGCCGTCGGGGACGCGCGTCGAGGTATTGTGCGGGCAACCGGCGCAGAAGAAGGGCGTGCGCGAGCAGCTGAGCACCTGGTTGGCGAGCGAGCGTTCCTTGGCTTCGAGGAACTTCAGGCGCTCCTGGATGCGCGGTGAGGTGAAGAAGCGGTCGATGCGCGCGGCGATGACGCGCGCGATCTGCGCCGGCGTCAGTTCGCTGGTGGCGGGCAGCAGCCACTCGCCGTGCGGCTGCGACCATTCGCCCTTTTCGTCGAATTTGCCGATGACGCGCGGGCGCACGTCCCCATCGTGACCTGGCCAGTTGTAGAGCTCCTCCTTGAGCTGGTATTCGATGCCGAGGTCGTCGAAGGCCTGGCGCACGTCGAGATAGCTCTTGCCGCTGGTGATGATGCCCAGCCGCGCCGGCGTGCGCTCGCCGATGACGATGCGGTCGAGCCGGTTGGCGCGGCAGTAGGCCAGCGCGGCGTAAAGCTTGTGATTCAGCAGGCGCGCTTCCTGGTCGAGGCGGTGATCGGGCCAGCGGATGTTGAGGCCGTCGGGCGGCAACTGGAAGTCATGGTCGTCGGGCAGAATGATCTGCACCCGTTCGGCATCGACTTCCACCGAGGCCGATGACTCGACGGTGTCGGCAACCGCCTTGAAGGCCACCCAGCAGCCCGAGTAGCGCGACAGCGCCCAGCCGTGCAGGCCGAGGTCGAGATATTCCTGCACGCTGGACGGCGTCAGCACGGGCATCATCGCCGCCTTGAAGGCGTGTTCGCTCTGATGCGGGAAGGTCGAGGAGCGCGCCGCGTGGTCGTCGCCGGCCACCACCAGCACGCCGCCGTGACGCGAGGCGCCGGCGGCGTTGGCATGCTTGAAGACGTCGCCGCAACGGTCCACGCCCGGTCCCTTGCCGTACCACATGCCGAAGACGCCGTCGTACTTCGCGCCGGGAAACATGTTGACCTGCTGCGTGCCCCACAGCGCGGTTGCCGCGAGGTCTTCGTTGATGCCCGGCTGAAAGACGACGTTATGGGCTTCCAGATAGCGCCTGGCGCGCCAGAAGGTCTGATCGAGGCTGCCCAGCGGCGAGCCGCGATAGCCGGAGACGTAGCCGGCGGTGTTGAGGCCGGCAGCCTGGTCGCGCACCTGCTGGAGCATGGTCAGGCGCACGAGCGCCTGGGTGCCGGTGAGGAAAACGCAGCCACGTTCGAGGGCGTACTTGTCGTCCAGCGTCAGCTTGTCGCGTTTCATGGCTGTCCTCCAAAACGTGTTTGGGCGGAACCGGATACATCGCACCGTCACCGCGGCGTTCGGCCCGATTGTAAGCAGCGGAGGGGGCGAGATACAAGCACCGCCTTGCTCCCCTCTCCCATGATTGGGAGAGGGGCCGGGGGAGAGGGCCAAGCCATGCCTGCCCGAAGCACCTGCATCCATGCGACTTCCAGGCCAGCGCCCGGTAAAGCGTTCAGGGCAATCGCATTTTGGTTGTGCTCCCTGACCTCAAACGGCTAAGCGGATCACAGCCATGCTGCCCAGGTCACCGCGCAACGCTGTATGCAAGGCACGGCGATGCAGGCAGGTTCCCTCGCCCCTTGCGGGAGAGGGACAGGGTGAGGGGAGAGGGGAGAGGCTTCAGCCAGCAAAGAGCGTGGAGCATTGAACCGCCATTCCCCCTCACCCCCGGCCCCTCTCTCCCTCAAGGGATGGCCCAAGGCCACTTCCTCCGGGGCGTTCCCTTCGGTCACCGCGAGGGGAGAGGGGGGCAAATGCCCTGGTAAAGCGTTGCGCTCGGCCCATTGCCCCCTACAATCCAGTTAACGCCACCATCCCGCCAGGAGTCGTTGTGACTGCTTCCCCGATTCGCCGCTTCCGCTTCGTTACCGCCACGGCGCTGTTCGACGGCCATGACGCAGCCATCAACATCATGCGCCGCATCCTGCAGGCGAGCGGCGCCGAGGTGATCCATCTGGGTCACAACCGCTCGGTGGATGAGATCGTCACCGCCGCCTTGCAGGAAGACGTGCAGGCCATCGCCGTCTCTTCCTACCAGGGCGGCCACGTCGAGTTCTTCATGTACATGATCGACCTGCTGCGGGCGCGCGGCGGTGCGCACATCCTCGTCTTCGGCGGTGGCGGCGGCGTCATCGTGCCGCAGGAGCTTGATGAGCTGCATGCCTATGGCGTCGCCCATCTCTATTCGGTCGAGGACGGCCGCACGCTGGGTTTGCAGGGCATGATCGACGACATGCTGGCTCGGCTCGCGCGCGTGACCGCGGCGATGGAGGTCGAGCGCGCACCTTCCGCGGAGCTGGACCTGCCGGCGCTGGCGGGCGGCGACCGGCGCGCGTTGGCGCGCTTCGTCACGGCGCTGGAGAGCGGGTCCTGTCCGGAGGCGCTGGTTCAGTCCCTGCGCGAGCGCGCCGCGGCGCTGCGCGTGCCGACGCTGGGCATCACCGGCACGGGCGGCGCCGGCAAGTCTTCGTTGACCGACGAGCTGATCCGCCGCCTGCGCCTCGATCAGGATGATCGACTGAAGATCGCCGTCATTTCCATCGATCCCTCGCGCAAGCGCACGGGCGGCGCCTTGCTCGGCGACCGCATCCGCATGAACGCGATCGAGCATCCGAACATCTACATGCGCTCGCTGGCGACGCGCGATTCGGGCAGCGAGATCTGCGCGGCCCTGCCCGACGTGATCGCGGCCTGCAAGCAGGCCGGCTTCGATCTGGTGATCGTGGAAACCTCGGGCATCGGCCAGGGCGACGCGGCGGTCGTGCCGCTGGTCGATCTGTCCCTGTATGTGATGACGCCGGAATTCGGTGCGGCGAGCCAACTCGAAAAGATCGACATGCTCGACTTCGCCGATCTCGTCGTCATCAACAAGTTCGACCGCAAGGGCGCCGAGGACGCGCTGCGCGACGTGCGCAAGCAGTATCAGCGCAACCGCCAGCGCTTCAGCGAGCGCCCCGAGGACATGCCGGTGTTCGGCGCCATGGCGGCGCGTTTCAACGACGACGGCGTGACGGCGTTGTATCAGGCCATGCAGCCGGCGCTGGCCGGGCTGGGCTTGCCCTTGCAGGCGGGGCGGCTGCCCGTCGTGAACGTGCGGCAGTCCTCGGTGCAGCGCGCCGTGGTGCCGGCGGAGCGCACGCGCTATCTCGCCGACGTCGCCGCGACGCTGCGCGACTATCACCGCCGCGTCGCGGCGCAGGCGCGCATCGCCCGCGAGCGGCAGGCGCTGCGCACCTCACGGACACTCTTCGAAAACTGCGGCAAGCCGGCCGCCGGTTTTGCGGAACTGATCGCCGCGAAGGATGCCGAGCTGGCGCCCGAGGCGCGGCGTCTGCTCGACGCCTGGCCGCGCTTGCAGGATGCCTACGGTGGCGAGGTATTCGTCGAGAATGTGCGCGACCGTGAGGTCCGCACTTCGCTGGCCAGCGAGTCGCTCTCCGGCAGCCTGATCCGCAAGGTCGCGCTGCCGCGCTTTGAAGACGACGGCGAGGTGCTCAAGTTCCTGATGCGCGAGAACCTGCCCGGCGCCTTTCCCTACACCGCCGGCGTCTTCGCCTTCAAGCGCGAGAACGAGGATCCGACGCGCATGTTCGCCGGCGAGGGCGACGCCTTCCGCACCAACCGGCGCTTCCACCAGCTTTCCGCAGGCCTGCCCGCCAAGCGCCTGTCCACGGCTTTCGACTCGGTGACGCTCTATGGCTGTGACCCCGACGAGCGTCCGGATATCCACGGCAAGATCGGCAACTCGGGCGTGTCCATTGCGACGCTTGACGACCTCAAGGTGCTCTACTCTGGCTTCGATCTGTGCGACCCGGCGACGTCGGTGTCGATGACCATCAATGGGCCGGCGCCGGTGATGCTCGCGATGTTCTTCAACGTCGCCATCGACCAGCAGGCCGAGAAGTTCCAGACCGAACACGGGTGCGAGCCGAATCCGGACGAGCGGCAGGCGATCAGGCAGCGCGTGCTGTCCACCGTGCGGGGCACGGTGCAGGCCGACATCCTCAAGGAAGACCAGGGCCAGAACACCTGCATCT
>CAZCPD010000082.1:0-12223 GCA_964500425.1 uncultured Rhodocyclaceae bacterium
GCATCCGGCCGGCCTGACTGCCGGCGTCGTGACCGCTGCCCCAGAAGAAATCGGAGCGCACCGGGCCGCGGATGGCGCCGCCGGTATCCTGAGCCAGCATCAGGCGAGTTAGCGCTCGCTCGCTGTTGGGGTGCGAGGTGCTCAGCCAGACCGGCACGCCGAGCGGTGTATAGCGCGGGTCGATGGCGATGCTGCGTTCGGCCGTCAGCGGAATGCCCATGGCGCCCGGCGGTCCGTTGCTGGTCAGCGGCAGTTCGCGAAAATAGACGTAGCTGGGATTGGCGTTGAGCAACTCCTGCATGCGCTTCGGGTTTGCCTTCAGCCAGTTGCGGATGCCCTGCATCGAGGCCTGCTCGACCTTCAGCTCGCCGCGGTCAATCAGCCAGCGGCCGATCGACCGATACGGATGGCCGTTCTGGTTGGCGTAGCCGACGCGCACGCGGCTGCCATCGTCGAGCATCACCTGGCCGGAGCCCTGGATCTGCATGAAGAACACGTCGAGCGGATCGTCGGCCCAGAGCAGTGCGCTGGCGGCCAGGCGGCTTTCCTGCTGATCCCATTCGGCGCGCGAGTAGTAGGGCACCAGCTTGCGGCCTTCGATCCGGCCGCGCAGGCGCATGTGCTTGAGTTCGGGGTAGAGCTCGCTGAGGTCGACGTCGATCAGGTCGTCGGGCACGCCGTGGATCGGGTGCAGAAACGGTTTCTTCTGCTGGCGGCTGGCTTTCAGGACCGGCTCGTAATAGCCGGTGATCAGGCCTTCGCGGTTGCCATCCGGATTCACCAGTTGCCAAGGCTGCAGGTGGGTCTCGAACCAGGCGCGCAGCGTTGCCTCGTCGCGCTGGCCGAGGGCGCGCGCGGCCGCGCAGGGCGTCTGCCAGGCGGCTTGCTTCTGCAAGGTGTTGCAGGAGGCGAGCAAGGCGTCGAAGGCCGGCGCCAGTCCATCTTCACCCGTGCCCGGCCAGTTGGGCAGGTCTTGCCAGCGTGTCAATTCGAAGGGCTTGGCCGCCGGCTTCGCCACTTCCACAGTGGGGCAAACCGGGCAGACCGCAGTGGCGGTAGTAGGTGCACACTGTGTTGCGGGATGGCTCAGAATGGACTTTGTGGCGCAGCCGCCGAGCAGCAAGGGAAGCAGCGCGGCGCCCAGGGTTGCAGATACCGCGGCGCGGGCGCGTGAAGGAAACGTGCGGTAGAGGCGGGAAATGCGGTGCGGCATGATTCTGCTAGAGTTCCGGGTTTGCAAACCCGCTAGCTTACCTCAGGGCGTCCTTCCGAATGACTGAACTTGCCGATTTTCTTGCGCGCGCCGAGGCCGTGCTGGCGCGTGTCGAAGACCTGCTGCCGGCGCCCGCCGCGCCGCCCGACTGGTCCGCCGCCGTGGCTTTTCGCTGGGTGCGTCCGGCGCGCGACCAGGGCGGTGGCCGCTTGCTGGCGGTGCCCAGGCCGCATCGCATCCGCCTGCGCGACCTGTGCGGCATCGACGAACAGAAGGAACGCATCGAGCAGAACACCCGCCAGTTCGTCGCCGGGCGCAGTGCCAACAACGTGCTGCTGACCGGCGCGCGCGGCACCGGCAAGTCCTCGCTGGTGAAGGCGATGCTCGACGGCTTTGCGGCGCAGGGGCTGCGCCTGATCGAGGTGGACAAGCACGACCTCGTCGACCTGCCGGAGATCGTCGATCTCGTCGCTGGCCGGCCGGAACGTTTCATCCTTTTCTGCGACGATCTGTCGTTCGAGGCCGGCGAGCCGGGCTACAAGGCACTGAAGAGTGTGCTCGACGGCTCCATCGCCGGCGTGCCGGAAAACCTGCTGATCTACGCGACCTCGAACCGCCGCCACCTGAGGCCCGAATACCTGGACGAGAATCTGGCGGCCCGCCACGTCGATGGCGAAGTCCATCCGGGCGAGACCGTCGAGGAAAAGATTTCGCTCTCCGAACGCTTCGGCCTGTGGCTGTCGTTCTACCCCTTCGACCAGGACCATTACCTGGCTATCTGCGCGCTCTGGCTGAGCGAGTTCGGTGCTGTGGCGGATGTCGCGATGGACGACGGCATCCGGTGCGAGGCGCTGCAATGGGCGTTGTCGCGCGGTTCGCGCAGCGGCCGCGTGGCCTGGCAGTTCGCCCGCGACTATGCCGGCCGCCAGGAGGCTGCGCCGGCGCCGCGCAGGAAGCGCAAGTCATGAAGAAGATCACCGAAGTCGCTGCCGCAGTCATCCTTCGCCCCGATGGCGCCTTCCTGCTCGGCCGTCGCCCGACCGGCAGCTTCTACGCCGGCTACTGGGAGTTTCCCGGCGGCAAGGTCGAAGCGGGCGAGACGCCGCATGATGCGCTGGTTCGCGAACTGCACGAGGAGCTCGGCATCCGCGTCGAGTTGGCTTATCCGTGGATCGTCCGCGAATTCGTCTATGAGCACGCCCATGTGCGCCTGAACTTCTTCCGCGTCCTGCGCTGGCAGGGCGAGCTGCGCGATCTGCAGCACGATGCGCTGGCCTGGCAGCGCGCTGGCGCCGTCGATGTCGCGCCGCTGCTGCCGGCCAATGCGCCGGTGCTGGCGGCGCTGGGCTTGCCGGATTTTTATGCGATCACCCACGCCGGCGGGACGACGGGACTCGGCGCGGCGGCTCAGCTCGCAGCCTTGGGAATCGCGCTCGAAAACGGTTTGCGGCTGGTGCAGCTGCGCGAGCCGGACCTGGCGGCAGCGCAGCGCGAAGCCTTTGTCGCGCAGGCGGTCGCCTTGTGCCAGCGTCATGGCGCGCGCCTGCTGGTAAATGGCGATGCCCAGCTGGCGCGAGTGTGCGGCGCCGACGGCCTGCATCTGCCGGCGGCGCAGCTGATGGATCTGCCGCGGCGGCCGGAGTTCCCCCTGGTCGCCGCTTCCTGTCACGACGCGGGCGAACTGGCGCAGGCGGCGCGTCTTGGCCTGGATTTCGTGGTCCTCGGCCCGGTGCGGGAGACCGTCAGCCACCCCGGCCAGCGCGGCATCGGCTGGCCGGCTTGCGCGGCGCTGATCAAGGGTTATCCGCTGCCGGTGTATGCGCTCGGCGGGCTGACGCTCGCCGATATGGCGGACGCCTGGCAGGCCGGCGCCCATGGCATTGCCGCCATACGCGCGGCCTGGGCGGTGCAGGCGGCTTAGGCGACGCTAGCGACCCAGGCCTTCGGGTCTATTCGGTTTCGGAGCCGGAGCCGGTTGTCGGCTCCTGCTGGGGAATCCGGTATTCCTCGGCGGCCCAGGCGCCGAAGTCGATCGACTTGCAGCGCTGGGAGCAGAACGGGCGGAAGCGGTTTTCCGGCATCCAGGCCACCGACTTGCCGCAGGCCGGACAAGTGACGATACGTGGAGGCGGTGGCTGGGACGACACGGCGGCGCTCAGGGACGGAATTGCCGGATTACAGGTTGCAGAAGGTCAGCTCGAAGTTGACGTCTTCGTCCGACTGACGTGGGCGCATGTCGCCCTCGGGGGCAATAAAACGGATGTTCAACGCGTATTTGTTGGCGCTGATTTCCGGGATGAAAGGAGCATGGCGTTCCACGCGCAGGCGCAGCATCAGGGCGGTGCGGCCGGCCAGCATCAGCTGGAAGGCGCCGTGCGCGGCACGATTCTGTTCGGGGCGTCCCGAGGCGCGCAGCAGGCGCAGGACGATGGTCAGGCCGGAGCTGATCGGCAGCATCGGCGCAATCCAGCCGTTCAAGGCTTCGCGGCGGCGTTCGGGATCGCGATGCAGCCAGTAGTGATAGGCCGGCAGGTCGAATTCGCAAACGCCGCCGGGAATCGCCGCGCGGTTCTTGATCGACATCAGCCAGTCGTTTTCCCGCAGGTACTGGCCGATCTTGCCCTGCATGGCGAGCATCTGGGCGCTGGCCAGCTCGATTTCGTACAGCGCGCCGGACAGCGCGTCTTCGGAAATGTCGGGATTGTTGCGGAAGGAGAGCAGCGTCTGGCGTTGCCGTTCGAGCTCCTGGACGAGGTCAAACTTGAGGTCGGCACGGGCGGCGACTTCGAGGATTTCGAAGATCGTCAGCAGGGCAACGTGATGGTCTTCGGCCGCGTCTGAATTGACAAAGTACTGTACCTTGTCGAACAGGTCCTCAAGGCGCAGCAGGGTGCGAATGCGCTCGTTGAGAGGATATTCGTAGGTAATCACGCTTCAAGCACGCGTCACGCGCCGGCCATGAGTATTGGATTCCGCGATTTTGACCGATTCGGCTGCAAACCTCAACCTCCCGCCAGGGATTTTTTTGCCTCCAGCATGGCCAGGTATTTTTCGTGCAGTTTGCCGACCTGTTCGCGCAGGCGGGCCAGGTCGCCATTGTTGTCGATCACGTCATCCGCTGCTTCCCGTCGCTCGGCTCGGCTGGCCTGCGTGGTCATGATGCGCTGAACTTCCTCGCGGCTCAGGCCGCTGCGTTTCATGACGCGGGCAATCTGGGTTTCCTCGCTGCAATCAACGACGGCGATGCGTGCGGCGCGGTTGCGGTAGGTGCCGGATTCGATCAGCAGCGGCACCTCCATGACCACGTAGGGTGCGCCCGATGTCAGTGCAGAGCGGCAGCGACGTTGGCTTTCGCTGCCGATCATCGGGTGGAGTATGGCTTCAAGGCGTTTTTTTGCGCTGTCATCGCTGAATACCAGATTGCGCATGGCGGCACGGTCGAGCGAGCCGTCCGCCGCGATCGCAGCATCGCCGAAGGTCTTGCGGATCGGGGCGATCGCCGCGCCGCCGGGGGCCGTCAGTTCGTGGGCAATGGCGTCGACATTGATTACCGGCACGCCGAGCTCGACGAAGACGGCGGCGGCGGCACTCTTGCCGCTGCCGATGCCGCCGGTCAGCCCGAGCACGCGCCCGTCGTAGGTGTTGGTCATGGTAGCTTCTCGTTCGGACATTCTTCGATGGCGCTGCTGGCGGCGCCGAGGCTGTTCAACAGCTCCGGCAATCGCTTGAGCAGGGTTTCCTGCGGGCCGCGCGCTTCGACCTGTGTTTTTTCGGCCGGTCGTGCGCGCGTCTGGATGGTCGCCGAGCGGACGCCCCGCTTCAACAGTGCCTGGAGATGCGCGGCGGCCTCTTCGGCAGTGTCGAACATGCCAAGGGAAATCGCGAATCTGTCGGCGCCTTCCCCGAGGAGCGGTTCGGCATCCGTGATGTCGCGCTGCTTCAGTTCGATCAGCTTCTTGTCGACGGCGGCTTTGTTGTCCAGCGGCGGAATGTGTACCCAGTGTCCAGGCGGCATTTCGACGGGTTTGATGGCGAAACTCAATCCGTTCGCGACTTCATCGGCGCGAGCCTTTTCCTCCAGCTGGTGGGCATCGGCGACCGACAACCCGCCGACCAGGCGACAGATATCCGTCATTGGCGGTGCGGCGGGAGGCTCGGCGAGGTGGCTGACGCGCAGCTTGTCGGGCGCCAGTTGGTGGTCATAGCGCTGCGGTTCGCGACCATCGTCGATCCTGCCGAAATGGCCCTGGCTCCATGCGAAGAACAGCAGGTTGCCGAGCACCAGCAGGAAGAACAGGCTGCGCCAGAATATCGTCATGATGTTTCGTCCTCTCCTGCGCTGCTCGCCCGGCAGCCTCAACCGACCCTGGGCAGGCTGTGCAGCGCCGTCTCGATCGCCGCCGCCGGATAGGCGTAATCCTCAAGCTGCCCAGCGAAGTATTTGTCATACGAGGCCATGTCGAAGTGGCCGTGTCCGGAAAGGCAGAACAGCAGCGTCTTCGACTCGCCGCTCGCCTTGCAGCGCAGCGCCTCGTCGATGCAAGCGCGGATCGCGTGGCTGGATTCCGGCGCCGGGATGATGCCTTCGGCGCGCGCGAACTGCACGCCGGCTTCGAAGGTGGCGAGCTGGCCGACCGCCACGGCGTCGACGATGCCTTCCTTGTGCAGTTGCGAAACCAGCGGCGAATCGCCGTGATAGCGCAGGCCGCCAGCGTGGATGCCGGGCGGGACGAAGTCGTGGCCGAGCGTGTACATCAGCATCAGCGGGGTGTAGCCCGAGGCATCGCCGAAGTCGTAGGCGTAGTGGCCGCGGGTCAGCGTCGGGCAGGAGGTCGGCTCGACGGCGACGAGGCGCACGTTCCTGCCGGCCGCCTTGTCGGCGACGAAGGGGAAGGCGATGCCGCCAAAGTTGGAGCCGCCGCCGCAGGGCGCAAAGATGACGTCAGGATAGGCGCCGATCTTCTCGAACTGTTTCTTGGTTTCCAGACCGATTACTGTCTGGTGCAGGATCACGTGGTTGAGTACCGAGCCGAGCGCGTAGTTGGTGTCGGCGCGCGAAGCAGCTTCCTCGACGGCTTCGGAGATCGCGATGCCCAGCGAGCCCGGGCTATTCGGGTCCCTGGCCAGCGCATCGCGCCCGGCTTGCGTCTGGGTGGTCGGGCTGGCGAAGACTTCGGCACCCCAAGTCTGCATCATCGAGCGGCGGAAGATCTTCTGCTCGTAGCTGACCTTGACCATATACACGCGCACTTCGAGGCCGAACATCTGGCCGGCCAGGGCGATCGACGAGCCCCACTGTCCGGCGCCGGTCTCGGTGGACAGGCGCTTGATGCCGGCCTGCTGGTTGTAATAGGCCTGCGGCACGGCGGTGTTGGGCTTGTGCGAACCGGCCGGCGAAACGCCTTCATACTTGTAGAAGATCTTCGCCGGCGTGCCCAGCGCCTTTTCCAGGCGCGTCGCGCGACATAGCGGCGACGGCCGCCAGAGGCGGTAGATGTCGCGCACTTCCTCGGGGATGGCGATCCAGCGTTCGGCCGACATCTCCTGTTCGAGCAGGGCGGCGGGAAAGATTTCCATCATCTTCTCCGGCGCGACCGGCTTGCCGTCCGGGCCCAGCGGCGGCGCGGGCGGATTGGGCATGTCGGCGACGACGTTGTACCAGTGGGTCGGGATTTCCGACTCGTCGAGTTGAACCCGGATGTTTTCCATGATCGATCCCCGCTCCCGATGAAGATGCTTCTGAATTCAGGCGTCCGGCCCGGCAACGGCGATGCGCGCCAGACCTTCAAGCACGAGATTTTCGACGCGGCGCAGCGGAATGTCCAGCAATGCGGCGAAGCGGTCGGCCGCACCGCCCGAAAGCAGGCAGACGGCATCGGCTTCGCTGACGAGCGGCCGATACATGCGCTCGATGGCGCCAGCGGTGGCCTGCAGGCAGCCGCTAGCGATGGCTGCACGCGTGTTGCGTGGCAACTCCTGGAAGTCGCCGGCCGCCAGCGGCAGGTGCGCCGTGTGATGGGCCAGCGCGGTGCGCATCAGGTCGACGCCGGGCAGGATCAAACCGCCGCGAAATATGCCATCGGCGTCGAGGCGGTCGACGGTGGTTGCCGTGCCGGCTGTCACCACCAGGCAGGGACCGTGCGGATGCAGGTGGCGCGCGCCGATCAGCGCCGCCCAGCGGTCGGCGCCGAGCTGGCCGGGGTCTTCGTAGCCGTTGACGACGCCGCATTGCGCGGTGCGGCTGGTGTTCCAGATCAGCGGGGCGCCGATCGCCGCGGCCGCCGTCTCGATCGCGGCACGCGCTTCGTTGCCGGCGACGATGCAGCCGAGAATGCATTCTGGAGGCGTGCAATTCGGCAGTCCGCGGATTTCCTCGGGCAGGCGGGCGATGTCGGCGAGCGCCAGCGCCCCCTGCGCCAGCCAGCGACCCTGCGCCGGCGCCCAGGCGCCCCACTTGAGGCGCGTGTTGCCGCAGTCGAGGCAGAGCAGCATCGGGGTGTCCATCAGCGCGGCCTCAGGGAAACTTCACCGCTGATGATGCGTTGCAGGCCGCTTGCGGTTTCCAGCAGCAGCGCGCCGTCTTCGGCAACGCTGCGGCAGATGCCGTCGAGCGGCTCGCCGAAGTCGGCCAGCAGGCGCACCGGCTGGTCTGCGTGGGCGTTGCGCCGCAGCCATTCCGTGCGCATTTCTGCGAACCCGGCCCGGCCGAAGGCCTCCAGTTGCGCATGCAGTCCGGCGAGCAGGGTGGCGAGCAGGGCGTTCGCATCGGGCAGCTTGACCCCGGCAGTGTCGAGCGCCGTGGCGTGGTCGCGGATATCCTCGGGCAGGTCGGCCGGCAGGCGCAGGTTGATGCCGATGCCGATGACGGCGGCGAGACTGCGCTCGGCGCGCGGTCCGGAGGCGAGCTCGATGAGGATGCCGGCCAGTTTGCGCTCCCGCAGCAGCACATCGTTCGGCCATTTCAGGGCGATGCCTGCGATGCCCAGCGTTTCAAGGCTGCGCGCCAGAGCGACACCGACGGCCAGCGACAGGCCGGCGAGCGGGGTGTCGGCGGGAAAGCGCCAGAGCAGCGAGAAGGTCAGGCTGTCGCCGGGAGCCGAGTGCCAGTTGCGCCCACGGCGGCCGCGCCCGGCCGTCTGCCGTTCGGCGACGATGACCGTGCCGGACGGCGCGCCGGCTTCGGCCTTCGCCATCAAACGGCTATTGCTGGAATCGCACTCGGTCAGCACATCGACATCGAAACGGCGCGCCAGGCCGCCGCAGGCGTCGAGCGCGGCGGCAATGGCGGGAACGTCGAATATGATGGGCGGATGCACGGCCGGGCTGTGGCGGAGATCGGGAAACCGCCATTATCATCCATCCCGCGCCCACAAGGGCTCATCGACGCTTGGCGGGCGTGAATGAAAGCGGTGCGGCTGAGTTCTCGACTGCGGTGAGCAATGCACGCGGCTTGTGTAGGTCGGGTTAGCCCGTCGGGCGTAAGCCGACGCTTTGGACTATTTCGACGACGTTGTGTTGGGTTACGCTACGCTAATCCAAAAGCATAGACCGCATGGATTATACGTCTCACGCTTCACTCCAATCCCAGCTCCTGTATCTTGCGCGTGATGGTGTTGCGGCCGATGCCGAGCAGTTGCGCGGCTTCGATGCGGCGGCCGCCGGTCGATATCAGCGCGCGGCGGATCAGGGTGCGCTCGAAGTCGCGGCCGAGGCGATCATAGACATTACCCGGTGCGGCGGCGATCAGCCGGTCGGTCTCGTTGGCGAGGCCTTCAAGCCAATCGAGCGGCATTTCGACCGAGGTCTGTTCGCGGAGTTCGATGGGCAGATCGGCGATCTCGATGGTTTGCCCTGGCGCCATGACGGTCAGCCAGTGGCAGAGGTTTTCGAGCTGGCGCACGTTGCCGGGGAATTCCAGTTCGCTCAGATAGCCGAGCGTGGCCTCGGAGATGCGCTTGGTTTCCATGCCGAGCTCCTGCGCGCTCTTCTGCAGGAAGTGTTTGGTCAGGAGCGGGATGTCCTCACGCCGTTCCCTGAGCGTCGGCAGGCGCAGGCGGATCACGTTGAGGCGATGGAACAGGTCTTCGCGGAACAGGCCCTGCTTGACTCGGTCTTCGAGGTTCTGGTGGGTGGCGGCGATGACGCGGACGTTGGCGCGGATCGGCTGCTGGCCGCCGACGCGGTAGAAGTTTCCATCGGAGAGCACGCGCAGCAAACGCGTCTGCAGTTCCGCCGGCATGTCGCCGATTTCGTCGAGGAACAGCGTGCCGCCTTCGGCCTGTTCGAAGCGGCCGCGCCGTTGCGTCTGCGCACCGGTGAACGCGCCGCGCTCGTGGCCGAACAGTTCCGATTCGAGCAGGTCGCGCGGGATCGCCGCGGTGTTGATGGCGATGAAGGGTTTGTCGGCGCGCGGGCTGTGGCGGTGCAGGGCGCACGCGACGAGTTCCTTGCCGCTGCCCGAGGCGCCGTTGATCAGGACGGTGGCATGCGACTGCGAGAGGCGGCCGATGGCGCGAAAAACCTCCTGCATCGACGCGGCCTTGCCGAGAATTTCCGGCGCCATGCTCGAGGTTTCGGCGGCGACGTCCTGGCGCGGGCTATGCTCGATGGCACGGCGCACCAGGGCGATGGCCTGATCGATGTCGAAGGGCTTGGGTAGATATTCGAAGGCGCCGCCCTGAAAGGCTGCGACCGCCGAATCGAGATCCGAATAGGCGGTCATGATGATTACCGGCAGATCCGGATGATGCATCTTGACGTGGCGCAGCAGATCGAGGCCGGATTGACCGGGCATCCTGATGTCGGAAACCATCACCTGCGGCAACTTGCCGCCTTCCAGCGCGGCAAGGGCTTCGCTAGCCGATCCGAAGCTCTGGTAGGGAATGTTTTCGCGCGCCAGGGTCTTTTCGAAGACCCAGCGGATCGAGCGATCGTCGTCGATGATCCAGACGGGATTCATGGACGTTCTCCTTGCTGTTGTTGGTGGTTGCCGGCGTTGAGCGGCAACAACAATGTGAAACAGGTGTGCCCGTGGCGGCTATCGACTTCGATGCTGCCGTGATGTTGATGCACGAAGCTCTGCGCCAGGGTAAGTCCAAGGCCACTGCCGGTGCCGTCGGCGCGCCCGGAAACCAGTGGGTAGAAAATCTTGTCACGGATGGCTTCGGGAATGCCCGGGCCGTCGTCGATGATCTGGATTTCCATGGCCAACCGGTAGCGACGTTTGGCGAGCGTCGCCTGGCGCACCGCGCGGGTGCGGAAGATGATTTCGTTGCCGCAACCGCCTGGGCCGCGCATCGCCTGAGCGGCATTGCGGGCGATATTGAGGATGGCTTGAATCAGCTGCTCGCGGTCGCCGGTGATTTCGGGCAGCGAGGTGTCGTAGTCGCGCCGCACGTCGAGGTCGGTAAACTCGGCAAGGATCAGGCGGCGTACACGCTCGAGGATTTCATGCACATTGATCGGCGCCGGCTGCATCACGCGGTGCGAGGAGAGCAGACGCTGCATCAGATCCTGCAGACGGTCGGACTCGTTGATGATGACCTGCGTGTACTCGCGCAGTTGCGGGGCGTTTTCCAGCGCCTGGAGTTCGTGCTCGAGCAGTTGCGCCGAGCCGCGGATGCCGCCGAGCGGGTTCTTGATCTCGTGGGCGAGATTGCGGATCAACTCGCGGCTGACCTGTTGCTGTTCTGCCAGGCGCTCTTCGCGCGCGGCCTTGAGTTGCTGGTCGATCGGTCTGAATTCGAGCAGCAGACGGGCGTCGGCGGCTTCGACCGGCGTGACCGTGCAGTCGATGTGCAGCGTCTCGTCGACCGAGCGGTTGACCGCGATGTTGTAGCCGGTGTAGCTCCAGCGGTTATTGAGGGCGTTGCCGAAGGCGTCCGCCAGTTCGGCGGGCTTGCCGAGCAACTCGCTTACTGGATGGCCGATCAGCTGGCGCTGGCTGACGGCGAAGAGATTCTCCGCGGCCGGGTTGGCATGCCGGATCAGTAGCTCGGCGTCGAGCATGATGACCGCCGTGGAGAGCAGGTCGAGCCCGGCGAAGGGCGACGATGCTTCAGGAGGGGGCGGGGGCATCATCTTCATGCGTTTGTTCTAGCAAGAAGCAGGCCACCCACCCTGGCCGCCGGGATGGCGGCTATTTGAGGTTGGTCAGCTCGCGCTTCAGCGCTTCGAGGTTGCGCTCATGCAGCGCCACGCCTTCGCGCAGGTCCTGCACGCGCTCCAGGTATTTCTGGTAGCTTTTTTCGTCGCCGAGGCGAGTTGCCTCGCCTTCTGCCAGTGCCTTGCGGGCCTTTTCGAGATTCTGCTGCTCGGTCGAGAACTCCTGCTCCAGAATCTTGCGCCGGTCGTTGTCGCGTCCGCGCTGCGTGTCGCCGTCGACGCGCGGGAAGTTGGCTGGCGTCGGCGTGCGCGGGGAGGCCTTGGGTGGCGCCGCCATGGTCGTGATGGGCAGTTCGCGCGACAAAATGGTGCAGTTCCTGGCGCTGCCTTTCTGGTTTGTGTAGAGGACCACTCCCGAGTCGTCCGTGCACTTGTAGAGCGTGTCGGCACTGGCGCTTTTGATCATGCCGAGTGCCGTGAAGCCACCGGTCACGCCGGCGAGCAGCAGCAGGAAGTGGCGTTGATTCATGGTCTTTGCAGCTTGGGCATTGAAAACGTCATGGCCTTGCAGTGTATGCGAAAGCCGCGTGAAAAAAAAGACGGGGAGAACGCTTCTCCCCGTCTTGTTCAACGCTTCAAATCCGAAACCGGATTACAGGCTGTAATACATGTCGAACTCGACCGGATGCGTGGTCATGCGATAGCGCTGAACTTCTTCCATCTTCAGGGCGATGAAGGCGTCGATGAAGTCGTTGCTGAACACGCCGCCACGGGTCAGGAACTCGCGGTCCTTGTCGAGGTACTCGAGCGCCTGGTCGAGGCTGGAGCAGACGGTCGGGATCTTCGCATCTTCTTCCGGCGGCAGGTCGTAGAGGTTCTTGTCGGCCGGATCGCCCGGGTGGATCT
>CAZCPD010000083.1:0-12137 GCA_964500425.1 uncultured Rhodocyclaceae bacterium
CCTAACTGCATCAGGGCAAACTCATCGAAAGGTGGGGACGCAAAGTCACCGGTCTACAGGGCGTGCATGTCACTATCGTGGCTGTCGCGCCCCAGGATAGCGGGATCGCCAGGCTAGGGAGGCGGGTTGTGTTGATTGTGCGATGTGCGCGGAGTATGGGTGACGGGGCAACGGAACAACGGAGCAACGTTCTCGAAGCTGGTTTGCCATACACGCCATTGTGTTCACCATACCCTCATCTTGGCAAGCCTTGTCGATGCGAGAGCATCGTTGCGTCTCCCGAAGCGGTTTCTTTGCCGTTTGCCCTGAATGCTAGTCCAATTGCCATCAGTTCCCGGGGTTTTCCCCCGAGACTACGGCGGGGAGATGATGCATGGGGATGACACGACAACTTGTCTATGTGAAAAAAAAGAAGGGTGCCGGTTCTTCGTCTCAAAAAAAGCGGGGCGGGGCCTTTTCTGCTCCCAGCAGGAAATCCGTGACAGCTTCCCGAGAGCCGGAGTTCGATTTGAGCCGCGCATCGGCGGTGCATGTGCCGCGAACTGCAGAAAAGGAGCCGAACTGGTACCTGCGTTTTGTCGTATCCTTGAGTGTCATTGGCGTGGCCGCGTTGGTATGGATCCGTAGTGATCTTGGCTTGATGGCGTGGGAGTCCTTGAAATCCTTGCCTTCGCCATATTCGGCAACTGCGGGGTGGCGCGGCCAGGATGCGCGTTATTCGGGGCTGGAGCGTGAAGCGGCAACCAAGCGACCACCTCCTTCAGAGGAAAGCTTCCTGGCGACGTTCAGGGGGCGGGCTTCTTCACCCAACTGATCCATCTTTTCTAACGAACATGACTTTGAAGAAGACGGCCCGAAGCATGAAATTCATGTCCCTTGCCCCCAACCCCTCTTTTACTCAAGGGCGAGGGGAGCATCCATAGTCGCTTACGCGACCTTCACGTAAAAGGAGCAAATCATGGATGTGACAGGAATTGCGGCGCTGGCTACCGGAATGAGCCAGGAGCGAGTCGCCAACGAGGTGCAGATGGCGGTTTTGAAGAAGGCGATGGATGTCGAATCCAAGGGTGCCCTGCAACTGGTGCAGGCGGCCACTCAGCCTGTCCCGGCCAGCAACAACCCGCCCCATCTTGGCAACAACGTCGATATTTTTGCCTGACTTGAAGATCTGTTGGCGGATCCCGAAATGAAAACGGCTCTCGCGCTGAGAGCCGTTTCAATTTTACCCGTGATGCCGATCAGGGCAGTTCAAGTGGTCTTTGGTGCCCTTGACGTGGATTGAACACGTGGCCTCTCCCTTACCAAGGGAGTGCTCTACCACTGAGCTACAAGGGCAAATCTCTGGCAGTCACCGACCAGAGCAATCACAGAAAACTAGCACTGTCCCCAGAAGGCAAAAGGCCCAACCTTGCAAGTTGGGCCAAGCGCCTTTATTCGTGGTGGCCAGGGGCAGAATCGAACTGCCGACACGCGGATTTTCAATCCGCTGCTCTACCAACTGAGCTACCTAGCCAAGGTCAAACTTGATGAGCGGGAGATTATAGCGACGAAGCGCGCTCGAGTCAAAGGACGGGCCCAGAAAAATCCACGATCTGGCAATCAGCCCGCCGTTGTAATGCGTTTCACCAACGCTGCGGTGAATTCCTTGGTGCCCGCCTTGCCACCCAGATCTCCGGTGCGCACGTTGTCGATGTTGAGCGTGTCGTCGATGGCCTGACGCAGGCGCTTCGCCTTGTCGTCGAGGCCGACGTGGTCGAGCATCATCGCCGCGGCCAGCAGCAGGGCGATCGGGTTGGCGATGCCCTTGCCGGCAATGTCCGGCGCAGAGCCATGCACGGCTTCGAAGATCGCCGCGTGTTCGCCGATGTTGGCGCCAGGCGCCATGCCCAGACCGCCGACGAGGCCGGCGATTTCGTCGGAGAGAATGTCGCCGAACAGGTTGGTCGTCACCAGCACGTCGAACTGCCACGGGTTCATCACCAGCTTCATGGCGCAGGCGTCGACGATGACTTCCTCGAATTCGAACTTGCCCTTGTACTCGGCGGCGTAGATGTCGCGCGCCGTTTCGAGGAAGATGCCGGTCAGCGCCTTCATGATGTTGGCTTTGTGCACCACCGTCACCTTGCGCCGGGCCTGCTTGACGGCATAGTCGAAGGCGAAGCGGCAGATGCGCTGGCAGCCCTGGCGGGTGTTCACGCCCGTCGACATGCCGACCGCATGCGGGTCGCCGTCGATGGGAATGAAATGTTCATAGCCCATGTAAAGGCCTTCGTTGTTCTCGCGCACCAGCACCAGGTCGATTTTGTCGAAACGGCCGCCGGGGATGATGGTCTTCGCCGGGCGCAGGTTGGCGTAGAGCTTGAACTCCTCGCGCAGGCGCACGTTCGACGAGCGGTAACCGCCCGCCACCGGCGTTTCGAGCGGGCCTTTCAGCGCCAGCTTGTTCTTGCGGATGCTCTCGATGCACGCGGCCGGCAACGGATCGTTGCAGGTCTTGACGCCTTCCGCCCCGGCGACCTGGCGGTCCCAGACGAACGGCGCCTCAAGGGCATCAAGGACGGCGAGCGTGGCTTCGGTGATTTCCGGGCCGATGCCGTCGCCGGGAATCAGGGTGGCGGGGATCTTGGTAATGTCGGTCATGTCTTGTCTTCCTCGTCGTTATGCAGGGATGCCTATTTCGGACCACCGGGTATTTTACTCGCTTGTTAAATACCTTGAGCTGATCTTTTCGATTTTCTCGTCTGACGGAACCTGTTTTTATATCTAGCAGAAATACGCGCCAAGCGCCTTGATGTCCCCCATTTCAGTCATCGCCTCTCCCTCACGTTGGCGACAAAGTATCGCCAGCCAGGGTCTAGGGCGTGTTCTCATTCAGTCGGCGGATTGCCTGAATGAGAACACGCCCTAGCCAAGGAACAGTCGATACGCCGGATTATGCGTCTCGTCCCAGTTGCGATAGCCGAGCCCCTTGAGGAAGGCGCGGAAGTGGCGCATTTCGCCCGGCGGTACCTGCATGCCGACCAGCACGCGCGCGTAGTCGGCGCCGTGGTTGCGATAGTGGAACAGCGAGATGTTCCAGTCTGCGCTCATGCTTTCGAGGAAGCGCATCAGGGCTCCCGGACGCTCGGGAAACTCGAAGCGATAGAGGAGTTCGTTATCGACCTGCGGTGCGTGGCCGCCGACCATGTGCCGAACGTGCAGCTTCGCCATTTCGTCGTCGCTGAGGTCGCGCGTGGCGAGGCCTTTCTTCTGCAAGGCGGCAACCAGCTTGGCGGTTTCCTCGCGGTTGGCGACCTGCACGCCGACGAAGACCTGGGCTTCCTCGGGGCAGGCGAAGCGATAGTTGAACTCGGTGATGTTGCGCGCGCCGATCAGCGTACAGAACTTGCGAAAGCTGCCGGGCCGCTCGGGAATGGTTACGGCGAGGATCGCCTCGCGGTGCTCACCGACCTCGGCGCGCTCGGTGACGAAGCCGAGACGGTCGAAATTCATGTTGGCGCCCGATGCCACGGCGACCAGCGTCTGGTCCTTCAGGTGATAGCGACGCGCGTATTCCTTGGCGCCGGCGATCGACAACGCGCCGGCCGGTTCGAGGATCGAGCGGGTATCTTCGAAGACGTCCTTGATCGCGGCGCAGATGGCGTCGGTATCGACCAGGATCATCTCGTCGACATACTGCTGACACAGACGCAGCGTCTCGCGGCCAACCTGTTTGACCGCCGTGCCGTCGGCGAACAGGCCGACGCTGTCAAGCGTGATGCGCCGGCCAGCCTTCAGCGAGCGATCCATCGCGTCGGCATCGAAGGATTCGACGCCGATGATCTTCGTCTGCGGCCGCAGGCGCTTGATGTAGGCGGCCACGCCGGAAATCAGCCCGCCGCCACCGACCGGGCAGAACACCGCGTCGATCGGCTCGGCATGCTGACGCAGGATCTCCATGCCGATGGTGCCCTGGCCGGCAATCACATCGGGATCATCGTAGGGATGGACGAAAGTCATCCCGTACTTCTTCTCCAGTTGCAGGGCGTGGGCGCAGGCCTCCTTGAAGGACTCGCCGGCCATCACCACTTCGCCGCCGCGCGCGCGCACGGCGTTGATCTTGATCTGCGGCGTAGTCACCGGCATCACCACCACCGCGCGGCAGCCGAGCTTCTGCGCTGACAGCGTCACCCCCTGCGCGTGATTGCCAGCCGACGCCGTGATGACGCCGCGCTTGCGCTGCGCCTCGGTGAGACGAACCATCTTGTTGTAG
This sequence comes from uncultured Rhodocyclaceae bacterium, assembly GCA_964500425.1. Lineage (GTDB taxonomy): Bacteria > Pseudomonadota > Gammaproteobacteria > Burkholderiales > Rhodocyclaceae > Sterolibacterium. Next base: position 4,253 of record CAZCPD010000083.1, read on the forward strand.
GCGCCGCGCAGCTTGAACGAGAACACCGGCTGCATGTCCTCGCGCTTGATCAGAATCCGATTGCCGCTGCGTGAAGAAAGATTTGGCGCCAGTTCAAGCGGCGTTTCGATGGCGACATCATAGACGCGGGCGTTGAGGATTTTTTCGAGGTAGTCTGTCTGGAGGCGTGGCATGACGGTTGATGTGGAGTCAATGCGGCATGGTCAAAGCGGCGCCCGGTGCTCAGTGTGAGCCAAGCTGTTGCAAAGTCACATCCTGAGGACGTTCCTTCGCCAGCGCTTTCCAGTAAGCATTGGCGGCGAGCGTCGCCCCGGCATTGTCCAGCATCGTGGCATAGATCAGGCGTTCGGAAAAACTTGCGCCGGGTTTGGGCTTGCGTTGATCAAGCGACTTGCGGGTGGCTTCGTCGAGCATGGCGAAATCGCTGCTGGCAGTCTGCGTGGCGCCATCGACGCCGATGGCCTCGACCGTCCAGCGGTAGCCCTGACCTGCCACCAGGGCGACGTTGGCCGGCAGTTTCAGGCGCGGGGTGCTGCTTTCACCCTGGTACAGGATTTTGCCCTGAGCGTCGCGCAGAGTGAGAGTGTAGCGACTGACGTTGTCGATGGCTTGCCAGGTGAACTCGCCTGGACGGTCGAGTAGTTTGGTGTCGGCGGGTTGATCCAGTTGCAATACGCCGACGGCTTTCATTTCGAAGGTTGCGACTGCCTGCTGATCGCGTTGCCGGGCGCTGAACTGCTTGCTGGCAGCGTTCTGGCCAGGGTCGAGGGTGCGACGGGTGGTGGCGCCTCCATCGGCACGCAACTGGCCGGCCTCGACGACCGCTTGCAGCGGGCCGTTGAGGGTGTATTCGCGCGGCTGAGCGAAATAGGTGACGGCGACGCGCGCCCCTTTTTCGAGACGCAACTTCGCGCCGCTGGGAAGATAGGACATGATGCTCAGCGGGACTTGTTTGCCTCCTTCCACAATCCATGCCTGGCCCTGGACGTCGGTGGTCATGGCAATCGGTTCGCCCGCCAGGGCAGACAGGGAGGTCAGGAGGCCGATGGTCAGCACGCTCGCCAGGGCATGGTGCAAAAATGAGGACTTCATGGTGGTTTCCTTTGTGATCAGGCGGGTTGATATGGCTGGGCAGATGGCGCAGGTTGCCAGCCATAGACGTGAATGTTGCTGTGGCCCTTGATGGCCTGTGCTCCGAGGTCATGCAGTTGATCGACATTACCGGCCTCGGCGGCTGCGGTCGCCGAGCAGACCAGCGGAAAACCCACCTCCTTGGTAAGGCCTTCGAGGCGCGAGGCGACATTGACGACATCGCCGATCAGGGTGTATTCGTGACGTTGCACGGAACCGACATGACCCGCGAGCACATCGCCGGCGTGGATGCCGATGCCGATCGCCACGGGGGTGTGGTCACGTTTAATCAGCTCGACATTCAGTGTGGCCAGACGCGCCAGCATTTCGCCCGCCGCGGCGAAGGCGCTGCGACTGGCATTCTCGAGCGGCTGAGGGGCTCCGAAGGAGGCCATGATGCCATCGCCGATGAACTTGTCGATCATGCCGCCGTGGTTCTGGATGGCCAGCGTCATTTCGGCAAAGTAGGCGTTGAGCAACTCGATGGTCTTTTCCGGCGAGAGCGATTCTGAACGGGTGGTGAAGTTGCGAATGTCGGCAAACAGCACGGCGGCATGAATGCGCTCCCCGCCGAGGTCGGGTTTGAGACGGCCGCTAAGAATTTCCTTGAGCACCGGCGTGCTGACGTAACCGGAGAATGCTGCGCGCAACTGTTCTTTCTCGCGGTAATTACGAAGGGATTCGTAGGAAAGGCGCGCCAGAAACCCGAGACTGCCGCACAGCATCAGTGTTGCGGCGGGCAGGAATGTCCCGGCGGTCAGCAACCAGGCGCCGGCCAACGGCAGGATCAGCAGGGTCGCCAGATACAGCGCCAGCTTGTAGCGATTTCCCGGATGCCACCAGAACAGCGACCCGAGCGCTGCCAGCAGCAACACCAGGACGTCTGGCAGAGGCTGGATCATGCCGTGATGGCGCAGTGATCTCAGCGCCTGGGCATGCATGAGCACCCCCGGTTGTTGCAGACGCCCAGGCTCCCAGGCCGAGAGCGGCACGGGCAGCCGGTGGCGGTCTTCAAAGGGCAGGACGGCGCCCAGCAGCACGGCCTTGCCGGCAAAATGGGCGCGCAATCGTTCGGTGTCACCCTGCCGGACCCATGACAGCACGTCGATCAGTGGCAGATAGTCTAGTGCGCCGCCAACACTGTAGTCGATGTAGCCGGTGCGTTCGTCGTGGCTGCCCAAGTGTCCGGCCATGCGCGCGGACAACGGCGTGACCGGCGTATCCGGCTGACAAAGATCGCGCGTAAAACGGCGCACCACGCCGTCTTCGTCCAGGCACATCGCCACGGATGCCAGCGCCGCATCGCCACCCGCCAGCGCGATGTAGGGCGGGAAGATCGGACGGACGGCTCCACGCTGATCGATGGATTGCCCAAGGACCAGCGGCGCCACCCCACGCAGGGTGCGTATTCCTTGCAGCAGGCTCAGGTCGTAACGCGGAATCAGGAAATCATAGGAGCGCACCGGCAGCACCACGTCGAACCCCACCACGGCCGGCTGCGCCTGCGCCAGTCCTTCCAGCAGTTGGCCTAGATGCGGATGCCACAAGGCGTAAGGCTCATTCAGGCCAAGATAGGTCTTCTCGTCAATGCCGATGATGACCACGTCATCGGATGCTGGCTGCGGTTGTGCGGCGCGCAGCCAGCGGAATTGCTGGTCCAGCAATTGATGGTCGAGCGGCGCGGCCAGTCGCAAACTGGCGAGCCCGAGCGCGGCAGCGAGAACCAGCAGGAAGCCAAACAGCAGCGGGCGATTGAGCACAGGCATGAAGAGGGGCTGACGGGGAGATGTCCGGATTATAAGTAAGGGTAACGCGCGACGGGGGAAAGCGCTGACCGGCGGTCGTTGATATTGGGGGAAACAAGGCGTGCGCCATTTGCCCGGTGCGCAAGGCCACCATTCGCGGCCTGGAGGCCGCTCCCACGGATACCCATCCGGGCATGGCGCTCGCGGCATCATGCTGGCCGTTTGGCAAAATCTCGCGCCTGGGTGTCGCCAATTGGCCGATGGGCGCCAATGAAATCGGCGGGTCGGCTTACGCCTGACCCGCCGATTTTTGCTCCGACTGGAGCGTGATGCTAGCGAAGCTTACAGACGCTCGATGATCGTGCCCGTGCCGACCGCCGCGCCGCAGCACATGGTGATGAAGGCGGTTTGCTTGCCGGTGCGCTCGAGTTCATGCAGCGCGGTGACGATCAGGCGCGTACCCGTCGAGCCGACCGGGTGACCGAGGGCGATGGCGCCGCCGTTCACGTTGACCTTGCTCATGTCGGGGTTGTAAACGCTGGCCCACGACAGGACCACGGTGGCGAAGGCTTCATTGATTTCGACGATGTCGAAGTCCTTCATCGACATCTTCGACTTCTTGAGGATCAGTTCCGTGGCATCCACCGGGCCGTCGAGCAGATAGTAAGGATCGGTGCCGACGCAGACATCGGAAATGATACGCGCGCGCGGCTTGAGACCCAGCGCCTGGGCTTTTTCCTTGCTCATCCAGAGAATGGCGGCGGCGCCGTCGGAAATCTGCGAGGAGTTGCCGGCGGTGGTGGTGCCTTCGGGTTGAATCGACTTCAGCCCGGCCAGACCTTCGAGCGTGGTTGCGCGCATGCCCTGGTCGCGCTTGACGATCTTGGTTTCGCCGGTCGGCTCGCCATCAGCACCGAGGATGGGCGCTTCGATCGGCAGCACTTCGCGGTCGAAGTGACCGGCTTCCCAGGCGGCCGCGGCGCGGCGCTGCGATTCGAAGGCGAAGCGGTCGATGTCTTCGCGCTTCAGGCCGCGCTTCTTGACCATGCGTTCGACGCTGGTGAACTGCTCGCGCGTCATGTCATAGGGCCAGCCATCCGGATGGAAGTAGCCGGGGCCGCTCATGACGTTGGTGCCGAGGCCGACGCGGCTCATCGATTCGACGCCGCAGGCGATGCCGATATCCAGCGAGCCGCCCTGGATCATGGCGGAAATCATGGCGTTGGCTTGCTGGGCCGAGCCGCACTGCGAATCGACGGTGGTGGCGCCGGTCGAGAAGCCCTTGTTCAGCCACAGCCAGGCGTTGCGGGCGATGTTGTTCGACTGTTCGCCCGCTTGCGTCACGCAACCGGCGATGACCTGCTCGACATCCGCGTGCTTCAGGCCATTGCGCGTCACCAGGCTGTCAAGCAGCTTGGAGAGCAGGATGACGGGATGGACGCCGGAGAGGTCGCCCACAATCGGCTTGCCGCGGGCGATCGGGCTACGGATGGCGTCGACGATGACTGCTTCACGCATGTTGCATTCCTTTCAAATATTGAATTCGTTCGAGTTCTGCTGTTCGCTGGCGAGGCCAGGCGATCACATGTAGCGAACGATCATTTCGTAGAGAACTGCCGGCTTTTCCGAACCAGCGACGTGAATCGCGAATTCGCGCGTCAATTCCATGCCGCCCTTGGCGCCCGGCTCGACCTTGACCACGCGCGAGCGCATGTGGATCTTGCTGCCCGAGGGGACGGCGCCGACGAAGCGCAGCTTGTTGGAACCGTAGTTGACCATGAAGTTGAAACCGACGATCTCGAAGGTTTCCTTGATGGTCATTTGCGTCATCAGCGACAGCGTCAGGAAGCCGTGGGCGATGGTCGTGCCGAACGGGCTGCTCTTGGCGGCCTCGGGGTCGACGTGCAGGAAATACTTGTCGCCGGTCAGGTCGGCAAACTTGTTGATGACGTCCTGGGTGACTTCGAACGGGTTGCTGAACTCGCCCCACTGGTCGCTGACGAGGCCCTGGAGGGCCGCGATGTCGTCAAACTTGATCTGTTGCATGCGAAGACTCCTTGCTTACTTGCTTACATCGCCGGGACGGTAAACCCGTCCTTGACCGGCGTGCGGGTGGCGAAGAAGCCGCCGAGTTTCTTCTCGACGCCATCGATGGTCCAGGCTTCCTCGTTGTTGAACTCGGGGCCGACGGTCGGGCGCTGGACGAGGGAAATCTGCTTGCCCCAGACGATGAACACTTCGCCGGAGACGTTGGCGGCGCGCGGCGAGGCCAGATAGCCGACCAGCGGGCTGATGTGTTCGGGAGCGAAGTAGTCGAAGCCGCTCTCGGGCTTTTCGAACATGGCGGCCAGCGCGCTCGTCGCCGTCATCGCGGTGCGTGCACGCGGGCAGATGACGTTGGCGGTGACGCCGGCCTTGAACATGACCTGGGCCGCGCCCATGGTCAGCTGGACAATGCCGGCCTTGGCGGCCGAGTAGTTGGGCTGGCCCGGCGTGCCGAAGAAGAAGGATTCCGACGCGGTGCTGATCAGGCGACCATACACTTGCTTGTTTTCCGTCTTGTTCTTGTTGCGCCAGTACTTGGTGGCGTGGTGCATGTTGCAGAAGTGGCCCTTGAGGTGCACGCGCACGACCGAGTCGAAATCCTGCTCGGACATGTTGAAGATCATGTTGTCGCGGCAGAAACCGGCGTTGTTCACCAGGATGTTGAGGTCGCCGAACTTGTCGATGGCGGTCTTGAACAGCGCTTCGGTCGCGCCCCAGTCGGCGCAATCGCCAAAGTGAGCGACGGCTTCGCCGCCCAGCGCCTTGATCTCGGCGACGACGCTGTGCGCCGCCTCTTCGCCGGCCGGCGAACCGCCGAGGTCATTGACCACCACGCGGGCGCCCATCTTTGCCAGGCACAGCGCGTGCTCGCGTCCCAGGCCGGCGCCAGCGCCGGTGATGATTGCTACCTTGCCATCCAACTCGCTCATTGCTTGCTCCTCAGCTAGTGTTGTGGTTAACGGTGGGACTCTAGCATGCGATGCCGGGCCGCCTCATCATCCAGACGGACTACGGCGCTTCCCGCCAGGAACCCGTCTTGTGTAGTGAGCATGTGCTATCAACGAAAACCTCATGGATGCTTGATCTAAGTATTTGCCTATCCCCGGTGACCACGTGACCCGCGCCTGCCCTCACTGGCTGATGTGCAGCGGCGGTTGCTCCGGAAAGCTCAGCGTGCGCGTGATTTCGACAACGTCATAGTTGCGGCGTAGATCCGGGGGGAAGGCGGCGAACGGCGCGCACATCTCGATGATCCGTCGTGCCGCTTCGTCGAGTTCGCGGCTGCCGCTGCTTTTCAGGATGCGCAGTCCTGCCAGGCTGCCGTCGCTCTTGATGCTCACCGAAACCACCAGCGGCCCGTAGGCGAGATTGCGCGGAAGGCGTGGGTAGTTGGTGTTGGCGATGCGCCGGATCTTTTCCTCCCAACTGTCCCCGTAGAAGGAAAGCTGGATTTCGCTCGGATTGCGGCCAAGGAGACTCCTGCGGCGCGGCGCTTCGGCGGCGGGGGCGACGTCGGCCGGCGGCTTGACCGGCAGCGCCCCCAGCCCCGTCCGGGCCATGTCGAGCGCGCGGCTGGCCAGCGCGACGCCTTTCTCCGGGAGCACTCCGCCGCTGCCCGCCGCCCTGTTCGAGGCAGCTGCCGCGGCTCGGGTGCGCTCGGCCGCCAGTGCCTGCAGCGACTGTTCACTCAGCCGGTTGGTCTCCTCGGCAGCGCGCGCCTCTGCTTCCGCCTTGACTCGGGCTTCCGCTCTGGCCTGCGCATCTGCTCGTGCCTGGGCTTCCGCCTGTGCCTTGGCCAGTGCCGCAGCCGCCTGTTCCTGGCGTCGTTTTTCCTCGGCCAGTCGCGCGGCTTCCTCGGCCTTGCGCTTTTCCTCCGCCGCCAAGGTCTCCAGCCGTCGGCGCTCCTGCTCCTCGGCCGCGGCGCGCGCCAGGGCGGCTCTCTCCAGCGCCTGGCGGCGCAGCTCAGCGGCCTGCGCCTCGGCGCGCTTGCGCAGCGCGGCGGCTTCGGCGGCCGCCGCCTCCTCGGCTGCCTTCTGCATCAGCCGTTCATTTTCGGCCTGCCGGCGCGCTTCTTCGGCTTGTACCCGGGCGCGCGCCTGATGCTCCTCACGCTGGCGCTCCAGTGCTTGCGCCGCGACTCGCTCCGCCTCCAGTCGTTCCGCCAATTGACGTTGTTCCTGCTCGGCGCGCTGACGGGCGAGCGCTTCGAGGCGCAGCAGTTCGGCTTTTTCCCTTTCGCGAAGTTCCGCGTCGTCGGCCGCACGGCGCAACAGCGCCAGTTCCCGCGCCTGTTCCTCGGCAGCCCGCAGCGTGGAGGCCGCCTGTTCAGCCGCTTCACGCGCCTGTGCGGCGCGCTCCTCCGCTTCGCGTGCGGCATTGGCGGCGGCGATGCGCCAGGCTTCTTCACGACTGTCCTGCTCGACGCTGAGCACAGCGACCCCGCCGGATTCCTTCTGGCGCCGCTTCTTGATGCGGGCAACGCCCTTGCGTGTTTCGGGCTGCCGCGCGATGGGCGTGGGCACTGTCGGCGGCGCCGGCAGCAGGCGCGAGACAATGGCGCCCGTTTCGGGCGGGGCAGGTGTCGCCGTCAGATTGGCGGCGGGAATCTCAGGAGGCAGCGGCGTGGCAGGGACGACCGCAACCGCCACGGGAGCGGCACGCAATTCGGCGCGCAGTGCCGGCGGCGGCACGCTGGCCTTGCGGGCGCCCCACTCCCAGCCGGGTGTCGGCCAGCCCTTGCCGGGCTCGCCAAACTGCAGCGACAGGACGGCCAGATGCAGCGCGAGGCTGACCGCCAGAGCGCGGCCTAGATGGTGCTTGTCGCGCCGGGCCATTATGGAAAGCGCGCCTGAGTCGGTATGCGTTGCGGCAAGAACAGCAAAAGGAAAGGCCCCTGAAAAACTCAGGGGCCTTGTGTCTGGTGGTGATGAGTGGACTTGAACCACCGACCCCCGGATTATGAA
>CAZCPD010000084.1:0-5241 GCA_964500425.1 uncultured Rhodocyclaceae bacterium
GCGGCAACCCCTTCGCCAGTTCTGCGGCGGTCACGACATTGAAGGCCTCCGCGCTGGTGGCTTTCGGCCCGAGATGCATCGCGCGAAAACGATTGATGCCGGCGATCCGTTCGGCATAGGGTTGCTCGCGCAGCTGCGACGGAAAGCATTGCATTGCCTCCTGCTTCCGGGCTTCGACGGCGCTGATGTCGTGGATCAGGTTCGGGCAGGGCAGGGGATCGCTGACTTCATAGAAGGCGATCCTTCTTTCGCCGCCGAGTCGGCGCGCGGCTTCGGCACCGGCAAAGGCCAGCGTCTGGTGATCCGGATGCCAGTCCGCTGGCGAGGGCAGGAACACCAGTTCGGCATCGGCCGCGCGGATCGCGTCGATGATCCGGCCGATCAACACCTCTCCATAAGCCAGGCCACGGTCCGGTAGACCCCAGAAATGCGGCGCGTCGAGGCCCAGGACGCGGGCCGCGGCGCGTGATTCCGCCGCGCGAATTTCGGTCAGGCGCCCCTCGGCGTTGGTCCCGCCGAGAGCGCCATCGCTGACGATGATCGTCGTGATTTCCGCGCCGCCGGATTTGAGCAGCGCCAGCGTGCCACCACAGCCGAAGACTTCATCGTCGGGGTGCGGGGCGATGGCCAGAATCTTGCCAACCGGCGGGAATTCGGCCGAGGTGCAGGACAGCAGTTGTTCTTCGTTCGCGATGGTCATGATGTAGGTGATGTGCGCTGCGTTGCTTGCGCCGGGTCAGCGCGCAATTATCGCACTCATGAGGGATTCTTCGCCCTAGCGGAAATCCGTGTCGCCGCCGGTGAGCCACCACTTGTCCCGCTGCGCGTCAATATCCGGGCCGGCCGTCCAGCGGTTGGCCGGTATGCAGATCTTCAGGTCGGCGACGTCCGCATCGGCCGGCAACGCCAGGCGCGGCAGCAGGTTGGCGGCGAGCCATGCGAACAGGTGGGTGCAGTTCAGGCCGGCGGCGATGCGCCGCGCGTGATGGATCAGCACCGGCATCCACTCCGTCGCGCCGACCATGTCCAGCAGTTCGCAGCGTCTGCCCCCGCCGGCCGCATCGTCGATCACACGCAGGACCAGCAGGCCCAGCGGCGCGCCGCCGAAACGGCGCTGAACGAGGTGCAGCTGATACGACTTGTCGGGATGGGCGAGATAGCGATGGCGCAGGTAGCGCGCATCGCGCACGCCGACGATGTGATCGCCGAGGCTGGCCTGCATTGCCATCCAGCAGGCCTCCATGCGCGCATCGGCATCGCCGTCGGTCGGGTTCAGGCGTCGCACGGCCAGGCGCAGGGCCGGCCGGACGGCGAGGGGGCGCCATGTGACCTCCACCATGCGCCCGACCTCGGCGTAGAGGCCCAGCCGTTCCGGCAGGCGGTAGGCGCGCTCGTTGGGGAAACCGAAGCCGACGAGATGCGGCGTGCCATAGCCGATCTCGTGTTCGAGGCAGGTCGCGGTCGCGAGGAACATCGGCCCGCGCCGCGAGAGCGTCGCGCGCCCGGCGCTCGCCACCATGACATCTCCGCATTGCAGGGCCTGCGCGGGTCGTCCGAAATAGCGGATGTCGCGCACCAGTCCGCCGTAATGGGCGATCAGCGGCGGATCGGCGATGATTCCGCCATCATCCGCCACGCACTGCCAGACGCCGATCCCCAGGCCGTGGCCATCGCCGTACTTCCATTGCCAGTGCGTCGCGCTCATTTCATGGCCGAAAACCTCGGCGAACAGCGTGCGCATCTGGTCGATGCCGCGCCCGCCGATCCGGCCCGGCTGCCAGCGCGGGCGGCTGGTGCGGCGCAGCCGCAGAAGGAAATAGCCGTAGCGCCCTCGGGCGTACTTTTCCCGATAGGCCGTGTTCGAGGCATCGAGCGTCGCGAGCTGATCGTCGCTCACGCCAAGCTCGTGCTTCAGCAAAGCGGCGTGCTGTCGGCAACCGTCGAGCAGCCAATCGACGGTCGGGGCGGCCTGCGCCGATAGATCGAGCTGCGTCGTGCACTCGAAGCCGAAGCGCTCCGCCAGCCGCAGGAAATGCTCCAGATAATGCAGGTGCTCGACTTCCTCGCGGTCGCCGTGGTTGCGACTGAGACTGAACTCGTCCATCACGATCAGCTCGCCGTGCGTATCGAGCAACCGGGCGGCGCCTGTGAAAAGATCGATGTCGTCGATGTACTGGCCGCTTTCCTGAAACAGGATCGCCTGCCAGCGCCCGGCCTCCCGATCGAAATCCTCGAAACGCAGCGGCAGTGCCGGCAGGTCGGCACCGTGACGATCCTGGGCAAAGGCGATCTGCTTCGTGTCCGGCGTGATGCCGACGGCATCGTAGCCGGCGCCGCGCAGACGGCTTAGCGTCGTCCCCAGGCCGAGTCCGACGTCGAGCAGCTTGCACGGGGCCGGCAGGTGCTGCCAGAGCAGCTCGGTGGCGCGGCGTTGCGCCGCACCGGCCGTCATCTGCGGATCGTTGAACAGCCCATAATGCAGATAGTCGGCGCGGCCATCCTCAAGTTCCAGCAGGCGCGCATATACATTCAGCGGAAAGGTGAAGGAGGACGCCGATTGCATCGCCGGAGCTTGATGCGCCGCCATGATCAGTCAGCCTCCCAGTGGTGGGGCAGGGCTACCAGCCCGAGTTCGAGCCCATCCTGCGTCACCTGCAGGCGGGCGACCTGCATGGCATTTTCGTAGACGTGGATGCCGCGTTCGCACATCAGGTAGGCATCGATCGTGTAGTCTCCCTTGAGCAGGGGCAGGGCCGGCAAAATCAGTGTCGCCGTGCCACGGCCGCTGGGTTGTCGGCTCAGCGTCACGCCGTCATTGTGTGAGCCGGCGCTGGCCACGGTCATCCCGCTGCCGTGCACCAGGCAGACGCCCAGGCTCGGCGCGGGCAGGTCAGGATCACTGAGGAACCCGACGCGGATGCTCACTGTGGAGTTCCGGCTGCGCACCGGCAGCTCGCGTCCCGCCACGCCATCGACGCTCACGGTGATGCCGTCGATGCGCGCCGTGCCCCGGTGAATCGGTTCAGTCGCCATCGTGGCCGCCGCTGCGACCAGCGGCGCGGCGGTTGCGGTGGCTGCCGGATTTAGTCCCGCCAGATAATCGTTGTAGGCGCTGACCACTGCCGCCGGCGGCCCGGCCAGTGCGATGCGGCCCTCCTTGAGCCAGATCGCCCGGTTGCAGATCGCCTCGATCTGGTACATCGAATGCGAGCAGAAGAGGATCGTCTTGCCGGCCTCCTTCAAGGCCATGATGCGATCGAACGAGCGCCGCGCGAATTCGCCGTCGCCGACCGAGAGCGCCTCGTCGATCACCAGGATGTCCGGATCGACGCTGATCGCCACCGCGAAGGCCAGGCGCACGTACATGCCGCTCGAATAGGTCTTGACCGGCTGGTCGATGAAGTCGCGGATGCCCGAGAAATCGACGATGTCGTCGAAGCGCCGTGCCACCTCTGCCGCCGTCAGACCGAGGATGGCCGCGCTCATGAAGACGTTCTCGCGTCCGCTGAATTCCGGGTTGAAGCCGGCGCCGAGTTCCAGCAGCGCCGCCACGCGGCCCTGCACGGCGATTTCGCCGGTGGTCGGACTCAGCGTGCCGCACACCAGCTGCAGCAGCGTCGACTTTCCCGACCCGTTGCGCCCGACGATGCCGATCACCTCGCCATGCGCGACATCGAAACCGACATCGTGCAGCGCCCAGAATTCGCGGAAATAGCGGCGCCGGCCGCGCCACAGGAACTGCTTGAGGCGATCCTGCGGCCGCTCGTAGAGCTGGTAGCATTTGCCGAGGCCGCGGGCGCGAATGACCACGTCAGACGACATCGGCGAACCCCTTGCGCGTCTTCTGGAACCAGAAGAAGCCGGCCCAGGCGAACAGCAGCGCACAGCCGGCATAGGCGACGAGTCCCTGCCAGTCGGGCAGTTTCCCCCAGATCAGGACGTCCCGCGCCTGCTCGATGACGAAAGTCAGTGGATTGAGGAACAGCCAGTTGCGTACCTCCTCGGGCAGGGCCGAGGCCGGATAGAAGATCGGACTCATGAACATCAGCACGGTCAGCGCCATGCTCACCACCTGGCCGATGTCGCGGACGAAGACCCCGACCGAGGCCAGTAGCCAGCACGCGCCGATGATCAGCAGCAGCAGTGGGGCGATTACGGCCGGCAGCAGCAGGGCCGTCGCGGGAACCTGCGTCCCGGCCAGGACGAGGGCCGCCAGCAGCACGGCGAGGCTGATGCCGGCATGGAACAGCGCCGAACCCAGCGACACCCAGGGCAGGATTTCCAGCGGGAAGACCACCTTCTTCACGTAATTGACGTTGCCGAGGATCAGCCCCGGCGCCGCCGAGATGCACTCGGCGAAGAGGTTGAAGACGATCAGCCCGGCAAACAGCACGAGGGCGAATTCGAACTTGCTGCCCGTGCCGATGCCCCAGCGCGCCTGGAAGACCACGCTGAAGACGAAGGTATAGACCGTCAGCATCAGCACCGGGTTGACGAACGACCAGAGCAGGCCGAAGAACGAGCCGCGATAGCGGCCCAGCACCTCGCGCCTGACCATCTGGGCGATCAACTGGCGGTGACGCCAGAAACTGGAAAAAACCTCCGGAAAACCGCAGGGGTGTTTGGACATGGAGCAGCGAACGACTACGGTTTCGGTTACGGTTTGACGGAGATGAACAGGGATGGCGCTTCGGGAAATGCCGATCACGTCCTTCGTGAACGCTTCCTGCGGCCGGGACCCGATCAAGCCCCCATTCTACAGGGCGCCGGAAAACCCGTCAGGGCAGTCAGGGTATTGGGGTGGGGCATGAACTGCATTTCTCCCTTCTCCCACAAGTTGTGTAGTTGTGCAGGTCGGGATAGCGGCTTCACCGCGTAACCCGACGGACCGAATTCTGGAATGCCTGCCATGTTGGGTTACGGCGCAAAAGCCGCGCCTAACCCAACCTGCGGAACTGGTTGCTTCGCGAGAGGGGAAATGCGTTTTCGGCAGAAAAACCGCCCCCCCCTCACCCCGGCCCTCTCCCGCGAGGGGAGAGGGAGAAAACCAGTGGTCGAGGAGAAAACCAGTGGTCGATCGGACAGAGCTCCCCTCTCCCCTTGTGGGAGAGGGGCTGGGGGAGAGGGGGTGCAACCGTGAGTGCAGGTCGGGATAGCGGCTTCACCGCGTAACCCGACGGACCGAATCTGGAATGCCTGCCATGTTGGGTTACGGCGCAAAAGCCGCGCCTAACCCAACCT
>CAZCPD010000084.1:5341-12124 GCA_964500425.1 uncultured Rhodocyclaceae bacterium
GGGTGCAACCGTGAGTGCAGGTCGGGATAGCGGCTTCACCGCGTAACCCGACGGAAGTGCTTGCAGAATGATGGAACCGCCAGGCCGGGCAGATGTCCTCTCAACTCGCCCGTGGCGGGTCGATCTTGCCCTCCGCGACATCCTGCAGATAACGCAGATCGTTGATGCCGAGGCTGTTGCCGTCGCGCGCGACGATGTCCCTCGCCTGCAGCACCTGAAAAACGCGTGTGACCGTTTCCCGGCTGGCGTTGATCATGATCGCGATTTCCTGATGCGTCGGCGCGTTGGCGATCACGATCCGGCCATCCGCATCCTTTTCGACGAGCTGCACCAGCTGGGCGCAGACACGCTGGCCCGGGTTCGGCATGCCCAGCAGCGTGCGCTGAGCCGAAACCGAACGCAGGCGGCGCGTCAGGCGCAGCAGCACTTTCTCGGCGATGCCCGGCATCCGGGTGATCAGCTGCCGCGCCTCCTCGGCCGGCAGCAGGGCCACCCGCGAGCGCGCCACGGCGATGATGTAATCGGGCCGCGGTTCGCCGTCCAGCACCGACATTTCGCCGAAATAGCTCCCCGGATCGACGAAATAGAGGCCCACTTCGCGGCCATCCATCGTGAAATCCACCCCCTGCAGCCGGCCTTCCAGCAGAAAACACAGGTACTGGCCTGGCTCGCCCTTGTTGAACACGATCTCGCGGCGGGCGTAGGCCCGCTCGATCATCAATCCGGCCAGCCGCTCGCCATGCTCGGGCGGCAGATCCCGCAGGAGTTCGAGGTGGTTGAGGGCGTCGGCTGGAATGGGCATGGAATCGACAAGCGCCGGGCTTTTAAGCGTCAGACCGGAAGACCCGGAATATATACCTCTTTGTGACGGGGCAAGCCCCGGCGGTGGCCGGTAACGCAGCCATCCGGGCCAGCGACCCGGATCGGCACGATACCGATTCGGCGATGACGTAATTGTGATTCCAGACACAAACACCCCCGGGGATTTGACCTAGACTTAAGCTATATTGATGTCCTTTGCGGAATGGCGGCCCTTGTCGCGGATTCGCATTTGAATCAATGTCTTGGGTTTTTTTGCGGGTAGCAGGGAGAAGTAGGCGATGACGATCGGCAAACAAGCAACAGGCAAGTGGTGGCGACAGGCGTTGCTGCGTGCGGTCGCCTGCGGTTTGGCCGGTTTCTGCGCCGCGTCTCAGGCCAGCCCGACAGCCGTCAGCGCCGCCGTCGCGTCGGCGACATCGGCGACATCGGCGACATCGGTGGGCGAAGTCACCCTGAGCATCGGCGCCAGCGAGATCCATCGGGAAGGTCAGCCCCTCCCGGTTGCGAAGGGCGGCGGCATCCTTCCCGGTGACGTCATTCGCACCTCATCCAGCGGGCATGTTCATGTCCGTTTCGTCGATGGCGCGCTGGTCAGCGTGCGGCCGCAGTCCGTTCTGCACGTCCAGGAATACCGCTACGACCCGGCGCGTCCGGCCGATTCGCTGGTCAAGTTCTATCTCGAGACCGGCACCGTCCGTGAAATATCCGGCCGGGCCGCCCAGCTGGCCAAGGACAAGTTCCGCCTCAACACCCCGCTGGTCGCCATCGGCGTGCGCGGCACCGATTTCATCACCCAGGTCAATGCGCAGAGCACCGCCGTGCTCGTCAATCAGGGCGCCATCGTCCTGACGCCACTCGATGGCGCCTGCACCGCCAGCGGTTTTGGCCCGTGCGACACCTCGCGCTCGCGCGAACTCGCGGACACCATGAACGGCATGGCCCTGGTTTACCGTCAATCGACGCCAGAACCGGTGCTCCAGCCGGTGCACACGCTCAAGGGCGTCGAGCGGGTGACGCCGATGCTGCAGCAGAAACATCCCGGCGAGGCCGGCATGAGCGATGTCGTGAACGACAGCCGGAGTCCCGAAGCCGTGCTTGACGTCGTCAAGCCCAGCCGTTCGCTGGTGTGGGGCCGCTGGGCGCGCAATACCGTGCCCGGCGACAACCTGACCGTGCCGTTCGCCGAGGCGATGGACGGCAAGCGGGTGACCGTCGGTGACGGCTACTACTTCCTGTTCCGCGACGAAGGCGTGCCCCACCTGCTGCAAAGCATGAGCGGCGTCACCAACTTCAAGCTGCAGGGCGGAACGGCCCAGTACCGCGCGGTTTCCAACGAAGTGTCGGCCGCCACCGTCGAAGGCGGCACGCTGGGCATCGACTTCACCCGCAACACCTTCACGACGCAACTGACCGTCGGTGTGCCCGGCAACGGCAACCAGTCGGTGGCGGCCAGCGGCGCCATCGATCGCAACACCGGCATTTTCCTGAGCGGTCGCGACGACAAGACCACGCGGGTCGCCGGCGCTGTCTCCCTCGACGCCAACCAGGCCGGCTACATCTTCAGCAAGGCCATCGGCGGCGCCGCCATCTCTGGCGCCACGCTCTGGAGTCGCTGAGGCGGATGCGATCATGACGACCCCCGGACAACAGCCCAGACGAAACGCATGGCCCCTGCTTGCGGGGCTGCGCCGCTCCTCGTTGCAGAAGCCGGCGCGGCTGCATCGGCTGGCGCTGGTGGCGGCGGCATTGCTGACCGTTCTGGCGGTCGCCCTCTTTGGCGCCAAGCTGCGGCATTGGGACGAACTCTCCGCCAATCTTTCCTGGAGTCTGTCGGACGATCAGGCGGTGGAGCGCCGTGTCGTCATTGTCGATATTGACGAAAAAAGCATCCAGGCCGTTGGTCCGTGGCCCTGGCCGCGCGCGCGTCAGGCAGAACTGCTTGAAAAGCTCGACGCCGCCGGTGTCGGCCTGAAGATGCTCGACATCCTCTACGAAGGCAGCAGCCGCGACGACGCGCGGCTCGCTCAGGCGCTGCAGAGCGGCGCGCCCACTGTTCAGGGTCAGCTTTTCTCCCTTGATCCACAAACCACCGTGAAGAGCGGCAGCCTCGGCGGCGCCCTGCCGTTCGGCAGCGTCTGCCCGCAGGCCAGCGAGCCGGCGTATGGCTACATGGCGAGCGATATACCGAACGTCCAGCCCGGACCGGGCGGCCGCACCGTATATGCCGGCCACATCACCCCGCTGGTCGACCCCGATGGCGCCATCCGGCAAGTCCCGGCGCTGATCTGCCACGAAGGCCGGACTTACGCCACACTGGCGGTCGCCGGTCTGCTGGCGGCCACCGACGCCGTTCCCGCGCTGCGGCGCGAAGAATCGCTGCTGGCTCCGTCCTGGTGGCTGGAAATCGGCGCCGTGCGGTTGCCGCTCGACCCGGCCGGTCATCTGCGCGTCTCCTACCAGATGCCGCGCGCCGGTTTCGTTTCGGTCCCCGCGGTCGATGTCCTCGAAGGGCGCGCGCCGGCCGAACTGCTCCGCGGCGCCTGGGTGCTGGTGGGCGCCACCGCATTCGGCGCCCGCGACGTCGTTCCCACCCCGCAGGGGCGCGCCGTCAGCGGCGTCGAGGTGCACGCCCAGATCCTTTCGGCCATGCTGGACGGGCGCAGCCCCTATATGCCCCAAGGCGCGCGCTGGTGGCCGTGGCTCGTCGGCGGCCTTGCCGCCCTCTTGCTGCTCGGCGCCCTGCGCCTCGCGCCGCGCGCGCCACATATCGTCCTGCCGGGTGGAGCGCTGGTCCTTCTTGGCGGTCTCTCCGGTCTCAACACCCTCGTTCTGCTCAAGGCCCATCTGTGGCTCGGCTGGGTCGTTCCCGGCCTGTTCGTCCTGCTGGCCGCCACCCTGCTCGGCGCTGTCGAATACGCCCGCTCGCGCTTTGAACGTGAACTGCTCTATCGCAACCTGGCGAGTTACCTGCCCGAGCCCGTCGCCCGCGAAGTCGCCATGCGCGAGCCGGTGGCCCAGGTCTGCGCGACCCGGCACGAGGCCACGGTGCTCTACGCCGACCTGCGCAACTTCTCCGCCTATTGCGAAGGCCGCCCGCCGGAAGAAACCGCGATGGTCCTGCACCTGTTCTTCACCACGGCCAGCCGCATCGTCGAAGAACACGGCGGCGTCGTCGAACAAATGGTCGGCGACAGCCTGCTCGCCGTCTGGAATGGCTCCTCGCCATGCGCCGATCACGGCGCGCGCGCCCTTGACGCCGCAGAGGCCCTCTGGCGCGCCTGCGCTCCCCAGCTGCCGCGCATCGAATCCCCCGGCATCCCGGCGCTCGACATCGGCATCGGCGTCGAAACCGGCAGCGTCCTGATCGGCTCCTTCGGCCCGGCGGCGCGGCGTACCCATGCCGTGCTCGGCGAAGCCGTCACCGTCGCCACCCGTCTTCAGGCGCTCACCGGAGAACTCGCCTACCCCATCCTCACCGGCGCCAACGTCGCCGCGCTGCGCCGTGATCCCGGCGGCCTGCTGCGGCTTGGCGACTTCCTCCTGAACGGCCTCACCCGGCCACGCACCGTCTATGCCTTGACAGTCGACCTCGAACCCAGCCATCTGCGGCTGGTGCACGATGCCGATCGCAATGTGGCTTGATTAGGCTGGGCGTCCTCTCACCCCCGGCCCCTCTCCCGCAGGGGGAGAGGGGAGTTGGGCATGCAATACGCGCTGAGGGTTGCCGAAGAGCACCGCAGCTTCAGTCAGGTCCCCTCTCCCCGCGCGGGAGAGGGACAGGGTGAGGGGGGGGCTTGAGGCTCCATCACTCCCCCCCTCTTTTGCGAGCGAGAGGCAGGTCCAAGAAGCCACCCATGAACCCACTTGACTTCGCCCGCCAGCTGCGCCAGCAGATGACCGACGCCGAACGTCAGCTCTGGCGCCATCTGCGTGGCCGGCAACTGGCCGGCGCGAAGTTTCGTCGCCAACAGCCGGTGGGTCCCTATGTCGCTGATTTCATCGACTTTGAAACCCGATTGATCATCGAAGCAGACGGCGGCCAGCACAACGACGCACCCCGCGACGCCACGCGCGACGCCTGGCTGGAGGCACAGGGTTTCAGGGTGCTGCGGTTCTGGAATCACGACATCCTGACCAACATCGAAAGCGTGATGACGGCCGTACTGCTCGCCTTGGAGGAAGCCCGGGGTACCGGGGGCGTGCCGGAAAAGGACGGTTGATGCAGGTGAAGCCGCCCCCTCACCCTGTCCCTCTCTCCCTCAAGGGATTCCCTGCGGTCACCGCCAGGGGAGAGGGAACCTGCCTGAAGCTGCGGTGCTCATTGGCAACACCCAGCGCTTGTTCGACGCTCCACTCCCCTCCCCCCTCGCGGGGGAGGGGCCGGGGGTGAGGGGGCTGAACAAGCAACCAAGAGCCCGCCGTCCCCGAAGAAACAACGAATCTCGGGTACAATCCTTCTTCGCATGATGCCAAGTGATTGTTGCCGGCTGGCCTTGTCACACAAGGGCCACCCGGCATTCCCGAAAGAAGACTGCGTCGCGGCGCAGCCCTTGCATTGAACCCACTCCGCATACTCCGTATCGTTCGCATCGCCATCGGCCTGTTAGTGATCGGCGGCGCGCCCATCCCCGCTATGGCGACTGACGATGCGGCTGTTGAGGCCTGTCCGTCAGCCTTTCCGGTTGATCTGCCGGAAGATCGCGCAACCCGGCGCAGCGAAGCTGGGCGCCTTGGCGGCTTCGGCGAGATTTGTCGCGAACGCGCCGACTACTTCGCCTATTACGGCGCCCTGCTGCTCAATCTCGCCCGTCCGCAGGAAGCGGCGATCGCCCTTGAAAAAGCTCTGCTGCTGGCGCCTGAGCTCGGCGGCGCCCAGCTCGATTACGCCCAGGCCCTGGCCGAACTCGGCGAGCTCGCGTCGGCACGCCACCTTGCCGGCGATGTCGCGGCCCGCCCCGATCTGCCACCCGGACTTCAGAGCTGGCTGCTCGACCAACTTGGCGCATGGCGCGGCGAAGGCTGGCGTTTCGCCTGGTCGCTCGACCTCATGGCCGGCGCCGAATCCAATCTCAACAGCTCGCCGGATATCCGCTTCCTGACCCTGAGCCTGCCGGGCGGCAACGTGCCGCTCGAACTCGATGCCAGCGAAGGGCGCGTCTCCGGCAAAGCGCTGAAGAGCGACATCGCGATCGCGGCTGCACACCGCCTCGGCGACGGCGTCATCCAGCTCGGCGCCGAGCATCTTGCGCGCGCCAGCCATGGCCTTTCCGCCACCCGCCAGAATCTCGGCGCCGCCAACATCGCCTACCTGTATCCACTCTGGGGTGGGCAGTTGGGCGGACGAGCGGAACACACGCGAATTTCCATTGGTGGCGATCCTGCCTACACTGGCACCGGCTGGAGCCTGCTGTACCAGCTCCCGGCCACGTTCATGCTCGATGGGTGCATGCTGAGTCTGGGCCGCGCCGGCGAACGCCGCAAATTCCCCAGCGCTGATCACCAGAACGGCCGCTATGGCGGCGCCCTGCTGCATTCCGGCTGCCGCTGGGCCGAATGGCAACTCAACCTTGGCCTGCAGCGCGGCGAGGACCATGCGCTCGATGCAATCCGCCTCGGCGGCAACCAGCAGCGCACTGACGGCAGCATGGCCGTCGGCCGGCGCTTCAACACCGATCTCCTCTCCCTCGCGCTCACCGGCAGCCGCGCGCTGGACCGCCAGATCTACAGCCCCCTGCTCGGCGGCGAAGCGCGCCGCATCGAGCGCCTGACGGCGCGGCTGACATGGGAGCATCCCCTCGATCGCCACTGGTCCTTGATCGGCCAGATCGAACAGACCGTGCAGAACAGCAACATCGAACTCTTCGGCATGCGCAACCGCGCCCTGTACTTCGGCGTGCGCGTGCACGGGCGTTGAACCCGCACCACGCCAAGTCGCCGCCCTGCATCATCGTGCGTCCCCTC
>CAZCPD010000085.1:0-5598 GCA_964500425.1 uncultured Rhodocyclaceae bacterium
ATTCCGATATTCCCTACACCGTGGATTTATCGTTGTTCGAGCACATCGAGAATCCGGCCTTGCGCGAGCATATCGAGCGAGTGGGCATGGTGTTTTATGAGCGCTGAAGTACGGGCGAAGATTCGGGTGCTGCTATGAAAGCTGGGTGGCAGACGGAAAAACTGGGTCAGGTTTGTAGTTTTCTGAATCGTGGCATCTCTCCCAAATATCTTGAAGATGGAGGAATGTGCGTGCTGAACCAGAAGTGCATTCGTGACCACACAGTTAACTTTGAGTTAGCTCGACGGCATGACTCATCGGGAAAGCGAGTAAGTGCTGAGCGATTTGTTCAACTAGGTGATGTACTGATTAACTCGACTGGAACCGGAACCCTCGGGCGTGTGGCGCAGTTACGTGAATCGCTTGCTGAGCCGACGACAGTTGATTCTCACGTCACCATTGCCCGTCCATTGTCCGGAAAGTTCTTCTCCGATTTCTTTGGGTACATGCTTATCTTCATCGAGGAATCGATCAAGGAAGCAGGCAAAGGCTGTGGAGGGCAGACTGAATTGGCTCGGTCGGTTCTGGCTGAAAAGTTTTCAGTTGCTTACCCAACATCGCATTCTGAACAACACCGCATCGTCGCCCTCCTCGACGAAGCCTTCGAGGGCATCGCTGTCGCCAAGGCCAACGCCGAAAAGAATCTCCAGAATGCCCGCGCCTTGTTTGAAAGCCACTTGCAGGCCGTGTTCAGTCAGCGCGGCGAGGGGTGGGTGGAAGCACCGTTGTCTGAACTCTGCGATATCAAACATGGTTACGCCTTCGAGGGAGAGTATTTCAGTAGCGAAGGTGATTACGTGCTGCTGACGCCGGGAAACTTCTACGAAAAAGGCGGCTACCGCGACCGGGGTGAAAAGCAGAAATACTACATAGGCGAGATTCCAAGCGACTACGTACTTAAGGAGGGTGACTTGCTCGTCGCCATGACGGAACAAGCAGCGGGTTTGCTAGGCAGCCCAATTCTCGTACCAGAGTCCGATAAATTTCTACATAACCAGCGGCTAGGCCTAGTTACCAAGAAATCTGGGCTCACATGGACGAACGAGTTCTTTTTTCACGTGTTTAACACACAGGCCGTTCGAAAGAGTATTCAAGACAGCGCTTCCGGCGTGAAGGTGCGCCATACGTCACCAACCAAAATGGGTCAGATTGTCGTCGCCTTTCCGACCTCGACAATTGAACAAAAACGCATCGTTGCGAAGCTGAAGTCCCTCACCGAAGAAACCCAACGCCTCGAATCCCTCTACCAGCGCAAGCTCGCCGCCCTCGATGAACTGAAGCAATCTCTGCTGCAACAGGCTTTCTCTGGCAAACTATGATTTTAGAATAAGCCGGAGCACGCCATGACCACCCAGTCTGCCCTGTTCGAGAACCACCCGATTCGCCGCGTGTACGACGAGGAAAGCGAAACCTGGTGGTTTTCTGTTATCGACGTGGTGGACGTCCTGACCGGCAGCAGCAATGCCAATCGCTACTGGTCCGATCTGAAGCGCAAGCTCGCCCAGGAAGCGGGCTCCAACCAACCTTACGAAGAAATCGTAAGGTTGAAAATGCTCGCCACCGACGGCAAGTTGCGCGAAACCGATTGCGCCAAGACTGCCACGTTGTTACGCATCGTGCAGAGCATTCCCAGCCCGAAGGCCGAGCCGATCAAACTCTGGCTGGCGAAAGTCGGCTACGAGCGCATGCAGGAAATGGCCGATCCCGGCCTGTCGCTGGAGCGTGCCCGCACGACCTGGCAAAAGCACGGGCGCAGCGAGAAGTGGATACAGCAGCGCATGACCGGGCAGGAAACGCGCAACAAGCTGACCGATTACTGGGCCAACCACGATATCAAGCAGGGCGAGGAATTCGCCATCCTCACCAACCTGATCCATCAGGAGTGGGCCGGCGTCAGCGTCAAGGCGCACAAGAAGATGAAGGGTTTGCAGGACCACAACCTGCGCGACCACATGAGTGAGGCCGAGCTGATTTTCACCGCCCTGGCGGAGTTATCGACACGCCAGATCGCCGAAACCGACGAGGCCACCGGCATGGCGGAAAACAGCGTTGCGGCAGAGAAAGGCGGCGCGATTGCCAGACAGGCGCGGCGCGCGCTGGAAGCGAAGACCGGCAAATCGGTGGTGACGGGCGACAATTTTCTGCCGCCGGCCAGAGCGCCTAAGGCGTTAAAAACGAGCGGGAAGAAATGAACGAAGCCGAAACCCGCGCCGAACTGATCGACCCTGCCCTGGCCGCCGCCGGTTGGGGCGTCGTTGACGGCAGCCGCATCCGCCGCGAATATCCGATCACGCTCGGGCGGCTGGAAGGCGCGGGCCGGCGCGGCAAGGCGCTGTCCGCCGATTATGTGCTGGAGTATCGCAACACCAAGCTCGCCGTGATCGAGGCCAAGTCGGAGGAAAAGGATCTGACCGAAGGTGTCGGCCAGGCCAAGGATTACGCCGGCAAGCTGGCGATCCGCTTTACTTATGCGACGAACGGCAAGGGTATCTACGGCATCGACATGCACAGCGGCGCCGAGGGCGAGTTGCCGGCCTTCCCGAGCCCGGATGCGCTCTGGCAAGCCACCTTCGCCACGGAAAACGCCTGGCGCGACCGTTTCGCCGCCGTGCCCTTCGAGGACAAGGGCGGCTACTTTCAGGGTCGCTACTATCAGGACATCGCCATCGAGCGCGTGCTGGCGGCGCTGGCCGCAGGCCGCGAGCGGATTCTGCTGACGCTGGCCACCGGCACCGGCAAGACCTTCATCGCCTTTCAGCTGGCGTGGAAGCTGTTCCACAGCCGCTGGAACCTGAGCGACTGGAAAGGCGCCGGCGAGCGCGGTGTGGGAAATTCCCGCCGGCCGCGCATCCTGTTCCTCGCCGACCGCAACACGCTGGCCGATCAGGCCTTCAATGCGTTTTCGGCTTTCCCGGAAGACGCCCTGGTACGTATCGCGCCGGATGACATCCGCAAGAAAGGCAAGGTGCCGAAGAACGGTTCGATCTTCTTCACCATCTTTCAGACCTTCATGAGCGGGCCGCCGGCGGCTGGCGATCCGGGTGGACATCCGACGCCCTGGTTCGGCGAATATCCGCCGGATTTCTTCGACTTCATCGTCATCGACGAATGCCACCGTGGCGGCGCCAACGATGAAAGCAACTGGCGCGGCATCCTGGAATACTTCGCCCCGGCGGTGCAGCTGGGCCTGACTGCCACGCCCAAGCGGCAGGAGAACGCCGACACCTACGCCTATTTCGGCGAGCCGGTGTTCATCTACTCGCTCAAGGAGGGCATTAACGACGGTTTCCTGACGCCGTTCCGCGTCAAGCAGATCGCCACCACGCTCGACGAGTACGTCTATACAGCCGACGACACGCTGGTGGAGGGCGAGATCGAGGCCGGCAAGCGTTACGAGGAGGCGGATTTCAACCGCAGCATCGAGATCGTTGCCCGCGAGAAGAAGCGCGTGGAAATCTTCATGGCCGCGATCGACCAGAAGGAAAAGACCCTCGTCTTCTGCGCTACGCAGGCGCATGCCCTGCTAGTGCGCGACCTGATCAATCAGGTCAAGCAGAGCCGCGATCCGGACTACTGCCAGCGCGTGACTGCGGCGGATGGCAAGCTGGGCGACGAGGCCCTGCGTGCCTTTCAGGACAACGAGAAGAGCATTCCGACCGTCCTGACCACGTCGCAGAAACTGTCGACCGGCGTCGATGCGCGCAACGTGCGCAACATCGTGCTGATGCGGCCGGTGAATTCGATGATCGAGTTCAAGCAGATCATCGGACGCGGCACCCGGCTCTACGACGGCAAGGACTATTTCACGATCTACGATTTCGTCAAGGCGCATCATCACTTCAGCGATCCGGAATGGGACGGCGAGCCGCTTGCCGCAGAGTCGCCGATAGCACCCGCCCCGGGTGCGCCGCATCTGCCGCGGGTTCCCGCCGAAGTGCGCGAACCCGCGCGCGAGTATGGCCCGCGCCAGAAGGTGAAGGTGAAGCTGGCCGATGGCAAGGAGCGCCAGATCCAGTACATGACCGCGACGAGCTTCTGGCACCCGGATGGCACGCCGATGTCCGCCGCGCAATTCATGGCAGCGCTGTTCGGCAAGCTGCCGGAGTTCTTCAACGACGAGGACCAGCTGCGCGCCCTCTGGAGCGTACCGGACACGCGCAAGAAGCTGCTCCAGGGGCTGGCCGAAAAAGGTTTCGGCCGGGAGCAACTGGCCGAGATGCAGAAGATCATCGCTGCCGAGAACAGCGATCTTTTCGATGTGCTGGCGTACGTGGCTTACGCTGAAGCGCCGCTGACGCGCGAGGAGCGCGCCGCCCGCGCCAGGGCCGTGATCGGCGGCGAGTTCGACAGCAAACAGCAGGTGTTTCTGCGCTTCGTGCTGTCGCACTACGTGAATATCGGCGTCGAAGAGCTCGATGAAGACAAGCTCGGCCCGCTGCTCAAGCTCAAGTACCACAACGCGATTGCCGACGCCTTCGCCGACCTGGGATCGCCGGACCTTGTTCGCAAGGCATTCGTTGGCTTTCAGCGGTATCTGTATCAGGGCTGATGCTCCCATGAACGGACACGGCCAGCCGTTGAGCCGACGCATGCGGGCGGAACGCCGGCGACTGATTCTCGCCCTGCTCTGCTCCCTGCTGTTTCATGCGTTGTTGTTGAGCCTGACCTTCGGTGGCGAGGCGCTTGGGCTTCCTGGCTTCGGCTTCCCCTGGCAGGAGCGACGGGTCGAGGCGCCCACCCTGCGTGCCGTTTTGCGGCCGGCGCCGGGTGCGGCTGCCGAGTCTTTGCCCTTGGTCACGGAACCGTCGCAACAGCCAGCGAGCGAGTCGCCTGTTACGGATGCGCCGGCCCTGCCCCTCGCCATGTCGCCTCCTCCGGGTCCGGCTTCGACCGTAGCGGCGATCGTGTCCAGACCGCAGCCAGCGGCAGAGGCCAAGCCGGCGCCGGAGGTGGCGAAGGTGGCGCCGCCAACGGACGCGCTCTTGAGCAGCGGCGGTTTCGGCGTCGTCGCGCCCACTCAAGCGCCGCTCCCCGGCCCGGCGGTGATCGCCATCGAACGCTCCGCCGATGCCAAGTGGCTCGTGCCGGCGCCAGCGAGCCCGGCAGCGCCGAGTCCCGAGACCGTGTTGCCGGCGCCGCGCGATGTTGCCGATGCGACGCAAGCGCGAATCGACGCGGAGGCGCTTGAGGCGCGGCAGCAGGCGGCGCAGCAGGAGGCTGCCCGTGCAGAGGCATCACGGGTCGAAGCAGTGCGTCAGGAAGCCGCGCGGGTTGAAGCGGCACGGCTTGAGGCCGAACGGCAGCAGGCGGCACAGGTCGAGGCCGCACGACGCGAGCGCGAGCGTGAGACCGAACGGGCGGAAAAAGCGCGTCTGGCGGCGGCGCAACTGGAAACGCAACGTCAGGAAACGGCGCGTCAGGAAGCGCTGCGCGCCGAGGTTGCACGAGTCGAGGCCGAACGTCAGGAGGCCTTGCGAAAGGCGGCGGCCCAGCAGGATGCACAGCGCCAGGAAGCGGCGCGTGTCGAGGCAGCCAGGCAGGAGGCCGCGCGCCAGGAAG
>CAZCPD010000085.1:5698-10716 GCA_964500425.1 uncultured Rhodocyclaceae bacterium
GCGCGCGTTCAGGAGGAACAGGAGGAGGACGCACGGCGCGATGCGCGGCGTCGCGCCATGGGTCGGATACTTGATGAGGAAGCCGCCCAGCGCGCCGCCGCCGCGAATGCCGCGCGGCCGTCTTCCATGCTGCCCTACTCGGTGAGCACCGCGCGTCGCGGCCGGCTATGGGGACGCACCGACACCAACGCCGAACTGGTTCAGTACGCGGAGGCGTGGGCGCGCAAGATCCAGTTCAACACGTCTTTCGAAACGGTTCGTGAACTGGTGAAGCGGCCGCACACCCATCCCATGGTGACAGCGGCCATCCGCAGCGACGGCTCCGTCGAGTCGGTGGCCTTCGTGCTCTCCAGCAACGTGCCGGAAATCGATGACGCGATACGGCGCATCGTGCAGAGCCATGCGCCCTACCAGGCCTTCCCGCGCGGATTGGCGCGCGAGTACGACGTCATCGAAATCCGCCGCACCTGGCACTTCGACAGCGCCATCCGCCTTTACTGAATCGCCGGAGATTCAGCCGGAACGCTGGCTGCGCAGGCGATAAAGCCAGGCGCCGAGCTTCATCCACCACGGCACGTTCAGCGCGTAGCACTTGCGCTCGACGCGCCGGACGATGCGCCAGCCCTCGGCGGTGCGGCGGTATTCGTCCTCGTACCAGAAGCCGAACACCACGGTGCGCGGCAGGCCGAACAACAGCCCCGGCACCACCATCGGATTGAAGCAGGCCACCTCGCCGCGCGCCCGCCCGCCGTCGTCGCCTTCCAGCCGATACTGGAAGTTGCCGACGAAGTGCTGGTAGCTCTTGAAGAAGCGCAACGAGCGCGGCAGCCAGGCCTTGATCCGCCGATAGTCGCCGGCGATGCCGCCCATCGCCGAGTAGTCGATGTGGGCATCCACGGTGAACACAAGGTCGAGGCCATCCCAGTCGCGGCGGTCGATGGCGTTGGCGTAATCGATGGCGAGCTGTTGCAGCGCCAGGCGGTCGTGGTCGGAGAGCTGGTTCGGGCTGGGGGTCATGGTCGGCGGGTCAGAGACGGCGATGAGTCGAAGATAGGCAGAGTACCGGATTATCGCCAAAAGTCTCGGCGCGCTAACCGATCAGCCAGGGCAATCGCACACACATTCGTCATTGGCACGGCGATCGTTATTTGGAGCCCCTCTCCCTCACGAAGTGGGGGAGAGGGGTTGGGGAGAGGGGGCGATTTTCCGCTCAGTGGCGCATAGAAGCGCCCTCTCCCCCGGCCCCTCTCCCACAAGTGGGAGAGGGGAGTCCATATGCGATTGCCCTGACCGATCAGCCGATCGTCCACTCAAGCACTCGCACTCAACCGCCGCCGCAGCCAGCGCATCGGCGGCCCGAGCAGCGGCAGCTTCTGGTACAGCTCCTCGCCGGTGTCCCAGTAGTCGCGATGCATGGTCACCTTGCCGTTGGCGGCGAAGCGCAGATGCGAGGCGCCGCGCATGACCTGCGGCGTTGCCCGGTCGCCGCGGCGGAAGCGGAAACGGAACTCCCACACCAGCACGCCGCCATTGGCATCGCCGAGGCGTTCGGTGACGACGAAGCGCGGCGCGTCGACCTGCTGGTACATGTGACTGAAGATGCGCTGGATCGGCGCGATGCCGCGCACCTCGTTGAACGGATCCTTGAAGCTGGCATCGGCCTGATAGAACTCGCCGAGCCGGGCGATGCTCGCCGGCGTGAAGCTGGCATAGAACCCGGCGACGGCAGCCAGCGGATCGCGGTTGCCGATGTCATCCGCGCGCTCGACGGCGATTGGCGCCGGCGCGACGGCCAGCGCTGGCGTCGTAGTCGTAGTCGCGGTCGCGGTCGCCGGCTGCGCTTCTCCGCTGCCGGTGGTGCGCCGGATCAGCGGAAAGTACAGCCGGTAGGGCAACAGCGCCAGCAGCTTCATCAGGGCGGTGAAGCGTTTCGGAAAATGAATCTCGAAGCGTCCTTCGGCCAGGCCGTCGAGGCAGGCCTGCGCCGCCTGGTCGGCGCTCAGCATGGCCGGCATGGCGAAGTCGTTGCGCGCCGTCAGGCGCGTCGCGACGAAGCCTGGATTGATCAGCCAGACGCCGATGCCGCGCGGCGCCAGATCGAGATGCAGGATCTCGGCGAAGTGGATCAGCGCCGCCTTGCCTGGCCCATAGCACAGTGCGCGCGGCAGACCGCGATAGCCGGCGACGCTGGCGACGAAGGCGATGCCGCCGCCGGGCGTCAGATCCTTGAGGACGCTGGCCGCCAGCCGCATCGCGCCGTTGAAATTGACCTCGACCACCGCCTCCGCCGTCGCCAGATCGAATTGATCGACGCTCATCGGCCGGTAGTCGCCGGCCAGATAGACCACCACGTCGACGCCGCCCCAGGTTTTCAGCAGTTCGTCGCGCGCCGCTGCCAGCGCCTGCGCGTCGGTGGCATCGCAGGGCAGCAACAGGGCGCCGTCGATGCCCAGCGCGGCCAGTCGGTCGCGGCTGCGCGCCGAAAGCGCCAGGCGCGCGCCACGCCGGGCCAACGCCAAGGCCAGCGCCGCGCCGATGCCGGTCGAGGCCCCCACCAGCCAGACGCGGCGGCCCTGCCAGTCGCGGATTTTCGGATTGGCGCTCATGATCCCGGCGCGACCGGCGCTGTGGCTGTGGCTGTGGCCGCCTCTGCCGGCGGCGTGCGGCGCACGAAGCTCAGCGTCACCTCGCCCAGTTCGACGCCCCACTTCGACATGACCGAGCGATTCAGCATCACCCGGTCATCCATCAGCACCATCCAGTCGTCGAAGTCGACCTGCCAGACCTGGCCATCCACCGGCAGCGCCATGACGTAGCGCCAGCGCAGCGTGTTGCCGGCCACGCTGCCGACCGCCTCGCCGATCACGTCGTCGGCGCGGCCGCGATAGCTGCCGTCGGCTTGCCGTTGCAGCGTCCACACCCGGCGCGAGGTGCTGCCGTCCGACCACTGGAAGCGCTCGTCGAGCACGCCGGTGTCGCCCTGCCAGCGCGCGTCGATCACCACATGAAAGCGTTTGACGATTTCGCCCGAGCGGCTCTGGAACATGCCCCAAGCATCGAGCGTGCCGTTCAGGTAAGTCGGCAGGTCGAGCGCCGGCCGTTGGTCGCGGTAGTGCTCCACGCCGGGTGCGGCGCAGCCGCTCAGGGTGGCGGTCAGTATCAGGGTCATCAGCCATTTGCGCATCGCGGTATCTCCCGTTCCAGTGAATGGCGCCAGCGCCACAACAGTCCTGCCGCCAACAGCTTGCAGGCCAGCGGCCAGTAGGCATAGGCGGCGGTCAGCACCGCGCGGCCGGCGTCGCCGCCCGGCTGGTAGCCCAGCGCGCCGAGCAGCGGCAGGGCCAGGCCGGCGGCCAGCGCCAGGTTCAGCTTGGCGACGAAGTTCCAGACGCCGAAGCAGGCCCCGGCCTGGCCCAGGCGTTCGCCGTGGTCGGCCGCCATGGCCGCCGGCAGCGCCAGGTCGGCGCCGAGCGCCAGCCCGGAGGCCAGGCAGATCAGCGCAAACGGCCAGCGGTCGCCGCTGTCGAGCAGGCCGGCGCCGGCAAAAGCCACGACCGATAGCGCCATCGCCGCCAGCCAGCTGCCCACCCGGCCGTAGCGCGCCGCCAGCCGCAGCCAGGCCGGCAACGAGGCGGCGCCGGCAAGGAAATAGATCGCCAGATAGAGGCCGCTGGTGGCTGCGTCGCCCAGCACGTCGGCGACGAAGAACAGGAACAGCGTGGCCGGTAGCGCGGCGGCAAAGCCGTTGGCGACGAACACCAGCAACAGCCGGCGGAACGGCGGATCGGCGAGCACCCGCCGCAGGCTGGGTCCCAGCGGCCGGTGCGACAGCCGCTGCGCCGGCCGCTGGCCGACGCCGGCAAAGGCGATCGCCATCGCCACCAGCAAGAGCGGCGGCAGCAACCAGCCGAGCCGGCGCAGACCCTCGTCGAGCTCGGCGGCCAGCAGCGTCGGCAAGGCCGCGGCGAGGACCACCCCGAGCAGGCCGAAGCCCTCGCGGGCGGCCGTCAGCCGGGTGCGCAGCCATGCCGCGTCGGCCAGATCGGCGCCCCAGGCCTGGTACGCCACCGTCGCCGCCGAGTAGCCGAGATAGGTCAGCAGCAGCGAACCCAGCAACCAGCCCGCCGCCGCCAGCGGCGTCGCCGGCGGATGCAGCAGCAGCACGAAGCCGCCGCCGAACAGCGGCAAGGCCAGCGCCAGCAAACGCCGGCGCGGCAGGCGGTCGGCCAGCCAGCCCAGCCACGGGTCGATCGCCGCGTCGACCAGGCGGGCGCCCAGCAGCAGCGCGCCGAGCCAGGCCAGCGACAGACCGCTGACGGCGGCGTAATGATGCGGCACATGCATGTACAGCGGCAGCGCGGCAAAGGCCAGCGGCAGGCCGAGCACGCCGTAGGCCAGGATGTGGCGGTCCGCCAGCGTTGGGCTGTTCATGGCGAGCCTGCCGGCGTTTCCTGCAGCAAGGCGGCGCGCAGCTCTGGCGCGCTGGTGCGCGGGTCCAGCCAGATGCCGAAGAAGGCCCGGGCGAACCCGGCATCCTCAATGCTGCCCAGCGGCTGGCCGTTGTAGTCGAAGCGCGCCGCCGTCGGCAGATAGTGGCCGCTGATCGAATCGCCCGCCCGCACATCGGGAAACAGCTGCGTCATCCACTGACCCCAGCGCGCCAGCGTCGTCTCGTCGGCGTAACCCAGCGCGCGGATCTCGCGCACGCTGGCGGTGCTGATGGTCTCGCCGCCGATGGCGCGGCGGTAGGTCAGCGTCAACGTCAGCGGCGGCCGCTGCGGGTCGTCGCCGGCCCACAGCGTGGCGTCGTAGATGGCCAGGCCGAAGCGGCGGTAGGTGCCGCTGCCGCGGCGGCGCAGCGTGGCCGCCGGCGTCGTGGCGCGAGCCAGGCCGGCCAGCGGCGCCAGCAACGCGGCCAGCAGCAGCCGGCGGCGCGTCGCCGCCATGCCCTCAGCGATGGGCGAGCTGGAACTGGACGACATCGATGTTGCCGGCGCGGAAGCCGGCCTCGCAGTAGC
>CAZCPD010000085.1:10816-11970 GCA_964500425.1 uncultured Rhodocyclaceae bacterium
TCGGTGCCGCGCCGGTAGCGCTCGAACAATTCGTCGCGCAGCGTGATGGTCTGGATCATCGCCGTGCCGCCCGACTTCAGCGAGCGCGCCAGGCAATCGAAATAGGCCGGCCAGTAGCGCTCGCCGACCGCCTCGAACATTTCGATCGACACCACATGATCGTAGCGACCGCGGCTGTCGCGGTAATCCTGCAGGCGCAGCTCGGCCTGCGGCACGCGCGCCTGCGCCCAGGCGAGTTGCGACGGCGACAGCGTCAGGCCGGTGACGGCGAGGCCGTCGGCGGCCGCCAGCTCGGCGAAACCGCCCCAGCCGCAGCCGATTTCCAGCACCCGCTGGCCGGGCCGCGCCCGCAGGCGATCGAGGATGCGCCGGTACTTGGCGTGCTGCGCCTCGGCCAGAGGGATGGTCGTGTTCTCGTCATCCGGATAGAGCGCCGACGAATAGCTCATGCCCGGATCCAGCCAGAGTCGGTAGAAGTCGTTGCCGAGATCGTAGTGCGCCAGGATGTTGCGGCGGCTGCCGGCGCGGCTGTTGCGGTTCAGCAGATGGCGCAGGCGCGCCGCCAGCAGCCCGCGCCACGAGCCATACACCGCCCGCTGCAGCGGTTCCCGGTTGTGGGCCAGCAGGGTCAGCAGCGCGGTGAGATCGGCGGCGTCCCACAGGCCGTCGAGATAGGCCTCGGCCAGGCCGATGTCGCCGCGCGCCAGCACCTGGTCGAACAGCGCCAGGTCGCGCACGTCGAGGCTGACGTTGATGCCGCCGCCATCGCCGAACAGATGATGGCTGCCGTCGGGCAGACGGACTTCCAGCAACCCGCCGCGCAGGTGTTCGAGCATGCCGAAGACCAGCCGCGTCGCGCGGTGGTCGGCAGGCTGGAGGCGGCTGGTCAGGGTGGTGTCGAGACTGGTCATGATGAAATCTCCGCGGGGTGGGATGGGGAAGCAGATGACGGCGGCCGGGCGCCACGGAACGGCACGCCCTTCAGCCATAACTTGAGTGCCTGCCAGTGGATGCGGAACACCACGCCGACCGTCAGCAGCGGCATGCGCAGGCAGGCGGCCAGCAGCGGGCGCACCCCCCAGGGCCGGATCCGGCCGCTGATCGCGGTCAGCAGCAGCGGGCCGTCGGCGTCGTCATGGTCGATGCGCACCCGG
>CAZCPD010000086.1:0-11886 GCA_964500425.1 uncultured Rhodocyclaceae bacterium
CCTCGTCGGCGGTCTTGAAGCGATTGACTTCGAAGCGCGCCATCTGGTCGGGCAGGTCGCGATAGACGCCGCCCGGCCGATAGTAGGCGCCGTGCATGCGGGCGCCGGTCGCCGCTTCCATCATGTCGAAGATGTCTTCGCGTTCGCGGAAGGTGTACAGCACCATGCCCATCGCGCCGACGTCCAGCGCGTGCGTGCCGATGCTCAGCAGGTGATTGTGAATGCGCGTGATTTCATCGAACATCACGCGGATGTACTGCGCGCGCAACGGCACTTCGATGCCCAGCAGCTTCTCGACCGCCAACACGTAGGGATGCTCATTGACCAGCACCGGCGTGTAGTCGAGGCGATCCATGTAGGGCAGCGCCTGAACCCAGGTCTTCTGCTCGGCGAGCTTCTCGGTGGCGCGATGCAGCAGGCCGATGTGGGGATCGGCGCGGACGATGACTTCACCGTCGAGTTCCAGCACCAGACGCAGCACGCCGTGCGCGGACGGGTGTTGCGGACCAAAGTTCAGCGTGTAATTACGGATGTCGCTCATATTCGTCAGCGCGGCTTGGCGCCCCCGTAGGTTTCCTCGCGAATGATGCGCGGGGTGACTTCGCGCCGCTCGATGGTCACCGGCTGATAGACGACGCGCTGCTGCTCGGCGTCGTAAGTCATTTCGACATAGCCAGAAACAGGAAAATCCTTGCGGAATGGATGGCCGATGAAACCGTAATCGGTGAGGATGCGGCGTAGATCCGGATGACCGTTGAACAGGATGCCGAACAGATCGAATGCCTCGCGCTCGAACCAGTTGGCGTTGTTCCAGATGTTGTTCACCGACTCGACCACCGGGTATGCATCATCGCTGGCGAACACGCGCAGGCGCAGGCGCCAGTTGTGTTTCACCGACATCAGATGGATCACCACCGCGTAACGTTTACCCTGCCAGGCGCCGGCCGTACCTTCGCCATACCCCGAATAATC
Source organism: uncultured Rhodocyclaceae bacterium (assembly GCA_964500425.1). GTDB lineage: Bacteria > Pseudomonadota > Gammaproteobacteria > Burkholderiales > Rhodocyclaceae > Sterolibacterium. The sequence continues at coordinate 973 of CAZCPD010000086.1, forward strand.
GACGCCGCACAGGTCGACCAGTTGTTCGAAGCGCAGATCTGGATTGTCGCGCAGCGTGCGCGCCACATACAGATAATCAACGGCGGACACCACGGCCGTCAGCTCATCGCACGCTTCGACCAGACTCTCGATGCGTCCGCCCAGCGCATATTGCAAACTTTGTTTCAGCTTATCCAGCTTGGCGCTCATGGCAATACGAAGTAATGGAAATTAGGTTCGGGCGATCGTGGACGTACGGTGAATCTTGTTCTGCAACTGGAGGATGCCGTAGAGCAACGCCTCCGGCGTCGGCGGACAACCCGGCACATAAACATCGACCGGCACGATGCGGTCGCAACCGCGCACCACCGAATACGAGTAGTGGTAGTAGCCGCCACCATTGGCACAGGACCCCATGGAAATCACCCAGCGCGGCTCGGACATCTGGTCATAAACCCTGCGCAGAGCTGGCGCCATCTTGTTGCACAGCGTGCCGGCAACGATCATCACGTCGGATTGGCGCGGGCTGGGGCGGAACATGATGCCAAAGCGGTCGAGGTCGTAACGCGCACAACCGGCATGAATCATCTCGATGGCGCAGCACGCCAGACCAAAGGTCATCGGCCACATCGAACCGGTGCGCGACCAGTTGATCAGCTTGTCGAGAGAGGTGGTGACGAAACCTTCCTGGAGAACGCCTTCAATACCCATGATTCAAACCTCACTCCCAGTCCAGGGCGCCTTTGGCCCAGGCATACACATAACCGACCAGGAGAATGCCGAGAAACACCAGCATCTCGACGAAGCCAAACATCCTGATGGCCTCGTTGCCGACGATTTCCTTGAAAATTGCCGCCCACGGAAAGAGGAAGGCAATTTCCAGATCGAACAGGATGAAGATGATCGCAACCAGGTAGTAACGCACATCGAACTTGATGCGCGCATCCTCGAAGGCCTCGAAACCGCATTCATAGGGGGAAAGCTTTTCCGCATAGGGCCGCTGCGGAGCGAGGATCCAGCCGAGCAGGATCGGAACGAATCCCATGCCCAAGCCCAGGAGAACAAACACAAAGACGGGAAGATAGTTTTCTAACATGATCACCGGGCTTGCGCCGCGTCGTCTATTGTTATCCGCATACAGCCGTTGAACGCCGCGATTTTGCAGCGACGAGGCCGCAGCCTCGAAACCACCCAACCACAGCTTTTTATTGGTGCCGACGGTGAGACTCGAACTCACACGACTTACGTCACTACCCCCTCAAGATAGCGTGTCTACCAATTTCACCACGTCGGCAATTCACTACTCATGGCCCGCCAATGCTGGCTTCGGCCGTTCCCAACCGAAGCCCGACATTATACAAGTTCTATAACGTTTTTCAATGCGAGGAACAGGAAATTTTACTGCTTGACACATGGCCGTCACTTCCAGTCAGCCGCTTCAGCCGGCACGGAGCGATTACTTAGGAACCTCCTGGGATTTGGAACCATCCGGCGCCGCCGTTGGTGCGGCAGGTTCGGAAGGAACGCCCGTCGAAGCCGGCGCCGACTGCGTCTTGGCGGCATCGAGGACGCTGCCACCGGTCGGCTGGGTCATGTTGGTCGCCATGTAACTCAGGCCGAGACTGGTCATGAAAAACACGGCCGCCAGAATGCCCGTGGCGCGCGACATGAAATTGGCCGAACCCGACGCACCGAACAGACTGCCGGAAGCGCCGCTACCGAAGGCCGCCCCCATGTCGGCGCCCTTGCCATGCTGCAGCAGAACCAGGCCAATCACCGTCAGACCTACCAGGAGGTGCACGGTCAGCACCAGGGGATAAAGAAAACCTTGCATTTGAATGTCCTTTGGAAATATCAGGCAGCGGCGCAAATCGCCAGAAAATCCGCCGCCACCAGTGCGGCGCCACCGATCAAACCGCCGTCGATGTCCGGCATCGCGAACAACTCCTGCGCGTTGCCCGGCTTGACGCTGCCACCGTAGAGAATCCGCAGACCCTTCGCCACATCGGCATCTTCCGCAGCGACACGGGCGCGAATCTGCGCATGGACGTCCTGTGCCTGTTGCGGCGTTGCCGTCTTGCCGGTGCCGATCGCCCACACCGGTTCGTAAGCCACCACGGCACGCCGCAAGGCGGCGACTCCGGACTTTGCGATCACCGCATCAAGCTGCCGGGTCACCACCGCCTCGGTGATGCCGGACTCGCGTTCGGCGAGGGTTTCGCCGACACAGAGGATGGGAATCAGGCCGGCGGTCAGGCCAGCGGCGAACTTGGCGGCCACGGCCGCATCGCTTTCGCCATACAGCGCGCGACGCTCGGAATGACCGACCAGCACATAGCGGCAACCGAAGTCGAGCAGCATCGCCGTGGAAACTTCGCCGGTATAGGCGCCCTGCGCGTGTTCGGAAACAGTCTGGGCGCCCCAGGCCACCTTGCTGCCGCTCAGCGCGGCCTGCGCCTGTGCCAGATAGGGAAAGGGTACGCAGACGGCGACATCGGCCTTGCAGCCGGCCACGCCCGCCAGAATGCCGGCCAGAAGCTGCTGGTTGGCGGCCAGGCTGCCATGCATTTTCCAGTTGCCGGCGACGAGCTTGCTGCGCATAGGACTGCTCCGAGAAGAAATCCTTTGGATTATACGAGCGGGCAAGGCCAGGGGTCAAACCGGCATGCGTCCATCGGCTCCCGGCGAAGCGGTACAACCGCCCGCATCCCGCGCCCCGCTTGCGTCAACCGAAGCGCCCGGTGATGTAATCCTCGGTCTGTTTCTTGGCCGGCTTGATGAACAACTGATCAGTCACGCCGAACTCGATCAACTCACCCAGATACATGTATGCCGTGAAGTCTGAAATGCGCGCGGCCTGCTGCATGTTGTGGGTAACGATGACGATGGTGAACTGCTCCTTCAGTTCGGCGATCAGCTCCTCGATACTGGCGGTTGCGATTGGATCGAGCGCCGAGGTGGGCTCGTCGAAGAGCATCAGTTCGGGATCCGTGGCCAGCGCCCGGGCGATGCACAGGCGCTGCTGCTGGCCGCCGGAAAGATTGGCGCCCAGATCTTTCAGGCGATCCTTGACTTCGCCCCAGAGTGCGGCGCCACGCAATGCATCCTCGACCTTGTCGTCGATCACCGAGCGCGAACGTTCGCCGCGCACGCGCAACCCATAAGCGACGTTCTCGTAGATCGACTTGGGGAACGGATTGGGCTTCTGGAACACCATGCTGATGCGCATGCGCACCTCGATGGGATCAACCTTGGGGGACAGGAGATTGGTGTGATCGGGGTGAAAGTCGATCGCCCCTTCATAACGATTGCCCGGGTAGAGATCGTGCATGCGATTGAAACAACGCAAGTAGGTCGACTTGCCGCAGCCCGAAGGACCGATCAGCGCCGTCACCTTCTTGTCATACACCGGCATGTCGATGTTCTTCAGGGCATGATAACTGCCATAGAAGAAGTTCAGGCCACGCGCTTCGGCCTTCAGGGGCAAAGATGAGAAATCCTGCTGTTGATTTTGTGCATCCACGGGGGTCACCTGTATTCGAAAATCACCACTTGATATTCTTGCGCATCCGATAGCGCAACCAGATCGCCAGTCCGTTCATGAGCAGCGTCATGAACACCAGGACAAGTCCGGCGGCGGCGGCATTTTCCAGAAACGCCGCATCGGGACGGGAGGTCCAGTTGAACATCTGGATCGGCATGACGGTAAAGGGCGCGAACAACCAGTCGAACAAGCCCGCTGGAGGATCCCCCGAGTAGGGGGCATCCGGCAGGAATGCGATGAAGGTCAGCGCGCCGATGGTGATGATCGGCGCGGTTTCGCCAATCGCGCGCGCCATGCCGATGATCACGCCGGTCATGATGCCTGCGCTCGAATAGGGAATGATGTGCGCACTCACGACCTGCCAGGTCGTCGCTCCGCAGGCATAGGCGCCTTCTCGGATGATTTGCGGAATGGCGCGGATCGCCTCGCGCGTGGCGACGATCACGATGGGCAGGATCAGCAGGGCCAGTGTCAGACCGGCGGAAAGGATGCTCTGCCCGAGGCCGAAGTTATAGACAAAGAGGCCAAGCGCCAGCAGCCCGTAGATGATCGAGGGCACGCCCGCCAAGTTGGTGATGTTGATCTCGATGATGTCGGTCACCCAGTTCTTGGGCGCGTATTCCTCAAGATAGACGCCGGCGGCCACACCGACGGGAACGGCGGCAAGAGCGGTGACCAGCATCACCAGCGTCGAACCGACCCAGGCCGAGAGGATCCCGGCATTGGCGGCGCGGCGCGAAGGAAAGCTGGTGAAAAACTCGTAGTCGATGCGCCCGAGACCCTTGACCGCCATGTCGGCAAAGAGCGCAACAAAAGTCAGCACCCCTATCATCAAGGCCAGGATGCCAACGACGCCGAACAGAAAATCCAGGCGCTTGTGCGCGCCAATCATGGCGCGCATCGCCTGCAATTCTTGTTGATTCATTTGATGTGACTCCGTGAACTGGTGCGTTATCCGACCTGAAGCTCAGTACGCTCAGTACGCCTCGCGGAAACGCTTGCGCATGTAGAAACCAAGCAGATTGAAGACCAGGGTAATCAGCATGAGCGTCAGGCCGGCGGCGAAAATCGTCTGATAGCCGATGCTGCCGTGCGGCAGGTCGCCGAGAGCCACCTGAACGATGAACGAGGTGATCGTCGCACCGGGCTCGACCGGATTGAACGTCAGATTCGGCTGCATCCCGGCCGCAACGGCAAGGATCATGGTCTCGCCGACGGCGCGCGAAATCCCGAGAATGTAGGCCGAAGCGATACCGGAGGTGGCCGCCGGCATGACGACGCGCAAGGAAGTTTGCAGTCGCGTCGCGCCCATCGCGTAGGAACCCTCGCGCAGCGCCATCGGTACGGCGCGCATGGCATCCTCGGAAAGCGAGGCAACGTAGGGAATGATCATGATGCCCATGACGATGCCCGCCGAAAGCAGGTTGAATCCAGGAAGATCCGGATAAACCTGCTGCAACAGCGGGGTCAGGAAGACGAGGGCGAAGTAGCCGTAGATGATCGTCGGCACGCCTCCCAGCAATTCGAGAAACGGCTTGGCAATCTCGCGCACCACGAAAGGCGCGAACTCGGAAAGATAGATGGCGATGATGGTGCCGAGCGGGATCGCCACCAGCAAGGCCACCATGGAACTGGTCAGGGTTCCGGAGAGCAAAACCATGATCCCGTAGTGAGCATCATCGAACAGCGGCGTCCATTCCGTGTCGAACAGGAAATCGCGCAGCGGAACGTGCTCGAAGAAGACCCAGGATTCCTTGACCAGGATGTAGACAATGCCGGCCGTGGTGAACACGGAAACGAAGGCTGCAAGGAACAGGATGGACTCGATCACCCGCTCCTTGATGTGGCGGGTGGCGTTCTTCTTGAGTCTGTCGCTTGAATAAGACATGACGGCGGATCTTTCGGCGACAAGGGCGCTCGAACTCATGGGCTAACCCCGAATGATAGTTTTCGCAGCACGAAGCAACAACCCCCCGAGCATCCTCTCGAATACCCGGGGGTGAATCGGATGCAATGACTTACTTGGCTTCGAGCTTCATCAGTTCTTCGATCGTCAGGCCGATCTTGTTCTCGCCGCCGAACTTGGTGCCCTTGACGCGCTTGGTGAAGTGATCGAGATTGTAGGCATACGCCTTCACCGGCAACGGCACATACTTCACTTCCTTGGCCAGCTTCTCGCCATTCTTCATGTAGTAATCAACAAAGTCCTTGACCTCGGCACGCTCGGCCGACTTGGCATTGACATAGATAAAGATCGGACGCGCCAGCGGCTGGTAGGTGCCGTTCACCACACTTTCAAGCGACGGCGCAACCGGCGACTTGCCGGGGGCAGCGACCGAAACCGAGCCGAGCTTGTCCTTGTTTTCCATGTAATAGGCAAAACCGAAATAACCAAGACCGCCGACATCGCGCGAAACACCCTGGACCAGCACGTTGTCATCCTCGGACGCCGTGTAGTCGCCACGCGTGGCCTTGGACTTGCCGTTGATCGCCTCGGTGAAATACTCGAAGGTGCCCGAATCGGCGCCAGCGCCGTAAAGCTTCAGCGGGCGATCGGGCCAGGCCGGGTTGACCTGCTTCCAGCTGGTGATCTTGCCTTGAGCAGCCGGCTCCCAGATGGCCTTCAGTTCGGCCACGGTCATGTTCTTCGCCCAGTCGTTCTTCGGGTGAATCACCACGGTCAGCGCATCATAGGCCACAGGCATTTCGATGTACTCAATGCCAGCCGCCTTGCAGTCTTCCATTTCCTTCTTGGTGATCGGGCGCGAAGCATTGGAGACATCGGTCTCGCCGCGACAGAACTTCTTGAAGCCGCCGCCCGTGCCGGAGATACCCACCGTCACGCGCACGGAATTCTTCTTGGCCTTCTGGAAATCCTCGGCCACCGCCTCGGTCACCGGATAGACGGTCGAGGAACCATCGACCTTGACCAAAGTGTCAGCGGCTTGGCTCAAGCCCGAAAAAGCCAACATTACGACAGCCGCGGCAGCGGTCTTGGCGAACTTCATAGATAATCTCCCTGTTTATTTGGATTTGCCGCACAACGCGACACAACGCGACACAACAACTAAGCCCCGCAAGTCTAGCCAACGATTATTACGCGATCGTTACAACGTAATAAACCCGACTCCGCCCCGTTCCCCCGGACCCGATCCCCCGATGTACCTGAAACACTTCAATCTCGCCGAAACGCCGTTCTCGATCGCACCCAACCCGCGCTATCTCTACCTGAGCCAGCGGCATCAGGAAGCGCTGGCGCATCTGCTCTACGGCATCCATGGCGATGGCGGCTTCGTGCTACTGACGGGCGCCATCGGCGCCGGCAAGACTACGGTCTGCCGCTGCCTGCTCGAACAGATTCCCGACAACTGCGACGTCGCCTACATCTTCAATCCCAAGCTGTCGGTGACCGAACTGCTGTCGACGATCTGTCACGAATTCGGCATCGACTGCCCGGCCGACAACACCAGCATCAAGATCTTCGTCGACCACATCAACGCCCATCTGCTCGACGCTCACGCCCGTGGCCGCAACAGCGTGCTGATCATCGACGAGGCGCAGAACCTCGCGCCCGACGTGCTCGAACAGATGCGCCTGTTGACCAACCTCGAAACCGAGCGGCGCAAGCTGCTGCAAATCATCCTGATCGGCCAGCCTGAGCTCGCCGCACTGCTCGAACGCCCGGGCCTCAGCCAACTTGCCCAGCGCATCGTCGCGCGCTACCACCTCGACCCGCTCGACAAGGCGGAGATCGCCGCCTATGTGCAGCACCGCCTGGCCGTCTCCGGCACCCAGCGCCAATTGATCCCCGCAGCGCTGGCGGGCCTGCTGCACCGCCTCAGCGGCGGCGTGCCGCGGATCATCAATGTGCTCTGCGACCGCGCCCTGCTCGGCGCATTCACTCAGGGCAAGGACAAGGTCGACCGGGCGACGCTGCTCCAGGCGGCGCGCGAAGTGCTGCCGCCATCGAGCGCCCGGCGGCGCACTGGCGCACGCCGCTTCCGCAACGAATGGGAAGTGAGCTGGCCGCAAATCCTTGCCGCCGCTGCGCTGCTGCTGGCCGGCGGCGTCATGACCCACGCCTACCAGCACTGGCGCGCCCAGGCCGATGCCGCAACCGGCCGCGTGGCCGCAGCCCCGGGGCCTGTCACACCCACATCCGCCCCTCCAGCCGGGCGCGCCGCCGAAGCGCCGCCCGCCCCGCGTCCGGCACCGCCGGCGCGACGCAAGCCAGCGGAGAACTGAGCATGTCCTTCATCCTCGACGCACTGCGCAAGTCCGACCAGATGCGCCAGAACAACGCCGCCCCAACCCTGACGACGAGGCAACCGGCCACACCAAGCGCACAACGCCGTTCGCTGTCCAACTCTGCCCTGGGTGGCATCTTGCTGCTCGGCGCCGGCCTCGGCCTCGTCATCGGCTGGTGGCAACCGTGGACCACGACGGCAACACCCGTGGCGACGCAAGCAGCCGGCAGAACCGAGCCGCTGCCGGCAACACCCGCTTCGCCCCAACCGGCGCCCGTCGCAACACCGCGCCCCGCGCCCGCCCGACCAAGCACGCCTCCTCCGCCGGGGCCGAGCGCGCCGCACCCGGCCGACATCCCTCTCACCGTGACCGCTGCCAGCGCCGCCCCCACTGCCACCGTGGCGCCGGCAGCAGCAGCCACGCCGGCCGCCCCCGCCGAACCGCCGCTGCTGGCACTCGCCGAGCTGCCGCCGAACATCCTCGCCGAACTGCCGAAGCTGAACGTCAGCGCCCACGGCTATTCGAAGAAGCCCAAGGCCGGCTTCGTCTTCATCAACGACCGCATGCTGCACGAGGACGACACGCTGCCGCCGGACCTCAAGCTCGAACGCATCACGCCCGACGGCATGATCTTCAGCTACAAGGGCTATCGCTTCCGGCGCGGTCTCCAGCCATAATGGCCTCGAACGCCGGCTGACCTGCCCGGCAACGCCGCCACATCAACGAGGCAACGAGGAGAGACTCTCTCATGACCCAGGCGACCACGCCCTTTGGCTTGCGGACTTTCCTGGGCGGCGACCATACGCCCGGCGACTTCTGGGGCGGTCTCGCCGCCATGCTCGTGGCATTGCCAGCGGCGATCGCCTTCGGCGTCACCATCTACGCCGCGATCGGCCCGAGCCATGCCGCCACCGGCGCGCTGGCCGGCGTCATCGGCGCCGCCGCCATCGGCTTCGTCGCCGCCACCTTCGGCGGCACCGACCGCCTGATCAGCGCACCCTGCGCCCCGGCAGCCGCCGTGCTCGCGGCCTTCGCCATCGAACTGGTGCGCCAGGGCATCGAACCAAACGTCATCGTTCTGCTGCTGGTGATGCTCGGCATCCTTGCCGGCAGCATGCAGATGCTGCTCGGCTTCATCGGCGTCGGCCGGCTCATCAAGTACATCCCCTACCCCGTCGTCAGTGGCTACCTGAGCGCCGTCGGCCTCATCATCATCGGCAGCCAGTTGCCCAAGCTGGTCGGCGCACCGGCGGAAAGCGCCTGGCAACAAATCCTGCTCGAACCATGGCTGTGGGACCCGCGCAGCCTGACCATCGGCGCCGTGACCGTCGGCGTCGGCGTGCTCACGCCGCGGCTGACGACCCGGGTGCCCGGCACCATCCTCGGCATTCTCGCCGGCGTGCTCACTTACTTCGGCCTCGCCAGCCAGGATGCATCGTTGCTCGAACTCGCCAACAACCCGCTCGTCATTGGACCGCTCGGCGCTGCCACCGAAGGCTATGTCACCGCCATCGGCGGGCGCTGGCACGACATCGGCCAGCTGCAGCTGGGGCAGGTCGCCGGCCTCGTCGGCAACGCCTTGACGCTCGCCGTTCTACTCTCCATCGACACCCTGAAGACCTGCGTCGTGCTCGACCAGCTGACGCGCAGCCGCCACGACCCCAACCGCGAGCTCGTCGCGCAAGGCATGGCCAACGTCGCCTCGGCGGCCATTGGCGGCATGCCCGGATCCGGCACCATGGGCGCCACGCTGGTCAACCTCTCGAGCGGTGCGAAAACCCGCGCCTCGGGCGTCATCGAGGGCGGGCTGGCGCTGATCGCCGCCCTGCTGCTCGGCTCCTTTCTCGCCTGGATTCCTGTTGCCGCCCTGGCCGCCACGCTGATCGTCATCGGCGTACGGATGATCGACCGCGAACCGCTGCGCTTCATCGAATCGCGCGCCACGGTGTTCGACTTCGCCGTCGTCCTCGCCGTCATCGTCGTCGCCTTGAGCGTCGGCCTGATCGCCGCCTCGGGCGTCGGCGTCGCCATGGCGGTGCTCCTCTTCGTGCGCGAGCAGATCGGCGGCTCGGTCGTTCGTCACAAGATGTTCGCCAACCAGACTTCATCGACCTGGCGCCGCCCCGAGTCCGAACGCCGCATCCTCGCCAAGAAGGGCGACCAGGCCGTCGTCTTCGAATTGCAAGGCAGCCTGTTTTTCGGCACCACCCAGAAGCTCTACGGCGAAATTGAGCCGGAGCTCGCCACGCGCAACTTCGTGATCCTCGACTTCCGCCGCGTCCAGTCGCTCGACGTCACCGCCGCGCACATGCTGCGCAACATCCGTGACGCGCTGCAGGAACGCGGCGCCCTGTTGCTGCTCAGCAGCGTCAGCGAACGCCTCTCGAACGGCCGCAACCTGCGCGAATTCCTTGAACAGACCGGCGTCCTCGGCGCCCCCGCCGCCGAGCCGCAATCCGTGCGCAAATTCAAGGAACTCGACGACGCCGTCGAATGGGTCGAAGACCGTCTGCTCGGCGAAAGTGAAACCGCGCCGGAGCCCGAATCCCTGATGCAGCTTCAGGAAATGGAACTGTTCCACAAGCGCAAGGACGAAACGCTCAAGGATCTCGAAAGCCGCATGACCGAGCGCCATTTCGCGGCTGGCGAAACCATTTACGCGCGCGGCGAGGCCGGCAACGAGGTGTACTGGATCCGCCGCGGCACCGTGCGCATCTTCGCCCCGCTCGGCGCCGGCCGCACCCGCCACGTCGCCAGCTTCGGCCGCGGCGACTTCTTCGGCAGCCTCGCCTTCCTCGACAACAGCCCCCACGACAACGACGCCGTCGCGCTCACCGATACCGACGTGTATGCGCTATCGCGCGAGCAGTTCTACACCGTCGCGGAGGAACACAAGAAGCTCGCCCTCAACCTCGTCATCGCCCTCGCCCGCGCCCTGGCGCTGCGCGTGCGGCATGCGGAGAGCGAGTTGATACTGTTGCGGGAGTATTGAAGGGCTGGCGATTTTTCGTGGCGCCCCCCCCTTGGTATCGTGCGCCGTGCGGCGAATGGCGCCCACATTCACCGCCTTTTATGCGGCGAATCTCTTGCGCAAGGTCAGCATTATTTATGGGGAAATCGTGGTGCGTCCCCTATTGTTTCCG
>CAZCPD010000087.1:0-11678 GCA_964500425.1 uncultured Rhodocyclaceae bacterium
TTCCCGCCACCTCTCGATGGCGGTAGCACGGAGGTTCCCCTCGGCACCCCTGCAGATCTCCCCGGGTATTGCGCACTCACCTTCACGCTTATGTCTGTCGGATCTACGTCACGGCGTTCCGTACAAGTTTCGGGCTTTGACGATATTGGCCGCCTCACCCCGCCGTGCCGCCTCGTATCCGCTTCCTGTTCGTCAGACCAGCGCTTTGCCTTCGGCTTCCTCCAGATTTCCAGTCGCCCAGAACACCCTTGCCGTTCAGCTAACTCTTCCCCTTGTCGGGCGAGTAGAGGACTTCCACCTCCAAGTGAGTGCGCCCTGCCGGGCGCACCAAAATAAAAAAGGCCGGGTCACCCCGGCCTTTCGCTTGCTGCCAAACAAGAACGTTATTCGGCGGCAGCAGCGGCTTCGGCCTGTTCGGGCTTATCGAGCAGCTCAACCAGCGCCATCGGCGCGTTGTCGCCCAGACGGAATCCCATCTTCAGGATGCGCAGATAGCCACCGTTGCGGTTGGCGAAGCGCGGACCCAGTTCGTCGAACAGCTTGACGACCATTTCGCGGTCACGCAGACGGTCAAAGGCGAGACGACGATTGGCCAAGCTCGGCTTCTTGCCCAGCGTGATCATCGGCTCGACGACGCGGCGCAGTTCCTTGGCCTTGGGCAGCGTGGTCTTGATGGTTTCATGACGCAACAAAGAGTTGGTCATGTTGCGGAGCATCGCCAGGCGATGCGACGAAGTGCGATTTAGCTTTCGCAAGCCATTACCGTGACGCATGATACTTCCTCGTATTTGTGTGGCTGCTGCACAATGCTGGCAGCCAGTTGATCGTTATCGAGAGGGTTGGGTAATCAGGAAACCTTTTCCAGACCTTGCGGCGGCCAGTTCTCCAGCTTCATGCCGAGCGTCAGACCGCGCGAGGCGAGGACTTCCTTGATTTCGTTGAGCGACTTGAGACCCAGATTCGGGGTCTTGAGCAGCTCCGGCTCGGTGCGCTGAATCAGATCACCGATGTAATAGATGGTCTCGGCCTTGAGGCAGTTCGCCGAACGAACCGTCAGTTCAAGATCATCCACGGAACGAAGCAGCAACGGGTCGACGGCAGTCTGCTTCGGTGCTTCTGCGGAGACCGGCGTGCCTTCGAGATCGGCGAAGATCGACAGCTGATCCATCAGGATGCGCGCCGCATAACGGATCGCCTCTTCCGGGTCGATGGCGCCATTGGTCTCGATGTCCATGACCAGCTTGTCGAGGTCGGTACGCTGTTCGACGCGGGCAGCTTCAACCGCGTAGCTGACTCGGCTGATCGGGCTGAACGAAGCGTCCAGAACAATATGACCGATGCCGCGGGTTTCCTTGTCGTTCGGTCGCATCGTCGCCGGCACATAGCCGCGACCAGCCTCGATCTTGATCTGGATGTCCAGCTTGCCACCAGGGGCGATATGGGCAATCACGTGATCCGGGTTGATGATCTCGACATCGTGAGTCGTTTCGATGTCAGCGGCAGTGACCACGCCTTCGCCCTTCTTCGACAGGGTCAGCAATGCCTCGCTGCGATTGTGCAGCTTGAGAACGACACCCTTGATGTTGAGCAGGATATCGACAACATCCTCGCGTACGCCGTCCAGCGTCGAGTACTCGTGCAGCACGCCCTCAATCATCGCAGCCGTCGGCGCATAGCCGGGCATCGACGAAAGCAGGATACGGCGCAGGGCATTGCCCAGCGTATGGCCATAACCACGCTCGAACGGTTCCATCACCACGCGAGCGTGAACCGGCGAGAGCGTTTGTACATCAATATGTCGCGGTTTTAGAAGTGCGCTGCTTTGCATCTGCATTCCTTCTTTCATGAGCGTCTCTGATATGAGGTGATGTGCCAGGCACACCTCAACAATTCATCGAGAAGCGCCAGTTAGCGCGAGTAAAGTTCGACGATCAGACCTTCATTGATCGTCGCAGGCAGTTCGGTGCGCTGAGGGTAAGCCTTGAAGACGCCCTTGCCAGCCTTGACATCGACCTCGATCCATTCAGGGAATCCGCGAGATTCGGCAGCTTCCAGTGCGGACTTGGTCCGCAGATGCAGACGCGCAGTATCGGTCAATTGAACGACATCACCCGGACGCAGCGTATAGGAAGGAATATTGACGCGACGGCCATTCACCAGAACGCCATTGTGGCGCACGACCTGACGCGACTCGGCGCGCGAACCGCCAAAGCCCATACGATAGGCGACGGTATCTAGACGGCCTTCCAGCAGTTGCAGGAGGTTTTCACCCGTCTGCCCCTTACGGCGGTCGGCTGCCGCGAACGTCTTGCGGAACTGCCGCTCAAGAATGCCGTAGATGCGGCGAACCTTTTGCTTTTCGCGCAATTGTGTGCCGTAGCCGGAAAGACGTTGGCCCGACTTCTGGCCATGCTGACCAGGGGCATAAGTACGCCGTTCGACGGAGCACTTGTCGGTGAAGCACTTCTCAGCCTTCAGAAACAGCTTTTCGCCTTCGCGACGGCACTGGCGGCACTTGGGATCAAGATTGCGGGCCACTATTTACTCCTTGAATTCAGTCGATTCACTATCGGCACGGGCCAACAGCTTAGATGCGGCGGCGCTTCGGCGGCCGGCAACCATTATGGGGGATCGGGGTGATGTCGGTAATACTGGAAATCTTGATTCCGAGAGCATTCAGGGCACGAACCGCCGACTCGCGACCGGGCCCCGGCCCTTTGATGCGAACCTCGAGGTTCTTGATGCCACACTCGACAGCCACCTTGCCAGCCGCCTCGGCCGCGACCTGAGCCGCAAACGGAGTGCTCTTGCGCGAACCCTTGAAGCCGGCGCCACCAGAGGTCGCCCAGGACAGCGCGTTCCCCTGACGATCGGTGATGGTGATGATGGTGTTGTTGAAAGAAGCGTGCACGTGAGCGATACCCTCGGCGACGTTCTTCTTGATCTTCTTGCGAACCTTGGTTGCGGTCTTGGCCATGTCAGTTCCCTAGATTACTTCTTGGCGCCGGCAATCGACTTGCGCGGGCCCTTGCGAGTGCGTGCGTTGGTGCGGGTACGCTGGCCACGGCACGGCAAACCACGTCGATGACGCAGACCACGATAGCAACCCAAGTCCATCAGGCGCTTGATGCTCATTGTCACCTCGCGGCGAAGGTCGCCTTCGACGGTGAACTTGCCGACTTCTTCACGCAGTCGCTCCATCTCGGTGTCGGTAAGATCCTTGACCTTGGTCGACGGTGTGATTTTCGCGGCTTCGCAAATTTTCCTTGCGCGCGTGTTACCAACTCCGTAGATCGCAGTCAAGGCGATCACGGCATGTTGATGATTCGGAATATTTACCCCAGCTATGCGGGCCATAGGCTCACCCTAAATTTTTATATCCCGCGAACGGGAAACAGAAAATTATAAACAATAATCCTGCCAATTTCAAGCTATCAACCTTGACGCTGCTTGTGACGAGGATCCGTGCAAATGACACGGACGACGCGCTTGCGACGGATGATCTTGCAATTACGGCAGATACATTTGACCGAAGCCATTACTTTCATGATGCTTCTCCGGAAGTTCTACAAGTTACGAATTTACTTGGCGCGGAAAACGATACGACCCTTGGTCAGGTCATAAGGCGTCAACTGCACCGTCACCTTGTCGCCAGGAAGAATTCGGATATAGTGCATCCGCATTTTTCCAGAAATATGCCCGAGGACGACGTGTCCGTTCTCGAGCTTGACCCTGAAGGTCGCGTTGGGAAGGTTTTCCTGCACCTCACCTTGCATTTCGATCATGTCTTCCTTCGACATTTTCCTTACCTAGCCGAAAAACCGGCCCCCTTGAAGTTCGCTTTCTTGAGGAGGCTTTCATACTGGTGAGACATGATGTACGCCTGTACCTGCGACATGAAATCCATCGTGACGACGACGATGATCAGCAGTGAGGTACCACCGAAGTAAAAAGGGACGTTCCACTTCAAAATCAGGAACTCGGGCAGTAGGCACACGAGTGTGATATAGATTGCTCCCGCCAACGTCAGGCGCGTCAGGATCTTCTCGATATAGCGCGCCGTCTGGTCCCCTGGCCGAATACCGGGCACGAAGGCTCCACTCTTCTTCAGATTGTCGGCCGTCTCCTTGGAATTGAAGACCAGCGCGGTATAAAAGAAGCAGAAGAAGATGATCGCGGCGGCATACAGAATCACATACAACGGCTGACCGGGGGAAAGCGTGCTGGCGATGTCCTTGAGCCAGTTCATCCCCTCGCTCGCCCCGAACCAACCTGCCACCGTCGCGGGGAACAGGATGATGCTTGATGCAAAGATGGGCGGAATCACGCCGGACATGTTGAGCTTCAACGGCAAGTGCGAACTCTGCCCGCCATAAATCTTGTTGCCGACCTGTCGCTTCGCGTAATTCACCAGTATCTTGCGCTGGCCCTTCTCGACGAAGACAACGAAGGCCGTCACGACCAGCACCAGCGCGAAGATGAACAGCGCCGTCACCGGATGCATGCTGCCCGTGCTGACCAGAGAGAACAATCCGCCCAGGGCCGTCGGCAGACCGGCGACGATGCCGGCGAAGATGATGATCGAAATCCCGTTGCCCAAGCCGCGTTCGGTAATCTGTTCGCCCAGCCACATCAGAAACATCGTTCCCGTCACCAGCGTGGCGACCGCAGTCAACCGGAAGACCACGCCCGGATCGAGCACCAAACCCTGCTGCGATTCGAGCGCAATGGCGATACCCAAACCCTGGAGCAGCGCCAAACCCAGCGTGCCATAGCGCGTGTACTGGGTGATCTTGCGGCGCCCCGCTTCGCCCTCCTTCTTCAACGCCTCAAGCTGCGGCGAAGCGATGGTCACGAGCTGCATGATGATCGATGCCGAGATATACGGCATGATCCCCAACGCGAAAATCGTGAACCGCGACAAGGCGCCGCCGGAGAACAGGTTGAAGACGCCGAGGATCCCGCCCTTCTGCCCCTCGAACAGCTGCGACAAGGCCACCGGATCGATGCCTGGCACGGGGATGTGCGTACCGATCCGATAGACGACAATCGCGCCGATCAGGAACCAGACACGCCGCCACAAATCACCGAACTTGCCGGTATTTCCGATCGACTTGCCTGCAGCGGTGGTTGCGGGATTTGCCAAGATTGCTCTCGATATCAGGCCGGCGTGGCGATACTGCCACCCGCCGCTTCAATCGCTGCCTTGGCGCCTTTGGTGGCGCCAATGCCGGTCAGGGTGATCTTGCGAGTCAGCTTGCCGGAAAGAATGACCTTCGCGGAAAGCGCATCGGCAACAACAATGCCCGCCTGCTTCAATGCGAGAAGATCAATCTCCGACAACGGCAACTTTTCCAGGTCGGAGAGGCGGACTTCGACGTTGCGGTCTCGCGTCAGCGAAACGAAGCCGCGCTTCGGCAGGCGGCGTTGCAACGGCATCTGGCCGCCTTCAAAACCGACCTTGTGGAAGCCACCGGCACGCGACTTCTGGCCCTTGTGACCTCGACCGGCAGTCTTGCCAAGGCCGCTGCCGATGCCGCGACCGACGCGGCGCTTGGCGTGGGTCGAACCCTCGCCCGGTTTGATGGTATTCAGTCGCATTGTCTTAGCCCTCGCACTTAACCAGATAGGCGACCTTGTTGATCATGCCGCGGACGCACGGCGTATCTTCGAGCACCGCGCTGCTGTTGAGACGGCGCAGACCGAGTCCGCGGACCGTGGCGCGATGATCGACCTTGGTGCCGATCAGGCTCTTGACCAGCGTCACCTTGATTTTCTTCTCAGCCATGTTGCTTACCCCATGATGTCCTGGACGCTCTTGCCGCGCTTGGCGGCAATTTCGGCAGGAGTATTCATCGCTTGCAGACCATTGATGGTGGCGCGAACGACGTTGTACGGATTGGTCGAACCGTAGATCTTGGCGACGACATCTGTGATGCCGGCGACTTCGAACACGGCGCGCATCGGGCCGCCAGCGATGATGCCGGTACCGGCGCCAGCCGGCTGCATCAGCACCTTGCAAGCGCCGTGATGGCCGATGACGGTGTGCTGCAACGTGCCGTCCTTGAGACTGACACGCGACAGCTTGCGGCGCGCTTCCTCCATCGCTTTTTGCACAGCAACAGGCACTTCTCGTGACTTGCCTTTGCCCATGCCGACGCCGCCATCACCATCACCGACAACGGTCAGTGCGGCGAAGCCGAGAATACGACCACCCTTCACGACCTTGGTGACGCGGTTGATGGCGACCATCTTCTCGCGCATGCCGTCGTCGATCTTCTCCGGCGCCTGTTGTTGCTTTCTAGTTTGCGGTTTAGCCATTGTTTGCCTCGCTCATTTGCATCTGTGTGCTAGCTGGTTGCCACATCAGAACTTCAGACCGCCTTCGCGCGCGGCTTCCGCCAACGCCTTGATGCGGCCGTGGTAGTGGAAACCAGAGCGGTCGAAAGAAACACTTTCGATCCCCTGGGCCTTGGCGCGCTCGGCGATCAGCTTGCCAACAAGCTCGGCAGCCTTGATATTCCCGCCATTGGGAATCTTGCCGCGAACTTCGGCTTCTGTCGTCGAAGCGGTAGCAAGTACCTTGGTGCCACAGCCGGAAAAAACCTGTGCGTAGATGTGCAGATTGGTGCGATGCACGGTCAGGCGCACGGCCTTGAGCTCGGCAATCTTGGCGCGAGTCCTGCGGGCTCTGCGCAAACGCGTCAATTTCTTGTCCATGATCGTCCGCCCTTATTTCTTCTTAGTTTCCTTGATGACCACACGCTCATCGGCGTAGCGGACACCCTTGCCCTTATAAGGCTCCGGCGAGCGGTAGGCGCGAATTTCCGCGGCCACCTGACCGACCTGCTGGCGATCGATACCCTTGATGATGATTTCCGTCTGCGTCGGCGTCTCGCACTTGACGCCTTTAGGCATATCGTGAACCACCGGATGCGAGAAACCCAGGGTCAGGTTGAGCTTGTCGCCCTGAGCCTGTGCACGGTAACCCACGCCAACCAGCGTCAACTTCTTTTCAAAACCCTTGGTCACGCCGGTGACCATGTTGTTCACCAGCGCGCGCATGGTGCCGGACATTGCGCCGCCATTCGGCTGACCAGCAATGGCCTTGCACAGCAGCTTGTCGCCATCACGCTCGACCTTTACGGCCGGCAACATGAATTGCGTGAGTGCGCCGAGCGGGCCCTTCACACTGATTTCGGCTTCGCCGAGCATTACCTCGACGCCCTTCGGCACATCAACAGGATATTTTGCAATACGTGACATCGTCGTCCCCTTAAGCAACGATACAGAGGACTTCGCCGCCGACATTCGCAGCGCGCGCCTTGCGATCCGTCATCACGCCCTTGGGCGTGGACACGATTGCAACCCCCAGACCGTTCATGACTTGCGGCAGATCATCCTTGCCGCGATAGACCCGCAGACCCGGCTTGGAGATGCGCTCGATGCGCTCGATCACGGCCCGGCCGGCATAGTACTTCAGCGCGATATCGAGCAGCGGCTTGCCATCATTCTCGCGAACGGCGAATTCATCGATATAACCTTCATCCTTGAGCACATTGGCAATCGCCACCTTCAGCTTGGACGAGGGCATGACAACAGCACCTTTTTGCGCAGTCTGCGCATTACGGATGCGGGTCAGCATATCGGCGATAGGATCGGTCATACTCATAGTGATCTCTCCTTTTTACCAGCTGGCCTTGGTCATGCCCGGAACTTCGCCGCGCATCACGACATCGCGCAACTTGTTACGGCACAGACCGAACTTACGGAAAACGCCACGCGGACGACCCGTCACTTCGCAGCGATTGCGCTGACGTGACGGTGAGGAATTGCGCGGCAATTGCTGGAACTTCAAGCGCGCTGCCATACGCTCTTCAGCAGGCAGGTTGACATTGTTGTAGATCGCGGCAAGCTCCGCGCGCTTGGCTGCGTACTTCGCAACCATCTTGGCGCGCTTGACTTCGCGATTGATCATAGATTGTTTGGCCATGTGTCCCTCAGTTCTTGAAAGGGAATTTGAATGCCGCGAGAAGAGCCTTCGCTTCCGCGTCGGTCTTGGCGGTCGTCGTGATGCTGATATTCATCCCGCGCAACGCATCGATCTTGTCGTACTCGATCTCAGGGAAAATAATCTGCTCTTTCACGCCGACGTTGTAGTTGCCGCGGCCATCGAAACCCTTGCCAGAGACTCCACGGAAGTCACGGATTCGTGGCATCGCAATCGTCACCAGGCGATCGAGAAACTCATACATGCGCTCGCCGCGCAGAGTCACCATGCAACCAATCGGATAGCCCTCACGGATCTTGAAACCGGCGATTGCCTTACGCGCCTTGGTAACAACCGGCTTCTGACCGGCAATCTTGGTCAGATCGCCAACCGCATGATCAAGAACCTTCTTATCCGCCACAGCCTCGCCAACACCCATGTTCAGGGTAATCTTGGTGATGCGCGGCACTTCCATGACCGAACCGTAGCCGAACTTATCCTTCAGTTCACCTACCACTGTTTTTTTGTAGTATTCCTGCAAGCGCGCCATGATTGTCCTTACGCGTCCACAACTTCGCTGTTCGACTTGAATACCCGAACCTTGCGACCATCGTCGAGAGTTTTAACCCCGACACGATCGGCCTTCTGGGTAGCCGGATTGAACAGCGCAACATTGGAAACCTGAATGGGCATCTCTTTCTCGACGATACCCCCCTGCTGACCCTTCATGGGATTGGGCTTCGTATGCTTCTTGACGCGATTGACGCCCTCGACAAGCACCATCTGCTCATCAATGCGCGCAAGCACCACACCCCGCTTACCCTTGTCTTTGCCAGTAATGACAATGACGTTATCGCCTTTGCGAATCTTGTTCATGGCGGGTCCTTAGAGAACCTCAGGCGCCAACGAAACGATCTTCATGAAGCGCTCGGTACGCAATTCACGCGTAACCGGCCCGAAGATGCGCGTACCGATCGGCTCGAGCTTGTTGTTCAGCAATACTGCCGCATTGTCATCGAACTTGACCAGCGAGCCATCAGCACGACGCACACCCTTCGCGGTGCGAACCACCACGGCAGTGAACACCTCGCCTTTTTTGACCCTGCCTCGCGGCGCAGCATCCTTGATGCTGACCTTGATGACATCACCAATGCTCGCATAACGGCGCTTGGATCCGCCGAGCACTTTGATGCACTGGACCGACCGTGCGCCGGTGTTATCGGCGACAGTCAACCTGGTTTGCATTTGTATCATTAAATTTCTCCAACTTAATTCGCGATTTATGCAGCTTCGCGATCAGTCTTGGAACCCGTTCGGGTCAAAAGCTCCTGGATAAACCAGGAGCATGAGTTGCAGCAAAGTCCGCCATTATGCATGGCCGGATCTTGCTTGTCAAACTATTTCTTGCTTGCTGAGCGAACGATCAAGCCAGACGGGCTTTCTCGATCACCTGCGAGACGCGCCAAGCCTTGGTCTTCGAGATTGGAACGCATTCCTCAATCTGCACCAGGTCGCCCATCTTTGCGTCATCGTTATCGACGTGCGCATGATATTTCTTGCTGCGCAGAACCATCTTGCCGATCACTGGATGCTTGACGCGACGTTCGATCAAGACGGTGACTGTTTTCTGCATCTTGTCACTGACAATGCGGCCCGTCAGGGTACGACGCATCTTTTCGGTCGTCTCGCTCATTTGGCGACGCCCCTTTCATTCAGGATGGTTTTGACCCGCGCGATGTCCTTACGCGTCTTGCCAATCTGGCTGTGGTTGACAAGCTGTTGCGTCGCGGCTTGCATACGCATGCTGAACTGAGCTTTGCGAAGGTCGAGCAACTCCTTCTCCAGTTCGGCGGTTTCCTTCTGTCTCAAATCTTTCGCTTTCATGATTACCCCAATTGCCTTGTAACGAAAGTCGTCTCGATGGGCAGTTTGGCCGCCGCCAGACGAAACGCCTCGCGCGCCAGGGATTCGGCGACGCCATCCATTTCATAAAGGACCTTGCCCGGCTGAATCTCGGCAACCCAATACTCCGGGTTACCCTTACCGTTACCCATGCGAACCTCGAGCGGCTTCTTAGAGATCGGCTTGTCCGGAAAAATGCGAATCCAGATGCGACCACCGCGCTTGATGTGACGCGTCATGGCGCGACGGGCAGACTCAATCTGACGCGCGGTCAAACGGCCGCGGCCGACGGCCTTGAGGCCGAATTCGCCGAAGCTGACCTTGGCGCCGCGCGTGGCGACGCCGGAATTGCGGCCTTTATGCTGTTTGCGATATTTGGTGCGTGCTGGTTGCAGCATGATTACTCCTTGGCATCTTTGGCAGCGGTATCCGCAGCGGTCTTGCGAACGCGCTTGACGGGCGCCTTGGCCGCAGCGTCTTCCTGAACGGGCGCCGCCTTGCTGACTTCTTCGGCGCCGACTTCAGTCGGCTTGCGGACGGCGGGGCGACGGGCAGCCGCAGGCTTGGCGTCAGCCTTCTCGCCGATGCGTCCCGGCGTACGCCGCGGTGCGCCACGGCGCTGCTCTTCGGTCGCGGCATCAGCAGCTTGCGCCGCCTGATCGTTCTTGCCCGTCATCTCGCCCTTGAACACCCAGACCTTGACGCCGATGATACCGTAGGTCGTCTTGGCTTCCGAGGTGCCGTAATCGATATCGGCACGCAGCGTATGGAGAGGCACGCGACCTTCGCGGTACCATTCGCAACGGGCAATTTCAGCACCATTCAGACGACCGGAACTCATGATCTTGATACCCTGTGCACCGAGGCGCATGGCATTCTGCATCGCACGCTTCATGGCGCGACGAAACATGATGCGCTTTTCGAGCTGCTGTGCGATCGAGTCGGCGATCAGCTGGGCGTCAATCTCCGGCTTGCGGATTTCCTCAATATTGACGTGAACCTGCCCGCCAAGAATCTTCTGGAGATCAGCCTTAAGATGCTCGATATCTTCGCCCTTCTTGCCAATCACGACACCAGGACGCGCGCTATACACGGTTATACGAGCATTCTTCGCCGGACGATCGATGATGACGCGACCGACGGAGGCGTGCGCGAGCTTCTTCTTCAGATAGTCGCGGACCTTGATGTCCTCGTTAAGCATCACCGGAAAGTTCTTGCTGTTGGCAAACCAGCGAGATGTCCAGTTACGGGTCACCGCAAGGCGGAAACCAGTCGGATGAATCTTCTGTCCCATAGTTTTTCCTTAGTCCCCGACCGTAACGTAGACGTGGCACGTCTGCTTGAGGATGTGGTTGCCACGGCCCTTGGCGCGCGCGGTGAACCTTCTCAGAACGGCAGCCTTCTCGACGTGAATGGTTTTGACCTTCAGCACATCAATATCGGCGCCGTCGTTGTGCTCGGCATTGGCGATCGCCGACTCGAGTACCTTCTTGATGATGGTCGCACCCTTCTTCGGGCTGAAGCTCAGAATGTTGAGCGCCTGGTCAACCGGCTTGCCGCGCACCAGGTCGGCCACAAGCCGCCCCTTCTGCGCCGACAGGCGGACACCGCGTAGAATCGCATTGGTTTCCATCGTCATTCCTTACTTCTTCACCGCGGCCTTCTTGCCGCCGGTATGACCCTTGAAGGTACGTGTCAGCGCGAACTCGCCGAGCTTGTGACCGACCATGTTTTCCGAGACATACACCGGAATGTGCTGCTTGCCGTTGTGGACAGCGATCGTGAG
>CAZCPD010000088.1:0-11619 GCA_964500425.1 uncultured Rhodocyclaceae bacterium
CAGCTGCTGCGCCATTTCCATGGCGATCTTGTTGTGGCTGATGAACAGGAACTGCGTCTGCTGCGACATGCGCTTGACCATGTTGCAGAAGCGTTCGGTATTGGTGTCGTCGAGCGGCGCATCGACCTCGTCGAGCAGGCAGAACGGCGCCGGATTGAGCTGGAACATGGCGAACACCAGGGCGGTCGCCGTCAGCGCCTTTTCGCCACCGGAAAGCAGATGGATGCTGCTGTTCTTCTTGCCCGGCGGCTGCGCCAGCACCTGCACGCCGGCGTCGAGGATCTCGTCGCCGGTGAGGATCAGGCGCGCCTCGCCGCCGCCGAAAAGCTGCGGGAACAGCGTGCCGAAATGGCCGTTGACGGTGTCGTAGGTCTGCTGCAACTGGTCGCGCGTTTCGCCGTCGATACGGCGGATGGCGTCTTCCAGCGTGCCGATGGCCTGGTTGAGGTCGGTCGACTGGGCATCGAGGAAGCCCTTGCGCTCGCGCGCCGTGTTGAGTTCTTCGAGGGCGGCGAGGTTCACCGGACCGAGCGCCTCGATCTCCTGTTGCAGGCGGGCGATCTCGGCCAGCATGGCGTTCTCGCGCAAGCCCGGCGTCTGCGCGAGCTCGGCGAGCAGCGGCGCCTCATCGGCCTCGCTCTGGATATTCACTTCGACCAGGCGCTGGGTGTACTGCTCTTCGTTGAGCTGCGCGGCCTGGGCCTTGAGGCGCAGGTCGTTGATGCGGTCGCGCAGCGGGTTGAGGCCCTGCTCGATGCGCAGGCGGTTCTCGTCGAAGCCGCGCAGCGTGGCCGCGGCGGACTCCAGCGCGTCACGGCGCGTCGCCAGCAGGGCTTCGCGCTCCTGGCGGCCGGCGAGCGCGGCTTGCAGGCGCTCCTGCTGCGACTCGTCGCTGATGCCGCTGCGCTCCTCCTCGGCGAGCAGTTTCTGCTCGGCGATGCGTTCGAGCTGGGTGCGCGCCGTTTCGCGCGCGCGCGCGTTGTCTTCGAGCTTGCCGGCGCATTCGCGCTCGGTGAAGCGCACTTCCTGCGCCTCGCGCGCCAGCGCCTGCTCCTGGCTGCGCGCCTCGCGCAGCGCCGATTCACGGACGCCTTGCGCCGCCATGGCTTCGTCGAGACGGGCGCGCGCCATGTCCAGCTTTTCGCGGCAGTCGGCGCCCTCTTCCTCGGCGCGCATCATGCCCATGCGCTCGGTTTCCTCGCCGGCATTGATTTCGGCGAGGTCGCGGTTGATCTGTCCGGCGCGTTCCTCGTAGCGCGCCTGCGCCTGGCTCAGCTTGAGCGCCTCGACCTGCGCTCCATGCACGCGTTGCTGGGCTTCCTGCACACTGCGCCGCACCGCGGCGAGTTGCGCCTGGACTTCCGCCAGCTCGCGCTCGGCGTCGCCTTGCGTCTCGCGCGCCATCTCTTCGTCCTGCGCGCGCTGTTCGAGCAGCACCGCCAGCTCTTCGAGCTCGCGCTGACGCTCGATGACGCCGTGGGTGCGTACATCGGGCACATACAGCACGAGGCCGTGGCGCGAAAGCAGGTGGCCATCGCGATTGACCCAGCAGCGTCCCGAGTCGACCGGGTGATGCGCAAGCGCGTTGAGATCGTCGGCGACCGAAACGCCGGCCAGCCATTCGTCGAGCACCGCGTTCCAGCCGGCGTCGTGGCAGCGCACCTTGGCGCGCAGGCTGTCGGCGACCGCCGGTGTTGCGCCGGAAGCACCACCGGGCAGCGCCAGGGCGAACAGCGTCGGCGGCGGATCGAGCAGCGCCTGCGCCGCGGCTTCATGGGTCGCGGAAAGCGATGCCAATCGTTCGCGCAGCACCGCTTCGACGGCCGTTTCCCAACCGGCGTCGACATCGATCGAGCGCCACAGCGGCGCCGCGTTGGCGAGGCCACGCCGCGCCAGCCAGTCGGCGAGCTTCTCGGCGCCGCCGTTCTTTTCGACGCGGCGCTGCAACTGCTGCAAGGCGTCGTGGCGGGCGCGCGTTTCGGCGTGGGCGCGATGCGCGAGCTGCATGCGCTCGCGCGCGGCGCGCAGCTGCTGTTCAATACCTGGAAGGCGCACTTGCAGTTCTGCAAGCGCCTGCTGCTGGTTCTGGTGAGCGTCTTCGGCGGCGGCCTGCGCCTCCTGGCTCGCGGCCAGCAGCGCGGGATCAGGCTGGCCCAGCTGCATGCGCTCGATGTCGAGGCGGGCGCGGCGCTGCGCATAGCCTTCGAGGGCGCGCAGCGCGTGGCTGCGATTGGCTTCGCCGAGACGCACCCCCTGCTCCGCCTCATTCACCGTGCGGCGCGCAGCGGCGACGGCTTCGCCCGCCGCGCGCACCGCGTCTTCGGCCTCCGGCAGGCGCGCCGCCGCTTCCTCGTGCCGCGCCACGCTGGTTTCGGCGCGCATCTGGGCGTTGTCGAGCAGCGACTGCCAGCGCTCGGCCTCGGTTTCCAGGCCGACGATCTGCGTCTTCCAGTGCGCTTCTTCGGTCGCCAGCTGGACCAGGCGCGTCTCCAGCTTCTGCCGGGTGTCGCGCATGTGGTTGATTTCGGCTTCGAGACGGCTGACCTCGGCGTTGGCGGTGAACATCTCGCCCTGCGCCGCGTGCAGCGCGTCGCTGGCGGAGAAGTGTTCGACACGCGCGGCTTCGACGCTGGCTTCCAGCTCGCGCAGCTGGGCGGTCTCGGCGTCGAGACGCAGCGCGCTTTTCTCGACCTCCTGCGCCAGACGCTGATGGTCGGCGCGCGCGTCGTTGCGTTTCTTCAGCCAGAGCAATTGCTGGCGACGGTCGTGGCGCGCCTGCAATTCGTGGAACTGGCGCGCGATCTCGGCCTGGGCTTCGAGCTTGACGACCTGGCCGTCGAGTTCGTTGCGGATGTCCTCGACGCGCAGCAGGTTCTCGCGCGCATCGGCCAGGCGGTTCTCGGTCTCGCGCCGCCGTTCCTTGTACTTGGTGACGCCGGCGGCCTCTTCGAGGAACAGGCGCAGCTCTTCCGGCTTGGCCTCGATGATGCGCGAGATCATGCCCTGCTCGATGATGGCGTAGGCGCGCGGGCCGAGGCCGGTGCCGAGGAAGACGTCGATGACGTCGCGGCGGCGCACGTGCAGGTTGTTCAGGAAATAGCTGGAGTTGCCCTCGCGGTCGAGCACGCGCTTGACCGTGATTTCGGCGTACTGCGACCACTGGCCGGCGGCGCGGCCCAGCGAGTTGTCGAAGACCAGCTCGACGCTGGCGCGGCTGACCGGCTTGCGCGATCCGGAGCCATTGAAGATGACGTCCTGCATCGACTCGCCGCGCAGCGCGGTGGCCTTGGATTCGCCGAGCACCCAGCGCACGGCGTCGATGATGTTCGATTTGCCGCAGCCGTTGGGGCCGACGACGCCGACCAGCTGGCCAGGCACCAGCACGGTGGTGGGATCGACGAAGGATTTGAAGCCAGCGAGTTTGAGCTTGGTAAGGCGCACGGCGGATTCTTTTTTCTAATTCATGGGGCGGCAAACCAACCGGCGATCCGATCGGCGTCAGCCCTGACGGAATCGCGCATTATAATGAAAACCTTGACGCTTTCCGCTTCACGCCTTCCGCCCCTTGTCACCGCCATTATTCCGCCGCCATGCCCAGCAAACCCGCCAAGACCCTGGAAACCTTCGTCAACCCCGCGCCACAGCGGGATTACCAGATCCACATGGAAATCCCGGAGTTTACCTGCCTGTGCCCGAAGACCGGGCAGCCCGACTTCGCCACGCTGATTCTCGACTACGTGCCGGACAAGCTGTGCGTCGAACTGAAGAGTTTGAAACTGTACACGTGGAGTTTCCGCGAGGAGGGACATTTCCACGAGGATGTCGCCAACCGCATCCTCGACGATCTGGCCAAGGCGGTGAAGCCGCGCTACATGCGCCTGACGGCGAAGTTCTACGTGCGCGGCGGCATCTTCACCAACGTCGTCGCCGAATACCGCAAGAAGGGCTGGAAGCCCGAACCGCGTGTCGATCTGGCGAGTTTCGAGACGCAGTCGAACACGCGCGGCTGATTCCGGGCAGGCGCGAAGGGATGTGAGCAACCCCTTTGTGATCAAGGCTTTTCCGCATATTGCGCCCGTCAAGGTGCAGTGCTAGCATCATGAATCAATGGTCATTCGATGATGCCAGATGCACAATCCCCCCCTCACCCCTGACAACAGCTGGTTCCAGCAGCTTTTCGAGTCTTCTCCGGACCCGACCTGGATCATCGAGGGCAATTGTTTCGTCGAATGCAACCTGGCCGCCGTCCGCTTTCTCGGTTATTCGTGCCGCGAAGATCTGCTGAACACACACCCTTCGCGACTTTCGCCAGCCCGACAGCCCAATGGCGAGGACTCCTACGCCAAGGCGGAACGCATGATGGCCATCGCGCTGGAAAAGGGTCTGCATCGCTTTGAATGGATGCACTGCAAGCTCGATGGCAGCGAGTTCCTTGCCGAGGTCACGCTCTCGGCCATCCCGCTCGACAACCGGACGATCATCTACTGCGTCTGGCGCGACATCACGGAACGCAAGCTGACGGAAGCGCTACTGGTCAAGAGCGAGAACCGCATCAAGGGCATCCTCGAAGGCGCCGCCGACGCCATCTTCATCACCGATTCCGGCGGGCGCTACCAGTACGTCAATGAGCAGGCCGCCCGGCTGCTCGGACATGCTCACGATGCCCTCCTCGGCATGAGCATCCTCGACATCACCCCGGCGGAGGATCACGGCGAGATCCTGCTCAGTTTCCAGAGCCTGCTTGAAAGGGGCGAACTACTTCAGGAAATCCGCCTGAAGTGCAAGGACGGCCGCATCATTCCCGTGGAACTCAACGCGCGCATCCTCTCCGACGGCAGCTGCTTCGGCTCCTGTCGCGACATCAGCGAACGCATGGCGGCCCAGGAATCGATCGCCTACCTGGCGCATCACGATCCGTTGACCGGCCTGCTCAACCGCAACAGCCTCACGGCGCGTCTGGAACAGGCCCTGGCCACGGCGAAGCGCGAATGCCGTCCAGTGGCGGTGCTGTTCCTCGATCTCGACCGCTTCAAGGCCACCAACGACACGCTCGGGCACGCCACCGGGGATGCCCTGCTGATCGAGGTGGCGCGCCGTCTCAACGAATGCGTCCGCAGCAGCGACATCGTCGGCCGGCTCGGCGGCGACGAATTCGTGGTCATACTGACCGATGTCGAAAACGCTCCCGCCGCAGCCCGGCTGGCCGACAAGATCTTGAAATCGCTGGGCGAGGCTTATTGCATCGGCGAATTCCAGGTGCACACGACGCCGAGCATCGGCCTGGCATTCTTCCCGACGGATGGCGAGGACAGCGACACGCTGATGAAACATGCGGACACGGCCATGTACCACGCCAAGTCGCAGGGCCGCAACAACATCCAGTTCTTTTCCCCGGAGCTCAACATTTTCGCCATGCGGCGCATGCGCATGGAGCACGACATGCGCGAAGCGCTGGCGGCAAAATGTTTCGAACTCCACTACCAGCCGCAGATCGCCAGCCAGAGCGGAGAAATCGTCGGCGTCGAAGCCCTGCTGCGCTTGCGCAGCCCCAAGAATGGGCTTGTGATGCCGGCCGATTTCATCCATATCGCCGAGGAAAGCGGCCTGATCCTGCCTCTCGGAGAATGGGTCATCGACGAAGCCTGCCGCCAGCTGCGCGCCTGGCGCGATCAGGGCGTTGCGTCAATCAAGATGGCCGTCAACCTTTCCGCAATGCAGTTGCGTTCGTCGTCCCTGCTCGCCTTCGTCGAAGCGACCTTGAACAAGCATGGGCTGTGCGGCGAAGAACTGGAGCTGGAAATCACCGAATCGGTGGTGATGGACGATCCGACCGCCTGCATCAAAAAGCTCAAGGCGCTACGCCGGATGGGCATCCGCCTGGCCATCGACGACTTCGGCACCGGCTATTCTTCCCTCAGCAATATCAAGCTGATGCCGATCAACACCCTGAAGATCGACCGAACCTTCGTACGCGATATCGAATCCGACAGCGACGATGTCGTGATCTGCACCGCCATGATCGCCCTGGCCCACAATCTGGGATTCACGGTCGTCGCCGAAGGCGTCGAAACCGGGGTGCAGCGCGACATGCTGATCAGCCACGGCTGTGACTATCTGCAAGGCTATCTGTACAGCAAGCCCGTTGACGCCGCAGCCATGCTCGCCCTGTTCAAGTCGTGAGGCCGAAACGGCCTCAGTGCTTCGTGTCCTCGAGCAGCGCGACGGAATCGAACTGGCGCTGATTGTGGTTGTGGTGTCGCTGGATCAACACCATGATGCCGATGACGAACAAGGCAAAGATGGCGATGATGGTGTAAATCGAAAGCTGCGCCATGACCATCGCCGAATAGCAGCCGGTCATCACCAGGATCGACAAATTCTCGTTGAAGTTCTGCACGGCGATCGAGTGACCCGCGCCCATCAGAACATGGCCGCGATGCTGCAGTAGTGCATTCATCGGCACCACGAAGAAGCCGGAAAGACAGCCGACCAGGACCAGCAAGGGAATGGCAAGCGCCGTGTCGCGCACAAAAATCAAAGCCAGAACCACCACGCCCATCGCCGCGCCGAGCGGTATCACCCGGATCGAATTGCGCATGGAAATCATGCGGGCGGCGAGCACCGCGCCGGCGGCGACACCGAAGGCGACCACGCCCTGAAGCATGCTGGCCTTGGAGAGGTCGAGACCGAGGGCGATCTTCGACCATTCGATGACGATGAATTGCAGCGTGGCGCCGGCACCCCAGAACAGGGTGGTCACCGCCAGCGAGATCTGGCCGAGCTTGTCGCGCCAGAGCAGCTTCATGCAGTGATTGAAATCGTGCAGCAAATACATGGGATTCCGCTTCAGCACATGGTGGTCGACGCCGGTATTCGGCACATAGAGATTGAACACGGCGGCCAGCACGTAAAGCATGCCGACCACCAGCAGATTCATTTCGGCGACCGTATCGATGCCGGTATCGAACAAGGGAAAATCGAAGGAGAGCAGATGCGCGGCGATGTCCGGCTTGATCAGCATCCCGCCGACCACCGTGCCGAGGATGATCGCGAGCACCGTCAGCCCCTCGATCCAGCCATTGGCGACGACCAGCATGCGGGCCGGCAGCAACTCGGTGAGGATGCCGTACTTGGCCGGCGAATAGGCGGCCGCGCCGAGCCCGACGACCGCGTAGGCGATCAGCGGATGAACGTCGAGGAACATCAGTGAACACCCCAGGATCTTGATGCTGTTGCTGATGAACATGACCCGCCCCTTGGGCATCGAATCGGCGAAGGCGCCGACGAAAGCCGCAAGGACGACGTAGGAAACGGTGAAAAAGGTCTTCAGCAGCGGCGCATAGCTGTCCGGCGCCTGTATGTCGCGCAGGATGGCGATGGCTGCGATCAGGAGGGCATTGTCGGCCAGCGCGGAGAAAAACTGCGCCGCCATGATGATGTAGAAACCGAGATTCATGCGCTGTCGAGGAATCGCTTCCTCTGTCTTGTGGTTCAGTCCTGGCCGGCGCCACCTGAAAACGGACCGAGCCGGTTGGGCCGACGCGGTTTATAACATGAAGCCATTACCCCTGTCTGTCGCGCACATCAAGGCAGCCCCGTCAAATCCATGCTCCCTTCCGCCTGTCATGTCCCGGGATTTCCCGCCAAGCCGCGCCCCGACTGCCGATAAGGCTATCTTATGAAGTCAATTTGTGATTCAATAGACCGCTGGACGTTCACGGAAAATGCATCGAGGGAAAGCAGATGGCCGATCGCAGATTGCAGGTATTCCACGCCGTGGCGAAGCAGCTCTCCTTCACCAAGGCCGCCGAAGCCCTGCTGATGACCCAGCCGGCGGTGACCTTCCAGGTCAAGCAGCTCGAAGAGCATTTCAACACCCGCCTGTTCGACCGTGGACACAACAAGATCGTGCTGACGCCGGCCGGCGAAATGGTCCTGGAGTACGCCGAAAGAATCCTCGGCCTCTCCGACGAGCTCGACGTGCGCATGGCCGAACTGAGCGGCGAAGTCAGCGGCTCGCTGCTGATCGGCGCCAGCACCACCATCGCCGAATTCATGCTGCCGCGCATCCTCGGCGAGTTCAAGTCGCTCTACCCCAAGGTGCAGCCGCGCCTGATTGTCGCCAATTCCGAAACCATCGAGGCGCGTGTCGCCGAACATACGCTTGACCTCGGCCTCGTCGAATCCCACTCGGCCAAACCGACGCTGCACGTCGAAAGCTGCTGCGACGACGAACTCCAGGTGGTCTGCAACCCCGACTTCCCGCTGGCCAGATACCAGGAGCTGACGCCCAAGCAACTCCTCGACCATCCCTATATCAGCCGCGAACCCGGCTCCGGCACGCGCGAATGCACCGACGCCTACCTGCGCCAGGCCGGCCTCAGCCTCGCCGCGCTGAACATGGTGATGGAAATGGGCAGCCCGGTTTCGCTCAACGGCGTCGTCGAAACCGGCCTCGGTTTCGCCATCGCCTCGCGCGCCTCGGTCGCCAAGGCGCAGCGCCTCGGCGTCCTCGTCGTCATTCCGCTCAAGCCGCGCCTGACGCGCACCCTGGCCATGGTCTATCCGCGCGAGAAGTTCCGCTCGCGGCTCGTCGAAACCTTCGTCGCCTTCGCGGGTGAAAGAATCAAGCGCTTCGTCGCCGCATGACCCGCCCCATCCGCGCCACCATCGACCGCGCCGCGCTGCGCCACAACCATGCCGTCGCCCGCCGCCATGCCGGCGGCGCGCGCAGCTGGGCCGTCCTCAAGGCCAACGCCTACGGCCACGGCCTGCTGCGCTGCGCCGAGGCGCTCGCCGACAGCGCCGAAGGCGTCGACGGCTTCGCCCTGATCGAGCTCGAAGGCGCCATCGCCCTGCGCGAAGCCGGCCTGCGCCAGCCCATCCTGCTGCTCGAAGGCTTCTATCGCGAAGACGAACTGCCGCTCATCGCCGAACATCGCCTGACGCCGGTACTGCACACCATGCAGCAAGTGCGGGCGCTCGTCGACGCCGGCCTGCCGACGCGCGTGCCGGTGTATCTGAAGCTCAACACCGGCATGAACCGCCTCGGCCTCGACGACGACGAATTCAAGTCTGCCCTGCACCTGCTCGAAACCGCGCCGCAGATCGCAGAAATCACCCTGATGACGCACTTCTCGGATGCCGACTGCGGCCCCGACGGGCGCGGCATCGCTGCGCAGATGGCGCACCTGCAAAGCCTCTGCGGCGGCCCGACACACCGCAAGCATCCGCTGAGCCTCGCCAATTCCGCCGCGTTACTGCGCTACCCGGAAACCCGCGGCGGCACCGCCGACTGGGTGCGCCCCGGCATCATGCTCTACGGCAGTTCGCCCTACCCCGAGCTGCAAAGCGCCGCCGACCTCGGCCTGCGCCCGGTGATGACGCTCGCCAGCGAACTCATCGCCGTGCGCCACCTCAAGCCCGGCGACCGCGTCGGCTACAGCGGCAGCTACACCGCCGACGCGCCCATGCGCATCGGCATCGTCGCCTGCGGCTACGCCGACGGCTACCCGCGCCACGCCCCGACCGGCACCCCGGTGCTCGTCGCCGGCCAGCGCACCCGCACCCTCGGCCGCGTCTCGATGGACAAGATCTGCGTGGACCTGACCGACATCCCCGAAGCCGCCATCGGCACGCCGGTGGTGCTGTGGGGCCAGGGGCTGTCCGCCGACGAAGTCGCCAGCGCGGCGGGCACGGTCAGCTATGAGTTGTTCTGCGCGCTGGCGGCAAGGGTGCCGGTGGTGGTGGATGACAAGGGATAGATCGAATCTGGCCCCTTCAATTCATGCTCAGCTTCGGTGCCTAAACCTTCCGGTTTAGTGGTCTAACCCCATATTAATAAGAAGGGGAACGTATTGACAAAGACAATACGAGAAACCAGAATGCTGCCATGGACAGACGCTGTGAATTGAATGGCACGGCCTTTGTGTGGAACGCCAAAAAGGCCGCCGCCAATGTCCGCAAGCATGACGGAATCAGTTTCGAGCAAGCCGCCAGTGTGTTCTTCGATCCGTTCTTCCGGCTCGTGGAAGCCGGTCGAAACGACGAGACGCGCGAAGCGATCATCGGTTTCGACGCCACACAGCGGCTGTTGTTCGTGGTGCATATCGAGGTAGCGGATGACGTCATCCGCATCATTTCCGCCCGGCGGGCGACGAACGAAGAGAGGCGAGAATATGAGTGTTTCTGACCTGATCAAGAAGCGGTTGGCGAAAGACCGCCCCATGACCTCCATCACGCTGCGCATCCCCGTCGACGTGGTGGATTCGCTGAAAAAAATCGCCCCGCTCAAGGGATTCTCGGGTTATCAGGCGCTATTGAAAGCCTACATCGGCGAAGGCCTGCGCCGCGACGAGGCGCAATACGAGTTCGGGCACACTGCACGACTGATCGAGGCGCTGAAAAAGCATGGTGTTTCCGAGGCGGTGATCGACGAGGCGACACGCGAACTGGCGGCGTGAGGCTGGAGAGCATCTGCTGAATATGTTCAGCTTCGCGATTCAGGCGTTTGATGCGTCGCGCAGAAAACCGTGGTCTGCCCCTATTATTCCCACCCTGGAATCCGGAGAAGAACTCATGTTCAGCCTCGACATACCGTTGGTCCCACCGCCGGAACTGCCCACGATAATGGCTGGGGTGTTGGTGGCGACCAACCAGGCAACTGTCGATACGTTACCAGCCGGCATTCCGCCGAGCACAGTCGATAGTGGATACGACAAGACCGCACATGTCTGCAACGAGGTGATTGGTCCGAATACCAAGTACACGCCAAAACCAGAAAGTCTCTCTAGTCGCAACATTCTTCGCCCGGAGTTTGAGGCGATATATTCCTTCGTTCCCGATCCCTCAAGCGTTGCCGGCGGTTCACTCTATGAGCGCATGATGAAGGGGGTAGAGATATCGGTGGTCCAGCAACCAAAATACGGGAAACTGCTGCCGGTTCAGGTAGGTGAGCACAAGGGCTTTTTCTATATGGCCGACGAGGGGTTTTTCGGTCGAGACAAAACCGTTTTTGGCATAACCTATGCGAATGGAAAGCGGATATTGCTGACCAACGAAGTGAGCGTGGTCGGCACCCCGTCGCAATATGGTCACACCGTGCCTTGCACCGAAACCCCGGCGGACTACAAGTGGATGCGCGATCACCTTCCGGAAATCAAGAAGGTCTGGGAAGAAATGAACGAGTCCGCGAATAAACCGTGGTCCGTCCCCAAAAATATTTCCTGGGCGAATCGTATATGACCCCGGTCTACAACTTCGAGGTCGAGGAATTCCACACCTACTATGTGGGCGAGGTTGGGGTTTGTGTGCATAACACCAATTGCGATTTGACGACGACGGACGGCGTACGCGCCCGCGAAATTGCGCTTAACAAAGCCGAAGCGAAGGCCAGACGGGACATGGAAACCTGCTTCGCAGCAGGCACCTTGGTGCATACCAAAGAAGGGCTGCGGCCGATTGAAGAGCTACAAGCGGGTGATTTGGTCCTCACTTGGCCAGAAGACAAGCCCATCCCTGTGCGTCCGTGTCATCCCTTCCGGTTGGAGGATGAATATATCTACGGAAACGCAGAACAATTCGCGTAGCGTTGGAATGAATAGATAACGACGGCGAATT
>CAZCPD010000089.1:0-6817 GCA_964500425.1 uncultured Rhodocyclaceae bacterium
TATCTGAAAGGCGTCGCCCTCGATCGCGCCGCCGCGCTGCTCAAGGCGCGCGGCGTGCACAATGCGCTGGTCAACATCGGCGGCAACGTCATGGCGCTCGGCACCAAGGGCGGCAAGCCGTGGCGCGTCGGCATCCAGCATCCGCGCTCGACTGCGCCGCTGGCTGCGCTCGATCTGCGCGACGGCGAGGCGATCGGGACCTCGGGGGATTATCAGCGCTACTTTCTGCTCGACGGCAAACGCTACTGCCATCTGCTCGACCCGCGCACTGCGTCCCCCGCGCAGGGCACCCAGGCCGTCACCGTGCTGATGCCGCCCGGCGCCGATGCCGGGATGCGTTCCGATGCGCTCTCCAAGCCGCTGTTCGTCGCCGGCGCGGAATGGCGCGAGCAGGCGGGCAGGCTTGGCGTGACCCAGGCGCTGCGCATCGACGCCGCCGGCACCCTGTTCGTCACGGCAGCCTTGCAGGAACGGCTGAAGCTGGAGGGCGACGCGGCCAGAACCATCAAGACGGTCACGATACCGTGAGCCGCCGCGCCCGCTCAGCCGAGCCGCGCCAGGCTGATACAATGACCATGTCCCGCTACAAGCGATTACAAATCGACACAAACATCCGCAACGGGTTATGACAGAATGATCGGCTTGTTCCTGATTACCCATGGCAGCCTCGGCGAGTCGCTGATTCAATGCGCCTGCCATGTTCTCAACAAACGTCCGGCGCAGATCGTTCAGTTCGGCATGGCCGCGCAGGACGACCCGCTCGACGCGCTGCCGCTGGCGCGCGACATGCTGACGCTGGTCGACAAGGGAGATGGCGCGCTGATACTGACCGACATCTATGGCGCAACGCCGGCCAACGTCGCCATGAAACTGCTGGAGCCGGGCCGCATCGAAGGCCTCGCCGGCATCAATCTGCCGATGCTGCTGCGCGCTCTGACCTATCGCGAGAAGGGCATGGAAATCCTGCTCACCAAGGCCGTCGGCGGTGGCCGCGACGGCGTCCTCAACATGCTGAACCACTGACCGCCATGCCACGAAACGAAGTCGAGATCGTTAACAAACTGGGCCTCCACGCCCGCGCTTCGGCCAAGCTGACCGTGCTGGCCGGCAGCTTCCCCTGCGAGGTCTGGATGGAGCGCAACGGCCGCCGCATCAACGCCAAGAGCATCATGGGCGTGATGATGCTGGCCGCCGGCAAGGGTTCGAAAGTCATCATCGAGACCGACGGCGAACGCGCTGACGAAGCGCTGCAGGCGTTGCAGGCGCTGATCGCCGACAAGTTCGGCGAGGGCGAGTGAATCTTCGGGGGGGTCTGGCGTCTTGACTTTCGCATTGCACGGACTGGCCGTTTCTTCGGGCATCGCCATCGGCCATGCCCATCTGGTATCGCACGCGACACTTGAAGTCGCCCAGTACCAGGTGCGCGAACGCGATGTCGCCGCCGAGGTGGCGCGCTTCGACAACGCACTGGAAACCGTGCGCATGGAGCTCGATCAGCTGAAGATCGAGGCGGAGGCCTCGCCGGGCGCGGCGGCCGAGCTGTCCGCCTTCGTCGATCTGCAGGCGATGTTCCTCGCCGACCCGCTGCTCGCCGAGATTCCGCGCGGACTGATCCAGGACCGCCGCTGCAACGCCGAATGGGCGCTGGTGCAGCAGATGGAACACCTGACGGCGCAATTCGACGAAATGGAGGACGCCTACCTGCGTGAGCGCAAGCAGGACATCGTCCAGGTTGTCGAACGCATCCTCAAGGTGCTGATGGGCAAGACGCGCAAGATCGCGCGACGCAAAAGCGGCGTCGAGGACGACCAGATCATCGTCGTCGCCCATGACCTGTCGCCGGCCGACACCATCCAGTTCAAGCGCCTCAGCATCGGCGGCTTCGTCACCGACCTCGGCGGCGCCACCTCGCACACCGCCATCGTCGCGCGCAGCCTGGCGATTCCGGCGGTGGTCGGCCTGCATCATGCGCGACCGCTGATTCGTGACGACGACCTTCTGATCGTCGACGGCACACGCGGTGTGCTGATCGTCAATCCCGACGAGCGCGTGCTCGAAGAGTTTCGTCTGCGCCAGAGTGAACTGCAGATCGAGCGCAACAAGCTCAAGCGCCTGCGCACGGCGCGCACGATCACCCTCGACGGCGAGGATGTCCTGCTGTTCGCCAATATCGAATTGCCGCAGGACATCGAAAAGGTCAAGGAAGTCGGCGCTGCCGGCGTCGGTCTCTTTCGCACCGAGTTCCTCTTCATGAACCGCGACGAACTGCCCGATGAGGACGAGCAGTTCGAAGCCTACCGCAGCGTGGTGAAGGCGTTGTCCGGCAAGCCGGTGACGATCCGCACGCTGGACATTGGCGCCGACAAGCAGGCGCGCGCCTTGCGCAACAATGCCGGCGGTCGCACCGAGCCAAATCCGGCGCTCGGCCTGCGCGCGATACGGTATTGCCTGAGCGAACCGCAGATCTTCCTCGCCCAACTGCGCGCCATCCTGCGCGCCTCGCACTACGGCAAGGTCTATCTGCTGATTCCGATGCTGGCCCATGCTCACGAGATCGAGCAGACGCTGACGATGATCGAGCAGGCCAGACAGCAGCTCCGCGACAGTCGCATCAAGTTCGACGAGACGGTCAAGGTCGGTGGCATGATCGAGATTCCCGCCGCAGCGCTGGCGCTCGGGCCATTCCTCAAACGCCTCGACTTTCTCTCGATCGGCACCAACGACCTGATCCAGTACACGCTGGCGATCGACCGCAGCGACGAAGCGGTTGCGCACCTCTACGACCCGCTCCACCCGGCCGTGCTGCGACTTGTCGCGCAGACCATCGAACGCGGCAACCGCGCCGGTCTGCCCGTGGCCATCTGCGGCGAAATGGCCGGCGACGCGATGATGACGCGCCTCCTGCTCGGCATGGGCTTGCGCAAGTTTTCCTTGCACCCGTCGCAGTTGCTGGAGATCAAGCAGCAGGTGCTCAAGAGCGACACCGTTGCGTTGCAGAGCGCTGTCAGCCGCATCCTGCGCCTCGACGATGGCTTGCGCATCCGCGAGCAACTGGTGAAGATCAACGCCTGAAAGGGGCAGCCAACCAGCCCCCGGCCCTCGCCGGGTTTGACTTTTCCGCAGCGAAACGGTACTTTTCCATACTGCGCCGATTTGATTCCGACCCGTCTTCTCCGGTCGTTTCAGCTTGCGGGCGCTTGATAAATACGGCTAAAGCGAAGAGGGCTGCAGACGAACTCACCCGATCCGCGATGCGCCGATCGGGTTTTTTATTTCTGGTGGCAGCTTGAGTTCAATGACAAACAACGTCGGCATTGTCGAGGCGCAACGCGCCCATTTCGACACGCCGCTCACCTTGCGCAGCGGCGCGGTGCTGCCCGCCTACGACCTGGTGTATGAAACCTACGGCACGCTGAATGCCGCGAAGTCCAACGCCATCCTGGTCTGCCATGCGCTCTCAGGTCATCACCATGTTGCCGGCCATTACGCCGACGAGCCCGACAACATCGGCTGGTGGGACAACATCATCGGCCCTGGCAGGCCGCTCGACACCGACAGGTTCTTCATCGTCGGCGTGAACAACCTCGGCGGCTGCCACGGCTCGACCGGGCCGTCCAGCCTGAATCCGGCGACGGGCAAGCCGTGGGGGGCCGATTTCCCCCTGGTGGCGGTCAATGACTGGGTGCATGCCCAGGCGCGGCTCGCCGACCGGCTCGGCATCGACAGCTGGGCGGCGGTGATCGGCGGCAGCCTCGGCGGCATGCAGGCGCTGCGCTGGGCGATCACCTTCCCCGAGCGCGTGCGCCATGCCATCGTGATCGCGGCGGCGCCCAACCTGACGGCCGAAAACATCGCCTTCAACGACGTCGCGCGCCAGGCCATCCTCACCGATCCGGATTTTCATGGCGGCCACTACTACGAGCACAACGTGCGGCCGCTGCGCGGTCTGCGCCTGGCGCGCATGCTCGGCCATATCACCTATCTGTCGGATGATCAGATGGGCGAAAAATTCGGCCGCGTGCTGCGCAACGACCGGCTGAACTACGGCTATGGCGTCGAGTTCGAGATCGAGTCCTACCTGCGCTATCAGGGCGACAAGTTCGCCGGCCACTTCGACGCCAATACCTATCTGCTGATGACCAAGGCGCTCGACTACTTCGATCCGGCGCGCGAGAACGACGGCGACCTGCGCGCGACACTGGCGCGCACACGGGCCGGCTTCCTGGTCGTGTCGTTTCTCACCGACTGGCGATTCAGTCCGGCGCGCTCGAAGGAAATCGTCGCCGCGCTGCTCGCCAACCGGCGCGACGTCTCCTACGCCGAACTCGACTTGCGCTTCGGCCACGACTCCTTCCTGATGGAGGACGCGCATTACCATGCCGTCGTCGACGCCTACCTGGAACGGATCAAGCTATGACCAACCTGCTCGGCCGCGCCGATTTCGAGGTCATTGCCGGCTGGGTGCAGCGCGGCGAAAGCGTGCTCGACCTCGGTTGCGGCGACGGCTCCCTGCTCAAGCTGCTCATCGAAGCGCGCGGCGCGCGCGGCTACGGCGTCGAGATCGAGGATGCCAATGTTCTGGCGGCGATCCGGAACGGCGTTAACGTGATCCAGAGCGATCTGGAGGCCGGACTGGCCGGCTTCGTCGATGGCGCCTTCGACCACGTCGTCCTGTCGCGCACCCTGCAGACGGTGCGCCATACCGAGAAAATCCTCGTCGAGATGCTGCGCGTCGGCCGCGAGGCGGTGGTGTCGTTTCCGAACTTCGGTTACTGGAAGAACCGCATGGCGGTGATGGCGGGACGCATGCCGGTGTCCGAGGATCTGCCCTACGAGTGGTACGACACGCCCAACATGCGCTTCTTCACCATGCTCGATTTCGAGGATCTCTGCGCCCGGCTGCATCTGGTGGTGCGCGATCGTCAGGTGCTTGACGAGCAGGGTCGGCTCGTCACCGAGGAATCCAACTTCCTCGGCAGCCTCGCCGTGTATCGCCTCGCCCGGGGCGCGTGAGCATGCCTCTGCCCGACTGGCTCGCCGCCCTGTTCACGCGGCGCATGCTGATCTGCGTCGCGACCGGTTTCACTTCCGGCCTGCCGCTGTATCTGCTGCTCAACCTGATTCCGGCCTGGCTGTACACCGAGGGCATCAGCCTCAAGGAGATCGGCGCGCTGACGCTGATCCAGTTGCCCTACACCTGGAAGTTCCTCTGGTCACCGTTGCTCGACCGCTACGCCGTGCCCGGCTTCGGACGCCGGCGCGGCTGGATGCTGCTGACGCAATTCGGTCTGCTCGCCTGCATCGCCGGCTTCGGCATGCTCTCGCCGCGCCTCGACCTGACCCAGATTGTCGCGCTGGCGCTGTTGCTGACGGTGCTCTCGGCCACCCAGGACATCGCCATCGACGCCTTCCGGCGCGAAATTCTTGCCGATGCCGAGCTCGGCCTCGGCAACTCGGTGCATGTCAACGCCTACCGCATCGCCGGTCTGGTGCCCGGTTCCCTGTCGCTGATCCTCGCCGATCACCTGCCCTGGCAGCAGGTGTTCTGGATCACCGCGCTGTTCATGCTGCCGGGCGCGCTGATGAGCCTGCTGGTCAGCGAGCCCACTCCCGCCGAAGCACCGCCGCGCAGCCTGCGCGCAGCGGTGGTCGAGCCGTTCCACGAATTCATGGGCCGCGCCGGCCTGCGCGAGGCGCTGCTGATTCTCGCCTTCATCTTTTTCTACAAACTCGGCGACAGCCTCTGCACGGCGCTGGCGACGCCGTTCTACCTGAGCATGGGCTACACCAAGACCCACATCGGTCTGGTTGCCAAGCATGCCGGCCTTTGGCCGGCGGTGATCGGCGGGCTGATCGGCGGGCTGTGGATGGTGCGACTCGGCATCAACCGCGCCTTGTGGCTGTTCGGCGCGGTCCAATTGCTGTCGATCTTCGGCTTCGCCTGGCTGGCCTGGCTTGGCCGGCAGGCGGCCGTCGGCTCCGCTGAACTGGTGACGCTGGCCGGCGTGATCGGCCTCGAAGCGCTCGGCGTCGGTCTCGGCACGGCGGCTTTCGTCGCCTTCATCGCCCGCGCCACCAATCCGCTGTATACCGCCACCCAGTTCGCCCTGTTCACCAGCCTGGCCGCCGTGCCGCGCAGCTTCATCAACGCCGCCGCCGGCTGGCTGGTCGAGCAGTTGGGCTGGTTCTCCTTCTTCCTGCTCTGCGCGGCACTTGCGGTGCCGGGCATGCTGCTGCTGTTCAAGGTCGCGCCGTGGCGCGAAAACAACAGCTAAAAATTTCTTCGCGGGGGTTCAACTTTCGCCCGGGTTTTCCGTTAATCTGATTACGCACTCCAACCATTTACGGGAGGCAGAAATGGTGATCATCATGGACATGGATTCGGGTGAGTACGTCGAAGATGAATTCGGTGCTTTCCAGGAGGAAGTTCTGAACGCCCAGTGGTTGCCGAACCAGTATCGAGCGGAATATGGCGAGTGCCAGTTGGGACTGCAGGAAGCCGTATCCGAGCGCAAGATACCGGCGACTGAAGACGCTGAAGCCTTCCTGCGCAATGTCTATCTGAGCCAGGAGTAGCCCGGCCAGCGACCATTCCGGCGGGGCAGGTCGGACGCCCCGCCGCTCAAACCTGAGTGACAACCTCTCCCGCCGCTGCGGGCTGTAGCTGTCGTCTTTGGCGTCACAAACATCGCCGTAGCACACGATAAATGAGCGCCGATCAGGAGCCTCGCACCGAGCGGCGTGGCAATTATGTTCGCTTCACTGCCATCCCCGGCCACCAGACCGACGACGATGCGCGAGATCGCGCAGTCAGCGC
>CAZCPD010000089.1:6917-11600 GCA_964500425.1 uncultured Rhodocyclaceae bacterium
CTGCCATCCCCGGCCACCAGACCGACGACGATGCGCGAGATCGCGCAGTCAGCGCGGCCTGTTGCGCCTGGTTCGAGGGCATCATCGATGATTTTCTGCGCCATCCGGCACGTGGCGAGGGGACTGGCGCAGACCGTGAAGAAGTGCATGGGCAAACCTTCGAAGCCGCCTGCCGCCTCCACCGCGTCTTCGGTTTTCCGGATAACATTGAGGCGGGTTTGCGCGTTGGCCAGCTCGGCAGTTGCTCGGTACGCTTCGAGATTGGCCTTTTTCGCGCCGGCGAGGACAAACCGGTGGCAACAGGATACGTCGTGCGCGTCTTCGTGGCGCAGGCAAGCGGCAAGCCGGCCTCGCTGCCGGCCGGGCTGCGCGCCAGGCTGGCCGAACTGGTCAAGTCTGCCTGAAACTCAGTCGTCAGATACAAGGTAAGGGTTGGCACATGGCAAACGATGATTGGCCCGATAGCCGGGAACGTCTGCTGAAGGACATCGAGGCATTTGACCTGAACGGTCCTCCGAAGACTGAAGAACCGCCGCCGCCCGCGCGGTTTACGCCCGCCGCGGCCGCTGGCGCTGCGGCACGTCCGGCGATGGCCCCGGTGGCGAAGCTTGCTCCGGCGGCGGCTGCCGCCGCAAAGCCTGTCGCGGCCGCCGCAGTCCCGGCGCCCGCATCGACGCCAGCTGCCGCGCCCGACAAAGGCGGCAGCAACCTGCTCGCAACCCTCAGGATGCAGGCTGTCGCCAAGCTCGAGGGCGAAGAAAAGAAGTCGACGCAACAGACCGAGCTGCTGCAACGCATCAGCTCCGCACTGGAACGGGCTTTTCTCTACCTGAACGACCTGTCGCGACAGTTGAACATCCTCAAACCGCCTTACGAAAAGGCCTACTCCTTCTTCGGCGTCGTCGATTTCGACGAGATGCACTGGGAAGAGGGGCGCGCCGACTTTCGCATGCAGCAAGTGTCCTCCGAAGACCGCTTCTACGATCAGGTCACCCTGCGCTATCGCCTGGTCGCACCGAAGCAGTTTCGCGTGACGCGCGAAAACCCGGCACAGGAAAAGATGCGCAAGGCTCTGTTCGATCACAACATCGCCTTCACCGCCGACGAGGAAAAGAACGACCGTGCCCGCGTCGAGCGCGCCACCTTCACCTTCCCTTGCGAAATCAAGGCCGGCCTGCTGATCGTCGGCCATCCCGAGACGGGCTCGATGGCGCTGAAGATGCGCAACATCGAGCGCTTCGGCGCCATGGAGTTCCGCATGGCGCCGGAAGCCCTGAATGCCGAGGCGCTCGACGAACTGGCGCTGCTGATCCTCGGCAAGCCGAGCCGCATCGCCCAGCTGTTTCAGCGCATTTCCTGAAGTTTACAGGGTGTGCAGTCGGTCGCCGGGGACGAATCCCGGCATCGGCTGCTGCATGCCGCGGCCGAAGGCGATGACCTTGAACAGTTCGCCCATTTCATGCGGCAGGATCAGCTTCTCGACGCCGCGCGCCGCGCTCAGGTATTCCTTGCCGCCGTCATTCGGGATGCGTCCGAGAACCTCGGTGATGCCGCAATTCA
The DNA here is from genome assembly GCA_964500425.1 of uncultured Rhodocyclaceae bacterium. GTDB lineage: Bacteria > Pseudomonadota > Gammaproteobacteria > Burkholderiales > Rhodocyclaceae > Sterolibacterium. The sequence continues at coordinate 8,478 of CAZCPD010000089.1, forward strand.
GCAGAAAACGCGCTTGATTGGTGTAGCCCAGCACATCGAGTCCGGCATCGAAGCCAGCGTCGGCGATGGCGCTGAAGTCGACATGGGCGGTGATGTCGTTGAGCCCCGGCCACCAGAGCGGATTGTCATGGGCATGATGGCGGTAGTGGCACATCAGCGTGCCGCTGCCGCGCTGCGGCAGGTAATACTCGCGGCGTGGAAAACCGTAGTCGATCAGCAACAGGGCGCCGCTGTTCAAAATGCGGCCCCATTCGGCGACCCATGCGGACGCCGCGAGATTGATCTCCGACACATAGGGAAACTGCGATGGCTGAAGATCGAGCCTCCGCGCGGCCTCCAGCAGGGCGCCCCGCGCCGGTCGCGGCGCCCAGGCGAAATGTCCCTGCGCGTCGAGTTCGATGCCGCGTTCGAGGATTTCCCCGTTCTCCGTCCATTTGACGACGGCCGCGGGTATCGCGTCGAGCACCTCGTTGCCGAGCACCAGGCCGGAGAATGTTTCCGGCAGGCAGTCGAGCCAGGTCACGCGTTCGACCAGTTGTGACGCGCGTGCCTGCAACGTTGCCTGCTGGCGCGCCCTCAGTTCTCCGGACAGTTCGAGGATGGCGTAGGTTTCGGGCAACTGACCGAGGCGCTCCAGTTCGAGCAACAGGTCGGCAGCCAGCGCACCGCTGCCGGCGCCGGCTTCGAGGATATGTGGCGCCGATTGCGCCATCACCTGCGTGGCCGGCACGGCCAGAGTCCGCGCGAATAGCGGGGAGATTTCCGGGGCGGTGACGAAGTCGCCGGCCACGCCGAACTTCTGCGCGCCGCCGCTGTAGTAGCCGAGTCCCGGAGCGTAGAGCGCCAGTTCCATATAGCGTGAGAACGGAATCCAGCCGCCGGCCGCACCGATCTCATCGACGATATGGCGGCACAGGGCGGCGCTCGCCGCGCGCGCGTCGGCATCCGGTTCGGGCAGCGGCGCGCCCTTGGGCGTCGTGTCGAGCCGGTCGATTCGGGGGGTATCGGTTTGCATGGGACGCGCATTGTGCCATGATGCGCGCCTTCCTTCGTCGCCCCATCGCGGAGATCAGCGCAGTGTCAGCAGCGGAAATGGATTTCGGGCGCCGCTTCGGCGGCATCAATCGTCTCTACGGCGGCGGTGCGCTGGCGCAACTGGCCGCGGCGCACGTCTGCGTCGTCGGCATCGGCGGCGTCGGCTCCTGGGCGGCGGAAGCGCTGGCGCGTTGCGGCGTCGGGCGCCTGACGCTGGTCGATCTCGATCACGTCGCCGAATCCAACACCAACCGCCAGATCCACGCGCTCGAAGGCGAGTATGGCCGCGCCAAGGTGCAGGCGATGGCGGCACGCATCCGTGCCATCAACCCGCGCTGTGAGGTGCGCGAGATCGACGATTTCGTGACGGTGGACAACGTGGCCGGCCTGTTGCCCACCTGCAATTACGTGCTCGACGCCATCGACGACGGCCGCGCCAAGGCGGCGCTGATCGCCCATTGCCGCGCCCACGACATTCCCGTCGTCACCACCGGCGCAGCCGGCGGGCGACGCGACCCGACACGCATCCAGGTCGCCGACCTGGCGCGCACCGAACACGATCCGCTGGTGGCCCGGCTGCGCGCCCAGCTGCGCAAGGAATACGGTTTTCCGCGCGGACCGAAGCAGAACTTCGGCGTCGACTGCGTGTTTTCGACCGAGCCCATCGTCCGCCCCATCAATGGCGCGCCGGCCTGCGACATCGATGAATCGCCGACGCAAGGCGCGGCGCCGCAAGGCCTGAATTGCGCCGGCTACGGCTCGGCGGTGATGGTGACGGCCAGCTTCGGCATGGCCGCGGCAGCCCGCATTGTGGACCGGCTGGTGGATCGTCCGATCGAATAGTCACCGGGAACACCCGGGGGCAGCCGGTATACTGGCGGGCATGAGCGAGAACACCGAAGCCCCCGTCGTCCTGATCACCGGCGCCGCCAAGCGCGTCGGTGCGGAAATCGCGCGCACCCTGCATGGCGCCGGGGCGCGGCTGGTCCTGCACTACCACACCGCAGCGGCGGAAGCGACGGCGCTGGCCGTGGAATTCAACGCGCGGCGCACCGCGTCGGCCATCTGCGTCACGGCCGACATGCGCGAAGCCGCGCAGCTGCCGGCGCTGGTCGATGCTGCACTGACCCGGTTCGGCAGGCTCGATGCGCTGGTCAATAACGCTTCCGCGTTTTACCCCACGCCGCTCGGCAGCATCGACGAGCAAGCCTGGCACGACCTGGCCGGCAGCAACCTGAAAGGGCCGCTGTTCCTGGCCCAGGCCGCGGCGGCGCAGCTCGCGGCGAACCGTGGCGCCATCGTCAATATCACCGACATCCACGCCGAACGGCCGCTCCGGAACTACCCGCTCTATTGCGCCGCCAAGGCCGGCCTGCTCGGCCTGACGCGCGCGCTGGCGCTGGAACTGGCGCCAGCGGTGCGCGTCAATGCGGTCGCGCCGGGGCCGATCGAATGGCCGGTGGGCGATGCAGCCGGCGATTTCGACGCCGCCGCGCGCGCCGACATCGTCGCCCGCACGCTGCTGCAGCGCCAGGGTTCCCCGGCCGACATCGCGCGCACCGTGCGCTTCCTGCTGTTCGACGCGCCTTACATCACCGGCCAGGTCATCAATGTCGATGGCGGCCGCAGCGTTTATCTTTGAAATCATGAAGCCCGACACCCAAGCCCAGACACCATCCACGCCGCTCAGCGCGCGCCAACTCGAGAAGCAGCGCATCGAGGCCAACAAGCTCGCCAAGCGCCTGCGCCGTAACGCCGGCCAGGCCATCGTCGACTACAACATGATCGAGGCGGGCGACCGCGTCATGGTCTGCCTTTCCGGCGGCAAGGACTCCTTCGGCATGCTCGACATCCTGATGTATCTGCGCGAGCATGCACCGATCGATTTCGAGCTGGTCGCCGTCAATCTCGACCAGAAGCAACCGGGCTTTCCCGCCGAGGTGCTGCCCAACTACCTGCGCGAGCTCGGCATTCCCTTCCACATCGAGAATCAGGACACCTACTCCATCGTCAAGCGCGTGGTGCCGGAGGGCAAGACCACCTGCTCGCGGTGCTCGCGACTGCGGCGCGGCATCCTCTACCGCGTCG
>CAZCPD010000090.1:0-11594 GCA_964500425.1 uncultured Rhodocyclaceae bacterium
ACGGCGTAATAGCCGGCGACGCCGAGCAGACCGAGGCCGACCACCAGCATGCCGGTGATGGCGCCGCCCTTGAAGGCGACGTTCAGCGCCGCGGCAATGCCGCTACGCGCCGCCTCTGCGGTACGCACGTTGGCGCGAACCGAAACGTTCATGCCGATGTAGCCGGCGGCGCCCGACAGCACGGCGCCGATGAGAAAGCCGATGGCCATCAACCAGCCGAGCTTGGGCACCAGGCCGATGACGAGGAACAACACCACGCCGACGATGGCAATGGTCTTGTATTGACGGTTCAGGTAGGCCTGCGCCCCCTGCTGAATGGCAGCGGCAATTTCCTGCATGCGCGCATTGCCCGCAGGCTGGGCCAGAATCCACTTGCTGGAAATCGCGCCGTAGACAATTGCGATCACGGCACACACCAGCGCAAACATTAGTGCGGACATTCACTTCCTCCTTAAGTTGGAAAAACCAGTTGCCAATTACCCATTACCCATTACCAAAGAGCCAAAGCCATTATTTACACTTGTTGGAAAACACTCCTTATGACACTCCTTGTGACACTCCTTATGCCCTGCCAGAATAGCAAAACGGGCTGCCATGAAACTTCGGCAACCCGTTTTTATTTGTCATCGGCTGGACCTCAAACCGCGAACGCAGCCAGCTTCTTGGCAACCGCCACGTTCTTCAGGCGCACATAGTCGGGCAGGCCGTTGCGATAGGGCGGATAGTCCTCGCCCTCGATCAGCGGCGCCAGATACGCGCGGCAGGCGGCGGTAATGCCGAAGCCGTCGTCGGTGATGAATTCCGCCGGCATCTTCTTCTCGACGTTCGCCACCTGATTGAGATCAGCGACGCCGATCTCCCAGCGATAGGGACTGTCGGAAAGGCGCTTGATCGTCGGCATCACGGCGTTCCCTCCGGCCAAGGCCAGTTCGACGGCGGCGCGGCCCAGCGCGACCGCCTGCTCGACGTCGGTGCGCGAGGCGATGTGCCGCGCCGCGCGCTGCAGGTAGTCAGCCACCGCCCAGTGATACTTGTAGTTGAGCTTGTCCTTGATCAGGCCGGCGATCATCGGACCGATGCCGCCGAGCTGCGCATGACCGAAGGCATCGCGCGCGCCGGTCTCGGCCATCAGCTCGCCCTGCGCGTTGCGCAGGCCTTCGGAAACGCCGATGGCGCAATACCCGTAGCGCTCGACGCTGTCCCTGACGCGCGCCAGGAAGGCCACTTCGTCGAAGGGTACTTCGGGGAACAGCAGGATGTGCGGCGGATCGCCTTCCTGCTCGGCCGCCAGACCACAGGCCGCGGCAATCCAGCCGGCATGACGGCCCATGACTTCGAGGACGAATACCTTGGTCGACGTCTTGGCCATTGAAGCGACGTCGAAACCGGCCTCGCGCATCGAGACAGCGACATACTTGGCCACCGAGCCAAAGCCCGGGCAGCAGTCGGTGATCGGCAGGTCGTTGTCGACCGTCTTCGGCACGTGGATGGCCTTGATCGGGTAACCCAGGTTCGCCGAAAGCTGCGAGACCTTGAGGCAGGTATCGGCCGAATCGCCGCCGCCGTTGTAGAAGAAGTAGCCGATGTCGTGGGCGCGGAACACCTCGATCAGCCGCTCGTACTGCGCGCGGTGGGTGTCGAGGCTCTTCAGCTTGTAGCGGCAGGAGCCGAAGGCGCCGGCCGGCGTGTGGCGCAGCGCGGCAATGTTCTCGGCGGATTCGAGCGAGGTGTCGATCAGGTCCTCGGTCAGCGCGCCGATGATGCCGTTGCGTCCGGCGTAGACCTTGCCGATCTGGTCGGGATGCGCCCGCGCCGCTTCGATCAGGGCGCCGGCGGTGGCGTTGATGACCGCGGTCACCCCACCCGACTGCGCGTAGAAGGCGTTGCGCGGGCCTGTGGTCGCCATGGTCAGACGAGAACTCCGAAGACCTTGTCGCGGATGCTCTCGACGCTGCCGACGCCGGCGAGCTTGCGGTACTTGGGCGCCCTGGCCTCGCCGGTCGCGGCCCAATTGCTGTAGTACTCGACCAGCGGCAGGGTCTGCTGACGATAGACTTCGAGGCGCTTCTGCACCGTCTCGGCCTTGTCGTCGTCGCGCTGGATCAGCGGCTCGCCGGTCACGTCGTCGATGCCGTCGACCTTGGGCGGGTTGAACTTGACGTGGTAGGTGCGGCCCGAGGCCGAATGCACGCGGCGACCGCTCATGCGCGTGACGATCTCCTCGTCGGCGACGTCGATTTCCAGCACGTAGTCGATCGCCACATTCGCGGCCTTGAGCGCGTCGGCCTGGGCGATGGTGCGCGGAAAGCCGTCGAGCAGATAGCCCTTGGCGCAGTCCGGCTGCTTCAGGCGGTCCTGCACCAGACCGATGATGATGTCGTCGGAAACGAGCTTGCCGGCATCCATGACCTTCTTGGCTTCGAGGCCGAGCGGCGTGCCGGCGCGGATCGCGGCGCGCAGCATGTCGCCGGTGGAAATCTGGGGAATCCCGAAACGTTCGGTGATGAACCCGGCCTGGGTGCCTTTGCCGGCGCCAGGGGGTCCGAGAAGAATCAGCCGCATGGTAGCTCCTGAGTGAAAATCTGCTGTGTTCTTATGGGTGTGACTCGCGGTCTACGGCATACCCGGAATGGCTGCCGGCGTGCGATGTTTTAAACCGCCAAGATAGTCTCAATTGGCGCGCTGGTCAAACTCCTTGCGCACCCGGACAAGGTCGTCAGGCGTGTCGACGCCGGCCGGCGGCGCCTGTTCGCAGGCGACGACGCGGATCGCATAGCCATGCCACAGCGCGCGCAGCTGTTCGAGCGCCTCGCTGCGTTCGAGCGGCGCCGGCGTGAGCTGGCCGTAGCGGCGCAGGAAGCCGACGCGGTAGGCGTAGAGGCCGATGTGGCGCTGCGCATTCAGCCCCGCCGGCAGCGCATCCTTGCTGGCGGCAAAGGCGTCGCGATCCCAGGGAATCGGCGCGCGCGAGAAGTACAGGGCGCGGCCGGCAGCGTTGCAGACCACCTTGACGACATTCGGATTGAAGAAGTCGGCGGCATCGACGATGGCGTGGCTCGCCGTGGCGATCGCCGCGCCGGAGTCCTCGTGCAGCGCGGCGGCGACCGCCTCGACCAGGGCCGCATCGATCAGCGGTTCGTCGCCCTGCACATTGACGACGATCTCGTCGTCGAGCCAGCCGAGCTGGGCGGCGACTTCGGCGATGCGATCGGTGCCGCTCGGATGATCGGCGCGCGTCATCACCACCTGATGACCGTGCGCCTCGACCACGGCGCGGATCTCCTCGTGATCGGTGGCGACCCAGATGCCCTCGTTGCGGCAGCGCTGCGCGGCCTCGGCGACGCGCACGATCATCGGCTTGCCGGCGATGTCGGCGAGCGGCTTGCCGGGCAGCCTTGATGAGGCATGGCGCGCCGGAATCACGATGCGCGGTTTCACGCTCACGCGGGCCTCAAGAGCGGTGAAAATTTGTCGCGAGCACCATGCTCGGGGAGGGCATCCGTGGGAGCAACCTCCAGGCCGCGAATGGTGGCCGTGCGCACCGAGCGATTCGCGGCCTGGAGACCGTGACCGAAGGAATCCCATGCGGGACTCCCACCGCAAGCAACGTTGGGTTGGCGAAAATGAGGTGATATTTTCACAGTCCCTCAGGCTTCCTCGGCGGCGAGGCTGCGCGCCTCGTCCTCCAGCATCACCGGAATGTCGTCCTTGACCGGGTAGGCGAGCCGGCACGGCTTGCAGACCAGTTCGGCCTGCGCCTTGCGATGTTCGAGGGGGCCCTTGCAGATCGGGCAGACGAGAATTTCAAGCAGTCGGGCGTCCAAGCGGCTTCTCCACGAGACAGTGTGCGACATGGGCAGCGAGACCGCAGGCGTTGTTGGCGGAGGGCAGGATATCGACCTGCGCCGCCACCGGCAACACCCAGACCGGGCGCGCGCCGAGAGTAAAAGTGTAAGCGCCGCATTTTACCGCATCCTTCTCGGTCATGATGAGCGCATCGGCCTCGATGGCGGCCAGATCGGCGTCGCTGAAGCGGTGATGATCGGGGAAAGCGTGGCGACTGAACGTCAGCCCCAGTCCTTCAAGATGAGCGAAAAACCGCTGCGGCACCGCGATGCCGGCGACGGCGGCCAGCTTCATCCCGACAAGGTCGGCCGGCGCGCAGCGTGTTTCCGGATCATCGAGACGCTGGAACTCGGCGCCGGCGAGACGCATGCGAAACGCCGGCACACCGCCAGCCGCTGACGGCACGCGCGTCTCGTCGCCATTCAGCACCAGCGCCGCGACGCGCGCCAGGCGGCGCGGCGGTTCGCGCAAGGGGCCGGCCGGCAGCAGCCAGCCGTTCATCAGGCCGCGTCCGTCGATCAGGGCGATTTCGACATCGCGCGCCAGGCGGTAATGCTGCAGGCCGTCATCGCTGAGGATCACATCGCAGTCGGGGTAAGCCGCCAGCAGGGCGCGCCCGGCGGCAACGCGGTCGCGGCCAACGAACACCGGCAGACCGCTGCGTCGTTTGAGCAGCAGCGGCTCGTCGCCGACTTCGGCGGCCGCGCTGGCGGCCAGCACTTCGCGCACCTGTTTCCGGTCGGCGGAAGCCGCGTAGCCGCGACTGACGATGCCCGGCTTCCAGCCGTCCTGGCGCAGCTGTTCCGCGAGCCACAGCGTCAGCGGCGTCTTGCCGCTGCCGCCGACGATGATGTTGCCGACCACCACCACCGGCGCCGGCAGGCGCTCGCTCTTCAGCCAGCCGAGCCGGTAGGCGAGACGACGCACGGCAGCGAGCATGGCGAAGAGTACGGCGAGCGGCAGCAGCAGCACGGCGAGCGGACCGCGCTGTTGCCAGGCCAGGGGGAGGATGGCGCCTGGATTCATGTTCCGGCGCGGAGCTCGCACGAGCGCTCATCGACCATCGACAGCGCACGAACCCAGGCCGTTCGCCCTGAGCTTGTCGAAGGGCTGGCCGTATCGATCATGGAGTATGAATGGGCTTCGACAAGCTCAGCCCGAACGGCGAAATTGCCATGGCGCTTCCACCGTGTACCGGGGGAAGCTTGCCTTCAACCTTCAACGGTTCGTATTCTGCGTGGCGAAGGAAATGTGCGACAGACCGGCCTGCTGCGCCGCCTGCATCACGTCGATGACGCCCTGATGCGGCGTCTGGGCGTCGGCGCTGATGATGACGACCGGCTCCTTGCCGCCACCGGCTTCGGCAACGCGGCGCAGCGCCAGGCTGATGGCAGCGACGTCGCGGCCGCCGACAACGCTGCGGTTGACCATCACCTCGCCCTGGCCATTCACCACGACGTTGATTTCGTTGGGCTGATCGGCCTGCTGCTGGGTATCGGCGGTCGGCAGGTTGATCTCCAGACCGGCGTATTTCGAATAGGTGGTGGTGACCATCAGGAAGATCAGGATCACCAGCAGCACGTCGATCATCGGGATCAGGTTGATCTCCGGCTCCTCGTGAGCACGGCCGCGTCGGAAGTTCATCGTAGCCCCTTGCGTCCTATTGGCGTTCGCCGTGCACCAGCTCGACCAGCTTGACGGCCTGCTGCTCCATCTCGACCACCAGGCCATCAACGAGAGAACGGAAGTGGCGATAGAAGATCATGCTCGGGATGGCGATGATCAGGCCGAAGCCGGTGTTGTAGAGCGCCACCGAAATGCCGTGCGCCAGGGCCTGGGGATTGTTGCCGGAACCGGTTGGCGAACCAAAGATCTCGATCATGCCGACCACCGTGCCGAACAGACCCATCAGCGGACTGATCGAGGCGATGGTGCCGAGGCTGGTGAGGAAGCGCTCCAGCTCGTGCGCGGCGGCGCGACCCGACTCCTCGATGGATTCCTTCATGACCTCGCGCGAACTCCTGACATTGCGCAGGCCGGCGGCGAACACACGGCCGAGCGGCGAATGCATGTCGAGACGGCGCAGCATCTGCTCATTCACGCCGCCCTGGCGATACTCGCCGACCACGCTCTGCAGCAAGCCGGGCGGAACGATCCGGGCACGACGCAACGCCGAAGCGCGCTCGATGATCAGGGCAACAGCAATGATGGAGGCCAGCAACAAGGGATAAATCGGCCAACCGGCAGCTTGGATGATGGCGAACACGCAAGACTCCTCACAGCAGCGAAATAAGCGCGCACTTTAGCTTGCGGCAAGCATTTCGGCAAGGTGAAGGGATTCGAAGCGGCAGAGCTCGGCGGCGAGCTTCCGTTAGAATTGCGGCATGTCCACGCCCGCAGACCAGAACGCGCCGAGTACGCCAGCCGAACTGGCCGCCTGCTGGCGCGCCGAGATGGCGCTTGCCGGGCAGGCCGACAAGCCGCCCGCTGTTCCGCTGCCGCGCGGCGACACGGAACTCGCCTTGGCCGCCCTGGCCGAGTTCGCCGCGCATAGCGTCGCCTCCGGGCGGACCGCGCTGCTGGTCGTTCCCGACGATGAATGGCTGCCTGAAATTTCCAACGCCCTCGACCTTGATCTGCGCCCGCTCTGTCTGGTGCTGCCCGAGGCCGACTTCGCCGCCGCCATCGCCCTGCGCGCCACTTTGTCGCTGCTGAAGAGTCGCCTCGCGCGGCCCGTTGCAGCCGGGTACGAAAGACTCTGGGAAGCGCAGCGCAACCGCCTCGAAACCAGGGCCGATCTGTGGCGCCAGGCTCTCGAATGGAGTGCGGCCGGTCGCACAGGCATCACTGACGGCGCCTGGCCGCTGCACATCGGCGAGCTGTTTCCGGTGCTGATCCTGCCGGCTGCCCAGGCCGCCTTGCTGCAGCTGCATGGCCAGGCGCCGCGCGACGAGTTGTTGCTGATTCACGCCGAACGCATGATGGAAGCCGTGCCGCATCTGCAAGGCTGCGCCGCGCGCCTGCTGCTGCTGCGCGATCCGTCGATCTCGATCAGCCGCGAACTGACGCACGTCGATGAAACGCGCCGGCTCAAGGCCGAGCTGGAGGTTCTCGCCCAGGAACTCGGCGAAATGGAGCTCGAATTCGCCACCGCGCAAGCCGAACTTGCCGAGTTCACCCGTCGCTATCACGAGACCGTGGGCCGCAAACTGGCCGAGCTCGACAGTCTCCAGGCCGAAATCGCGAAGCACCTGGCAAGCCGCGCACCCGCCGACGCCGACGCGCAGCAACAGGCGGCGCGGGCCCGCGCGCAGGCCGAGCAGTCGCAGCGCGAAAGCGAACGCTTCGCGGAACTCGACAGGGAGCACGAGAAGCCGTTCGCGCCGTCGCGCGACCTGAAGCGACTGTTCCGCCAGCTGGCGCAGAAAATCCACCCCGACCGCGCCGACAACGAAGAAGACCGCGCCTGGCGCACCGAGCTGATGAGCGAAGCCAATCGCGCCTACCGGGCCGGCGACGAGATGGTGCTGCGCGACATTCTCGAACAGTGGCAGGAGGGCAGGCCGGAAACAAGGCAGGATGCGGCTTCCCGGGCAGGCACTGCGGAGAGCCGCATGAATACCGGCTCTGCGGGCGATGCAGCGGCAGCCGCCCTGACGCGCCAGATCGCGCGTCTGCAACGGCGCATCGCCGAAATCAACGAGCAGCTCAACCGTCTGCTCGCCTCCAGGCTTTACGAACTCTTCGCCGCCGCCAACCTCGCGCGCAGCCGCAACCGCGATCTATTACGGGAGTTGGCGGAGCAACTTGACTTGCAGCTCGAAGCAGCGCGGGCGCAGCTCGATCAGCTCGGCGGCACAACCGCGGATGATGGCGATGACTGACCGCACTGCAAGGCCCCGAAGCCGATGATCGGGGCTCTATTCGAATTCACTGCCAGAATCGTCGTGGAGTTCGCCTTCTACAAGGTTTTCCATGGCCTAGGCTGGGTCATGCTCAGGCCCCTGACCCTTGGCCGCTACCCACCGCGGCCCACGATCCCGCACAACAGGGAGTTCGTTGCGCTGACGCCGATCGTGACGCTGCTCGTCGTCCTCACGCTCGTCTATTCATAGCGGGATAGGGCGGATGAGCGGGGCACGCACGACTCCCCTCTCCCACCCGTGGGAGAGGGGCTGGGGGAGAGGGCGGCGGCGTCCGAATGCAAAAAGCTTACCCTCTCCCGTCCCACAGGGATCCCCTGCGGTCACAAGCGGGAGAGGAAGAGCGGGGCGGCCCTCGGTCAGCGATAGTGGTTGACCAGATCGCGCAGCTTGATCGCCTCGGCGCGCGCCGCTGCCGCGAAGTCGGGGCCCTGGCTGGCGTAGAGGATGCCGCGCGATGAATTGATGACGAGGCCGGCGCCGTCGGCCGTGCGTCCGGCGCGCACCAGCTTCTCGACATCGCCGCCCTGTGCGCCGACGCCCGGCACCAGAAAGGGCATGTCGCCGACGATGGCGCGGACGCGCGCCATCTGCTCGGGCCAGGTGGCGCCGACCACCAGCATGCAGTTGCCGTTGGCATTCCATTTCCTCGCCACGTTCTCCGCGACGATTTCGAACAGCGGCCGCCCGCCGACATCCAGATCCTGAAAGTCGGCCGCCCCCGGATTCGAGGTGCGGCAAAGCACGACGACGCCCTTGTCGGCGTGGCGCAGGAAAGGCTCGGCCGAGTCGTAGCCCATGTAGGGATTGATGGTCACGGCGTCGGCCTGGTAGCGCGAGTAGGCCTCGGCGGCGTATTGCTCGGCCGTGCTGCCGATGTCGCCGCGCTTGGAGTCGAGGATCACCGGAATCTCCGGGTAATTCGCGCGGATGTGTTCGATGGTGCCGAGCAGCGCATCCTCCGCTCGATGGGCGGCGAAGTAGGCAATCTGCGGCTTGTAGGCGCACACCAGATCGTGCGTGGCATCGACGATGGCGCGGTTGAAGGCGAGAATGCCTTCGCCATTCTTCGGCAGATGCGCCGGCAGGCGCGCGAGGTCCGGGTCGAGGCCGACGCAGACCAGTGAGTTGTTGGCGCGCCAGGCGGCGGCAAGTTTTTCGGTGAAGCGCATAGAGGTGTCCGTGGCGTCCGTAGAGTTCTGATCCGTCCAGCCCGCCATTTTACCGGGCCTGCCAATACTGGATCGACAAAATCATCGGCAATGCCCTTGAAATGACTCCAAACATTAGCATATACTAATAGACATGAAGACCAGACACGCCAACCCTGCCACGCCAGCCACTTCTGGCTCGACGCAACCCCGCCCCCGCCTCAGTCTCAGTCCATGCTCGCGACTGCTGGCGGCGGTGCTGGTCATCGCCTGCGCGGCGCCCTTGCAGGCGCAACAGACGGCGCCGAGCAGCCCGACAGCGCAGAACGCCGCTCCAGACTCGGCAACGGTGGAACTGCGCGAAGTCGATCAGACCTGGCCGGCCGAAGCCGTCGTCGAAGCCGTCAAGCAGGCGACGCTGGCGGCGCAGGTCACCGGACGCATCGTCGAGGTGCGCGTCGATGCCGGTGCGCGCGTCAAGGCCGGAGATGTACTGATGCGCATCGATGCGCGCGAAGCCGCCGAAGCTCTGGCCGGCGCCCAAGCGCAGTTCGCCAACGCCAAGGCCAACCTGGCGCGGGTGAAAAATCTCCACTCGCAGAAGTTCGTCAGCCAGGCCGCGCTCGACAAGGCCGAGGCCGACTACAAGACGGCTGCCGCCAGCGCCGCTCAGGCCGGTGCGGCGAGCGGCCACTCGGTGATCGTGGCGCCGTTCGCCGGCATCGTCGCCCAGCGCCTCGCCGAACCCGGCGAAATGGCCAATCCGGGCCGGCCGCTGATCAGCCTGTTCGAACCCAAGGGCATGCGCGTCGTCGCCAGCATTCCGCAATACAAGCTCTCCGAACTGAACCAGGCGCGCACCGCCCTGCGCGGCAAGATCGAGTTCCCCGGCAGCGGCCGATGGCTGGACGCGACGCGAATCGAAATCCTGCCGACCGCCGATGCGGCCAGCCATGCCGTGCGCGTGCGTCTCTACCTGCCGGACAACCTCGACACCACGAGCGGCATTGTCCCCGGCGTCTTCGCGCGCGCCCACTTCGTCGTCGGCAAGGCGCGGAAACTGCTGGTTCCCGCGAGCGCCGTGCTGCGTCGCGGCGAACTGACGGGACTTTATGTGCTCGACGAGAAAGGCCAGCCGCGTCTGCGCCAGGTTCGCCTCGGTGAAGTGTTCCCGGGGCCGGCCAACGGCGACATCGAAATCCTCGCCGGCCTCAACCCCGGCGAACGAATCGCCCTCGATCCCATCAAAGCCGGCTTCCAGACCGCCAAGCCCCGCTAACCGCTACCTTCTCACGCCTCACACCTCGCGCCTCACACGATGAACATTTCCGGCCGCATCGCCGCCTTCTTCCAGCGTCATTCGATGACGCCGCTGATCGCCCTGGTCGCGCTGCTGCTCGGCGTGTTCGCCGTGCTGGTGACGCCGCGCGAGGAAGAGCCGCAGATCAACGTCACCATGGCCAACGTCATGGTGCCCTTCCCCGGCGCTTCGGCGAAAGACGTCGAAGCCCTCGTCGCGCGCCCGGCGGAACAGGTATTGGCGCGCATCTCCGGCATCGACCATGTCTACTCGGTATCGCGTCCGGGCATGGCGGTGATCACCGTGCAATACAAGGTCGGCGAGGATCCGACGCAGGCGCTGGTGCGCCTTTACGACACCATCCATTCGAACCGCGACTGGCTGTCGCCGCAGCTTGGCGTGCTCGAACCCATCGTCAAGCCGAAGGGCATCGACGACGTGCCCATCGTCACCCTGACGCTGTGGAGCGCGCAGCCGGCGACCGCCGCTTTCGACCTGCAGCAGGTGGCGCGCGCCGCCGAGATCGAACTCAAGCGCATCCCCGGCACGCGCGACGTGATGACGATCGGAGGCCCCGGCCATGTGATCCGTGTCGTCATCGACGCCGAGCGCATGAATTCCCATGGCATCACGGCGCAGGACATCCGCGCCGCCCTGCAGTTGTCGAATGCCTCGCAGCCATCCGGCAGCCTGGTCAGCGGCAACCGGGAAATCCTCGTGCAGACCGGCACCTACATCGAGTCGGCGGCCGACGTGTAGCGCCTGGTGGTCGGCGTGCATGGCGACAAGCCGGTGTTCATGGCCGACGTGGCGGAGATTCTCGACGGCGCCGATCAGCCGTCGCGCCATGTCTGGTTCGGCAACAAGACCGCCGGTGCATATAACGAATGGCCGGCGGTGACCCTGTCGATCTCCAAGAAACCCGGCGTCAATGCCGCCGATGTCGCTGCCGCGGTGATCGCCCGCGCCGGGGCGCTCAAGGGCACGGTGATTCCCGACGGCGTCGAATTCACCGTCACCCGCAACTACGGCGAGACCGCCACCGAGAAGGCCGAGAAGCTCATCGGCAAGCTGATCTTCGCCACCGCCTTCGTCGTCCTGCTGGTCCTGTTCGCCCTCGGCAAGCGCGAGGCCGTCATCGTCGGCGTGGCGGTGACGCTGACGCTTGCCGCGACGCTGTTCGCCTCCTGGGCCTGGGGCTTCACGCTGAACCGCGTCTCGCTGTTTGCGTTGATCTTCTCGATCGGCATCCTCGTCGACGACGCCATCGTCGTCGTCGAGAACATTCATCGCTGGCAGGCGCTGCAGCCGGGGACGCCGCTGCTCGAGATCATCCCGCTGGCCGTCGACGAAGTCGGCGGGCCGACGATCCTC
>CAZCPD010000091.1:0-11291 GCA_964500425.1 uncultured Rhodocyclaceae bacterium
TCCCGGTGCTGGTGAAGGATGCGTCGCTGGGCGGCGAGTTTCCGGTGATGTGCGTGACCTTGATGAACCCGCGCACGGGCGGTGTGTTTGCGTCGTTCGGGGCGCACCCGAGCCTGGAGGTGGCGCTGGAACGCAGTCTCACCGAACTGCTGCAAGGCCGCAGTTTTGAAGGCCTGAACGATCTGCCCCGGCCGACTTTTGAAAGCAATGCCGTCACCGAGCCGAACAATTTCGTTGAACACTTCATCGACTCCAGCGGCGTGGTGTCTTGGCGCTTCTTCAGCGCCAAAGCGGATCACGATTTTGTCGAGTGGGACTTTTCTGGCCAGGGTGAAAATTCCAATGCCGAGGAAGCCGCAACGCTGTTCGGCATCCTCGCAGACATGGGCAAGGAGGCGTACATGGCGGTGTATGACCAGCTCGGCGCAATCGCCTGCCGCATCCTGGTGCCGGACTATTCGGAAATCTATCCGGTCGAGGATCTGGTCTGGGACAACACCAACAAGGCGCTGGCCTTCCGCGAAGACATCCTGAACCTGCATCGCCTCGACGACGCCGGCCTGGAGGCATTGCTGGAACGCCTGGAAGACAGCGAACTCGATGACTACACCGACATCATCAGCCTGATCGGCATCGAGTTTGACGAGAACACGGCCTGGGGTCAGCTGACGATACTGGAGCTGAAGCTGCTGATCAATCTCGCCCTGAAGCAGTTCGAAGAGGCGCACGAACGGGTGGGCACCTACCTGCAATACAACGAGAACACCGTCGAGCGCGGCTTGTTCTATCAGGCCTTGAACGTGGTGCTGGAGGTGCTGCTGGACGACGAACTGGAACTCGAGGATTACGAGGCCAACTTCCGCCGGATGTTTGGCGACCCGCGAATGGACGCGGTGCTGGGCTCGGTGGACGGCAGCGTGCGCTTCTTCGGCCTGACGCCCACGAGCATGAAACTGGAAGGCCTCGATCGGCACCAGCACCTGATCGACAGCCACAAGAAGCTGCACATGGCGCGGGCCAAGGTGGCGGCTTGATCAGGTTGTCGGATTGTCGGGTTGTCGGGTTGTCGGGTTGTCGGGTTGTCGATTCAGCGCCTGTGGACTTGCCACTCCCGTCCGGGCCGAGCCCTTCGACAGGCCCGTCCTGAGCTTGCCGAAGGACTCAGGGCGAACGGATCAAGTATTGCCGCCCCGGATCGATGAACGATCCGGAGCACACGACGACTTCCTTAGGGCGTGTTCTCATTCAGGCGACGCAATCCCCCGACTGAATGAACACGCCCTAGTGGTCAGTCATTCTGTCAATCATGGATAAACCATTGTAGGTTCTACGGTTTTTATCCATCAATTCTTCGGTGACTGACCACTAGGATTCCGCGCTCGGCCTTGCTGTACAAGCCTGTCGCCCGAAGCCTACATGATGGTGACCCCGACGCCGGGGATGACCGTGACGCCCGAGAACCGAAACGACAGCATCAGCAAAGCTGCCCAGGCGAACAGCCCCGCGCCGATGACGACGCGGGTAATCGCACCCGCGTGCGCCCCTTCCGCGATCTGGCAGAAAGAGCGCACGCCGTGATAGACGAGGCCGCAGGAGAGACCCAGCGCCACCACGGCAATCACGGCATTGAAGGCCACACTCGGCACCAGCAAGCCCAGCGAAGACAGCCACAAGGGGATCGGTGCAATCGCCGCCAGCAGGTATGCGTTTCGATAACTGATCTCCTGCTGGTGGTTCCGCGCGGAACGCTGGATCAGCCAGCTCATCAAGGACACCGAGACGATTTCGGCGAGGAACAGGACAACCGCGAATCCGCTCCAGTAGGTATCGCTGACCCCGTTGCCATAGCGGATTCCCGCCAGGGCGATCATCGCCGGCGGCAGCAGCGAGAACGGGACGACGAGATACAGGAAGACCTTCGCCACCTGCTTGTTGAGGATCGCAAACTCGGGCCAGGCCGCGCCCGACGAAAACGGCATCTTGGATAAGGACGGTAGGTTCATGATGGCTCTCCTTTGGGCGACCGGACGTCCGGGGAACGCCATTGGCAGAGACGCCCTGTCGGACTTTTTGTATGGGTCATGGACGCGGGTCTGTCAATGTCAAAGATTGCCGCGAAGGAACCGCCCTTGCATTAGTGCCGCGCCAAAAGCCGCGCCGATGCTCGATCTCCGGCCATTGCCTGACGGAGAAGCGCTCCAATGCTCACCCCGGGCCAACGGCGCTCGGACCTCCGCATCATCTTGCCAACAGGGCAATCGCATATGGACTCCCCTCTCCCACTTGTGGGAGAGGGGCCGGGGGAGAGGGCGCTTCTATGCGCCACTGAGCGGAAAATCGCCCCCTCTCCCCAACCCCTCTCCCCCACTTCGTGAGGGAGAGGGGCTCCAAATAACGATCGCCGTGCCAATGACGAATGTGTGTGCGATTGCCCTGATCTTGCCAATCATGGGCATGAACGCCATACTTGCCGGAGCATATTGGCCTCATTGGAGGAATCATGAAATCCAGCCCAATCAATCGAATCACCATCGAACCTGGCAAATGTGGCGGTCGCCCATGCATTCGCGGACTACGCATTCGTGTCACGGATATCTTGGGCCTCCTCGGCGCCGGGGCCTCCCATCAGGAAATTCTTGAGGACTATCCCAGCCTGGAAGATGACGACATTCTGGCCGCACTTGAATATGCAGCAGCCCAGACCGACCACTCCATCCTGATTGCTGCATGACCCTGTTGGTCGACAATCAGTTGCCATCGGCTCTGGCTCGTTATCTTGCTGCCAACGGCTGGGAATGCGCCCATGTGCAAGATGTGGGTCTGGAGGCAGCCGAAGACCGAGCAATCTGGCAGTACGCCAAAGAGCGGAACCTGACCATCATCACCAAGGACGAGGATTTTCAGGCGTTCGCTAATCGGCAACGCAGCATCCCGCCGCAGGTCGTCTGGGTTCGCCTCGGAAATTGTCGGAAGGCGGCATTGCTGGAAGCATTTTCGAAGATACTGCCTGCGTTGCGTGATGCCTTGGCCGCCGGTGATGCCGTAGTCGAAATTCGCTGAGACATTGGAAACGCCCCGAAGGAAGTGGCCTTGGGTCATCCCTGTGGGATGTCGAAGCCCTGCCGGCCAAACCCTTCGACAAGCTCAGGGCGAACGACTACAAGTACATCTCTGCCGGCTCAATAATCTCGAACACGGCCTCTTTCATTCAGGCTCTGCCAATGTCGAAGATTGCCGCGAAGGAACCGCCCTTGCATTAGTGCCGCGCCAAGAGCCGCGCCGATGCTCGATCTCCGGCCATTGCCTGACGGAGAAGCGCTCCAATGCTTGATCTCCGGGCAGCGGCGCCCGGGCGACCGCCGCTCGCCCCTGCGCGGAGCCGCGCGACTCATCCCACCGCCATCACACTGTTCAGCAGCAACCGCACCAGCATCGCCTGCCGCGTGACGCCGGTTTTCTGGAAGATGGCGCGCAGGTGCGCGCGTGCGGTGGTGACCCGGATGGCGAGGCAGTTCGCGGCTTCGTCGAGACTGTCGCCCCTGGCAAGGCGCAGCGCCAGGGCGCTTTCGGCACGGGTAAGGCCGAGCAGGCAGGCGATGACGTCGACCGACGGCTCGGGCTGGCGGCGCGGGTCGCGGATGAACACGGCACAACGCGGCTGGCCGGGTTCGTCGCTCAGCGCGTGGTCCGGCAGGCGGCGCACCAGCACGCCGAGACGGCCGTGGCCGCCGCGCAGCGCGAGGGCGAGGGTGCTGCCCTTGCCCTCGGCCATGCCCGGCGTTGCATGGGCGCCGAGCGCCATGGCGATGTGCTTCTGCAAGAGGCGATCCTCCGCGGCGTGCGCGGCGCGCAGGCGGCCCTGACCGGCGTGCAGTGCATCCTGCGCGGCAAGGATGTCGCGCGCAGCGTCGTTGCAGACGACGATGCGGCCCTGCGCATCGAGACCGATCACGCCGACGTGCAGGCGTTCGCTGACGACGGCGTGCAGGTCGCGCTCGGCCGCGCTGCGGGCAAGGCGCTCGCGCAGCTCCAGCGCGCGACGCAGATGCGGCAGCAGGCGGCGGCAGAGCTGCTTGTCGCGCTCGCCGAAGTCGCGCCCGACGGCGGGCCGCATGATGCGCAGACAGCATTCGCGACGCGTGCCGGTTGCGCCCGGCGCGCCGAAGCGGATGTCGCCGCCGAGGATGTAGCGGATCTGGCGCGGTTCTAGATGGCGCCGGTAGGCTTCGCCCGCCACCCATGAGCGCGTGTCCATGACTTCGTCGATGGTCGCGACCTGATCGCCCGCCAGGTCTTCGAAGGGATCGAGAGCAAAGAAGCGCGCGTGCTCGACGTTGGCGCGGAAGACTTCGGCGCCGCCGGTCGCCTTGCGACAGACGATGGCCTGCGGCGTCCGGTCGTGGCCGTCGAGCAGCAGGCTCACCCAGCTCGCGTCGAAGTGCTGTTGCAGCAGACGCAGCGCGCCCGCCCACGGCAGCGGCGCATGGATGCCGTCGTAGATCAACCCGACGAGGCTGTCGAAATGCGCATCGAACGAGGCATCGCCCCCCGTGTCGGACGGCGCATCCACGTTCGACAACACGTCGGCCCAGCGGAACACGGCTGCCATCGCGGCTTATTCCGTCCGCCTGCGCGGTTCCATGCCGACCAACCTGGCGAAGTTGAGGCCGAAGATCTTGGCCTTGTCCTCCTCCGTCAGCAGCGGATAACCGTAACCGGCGCGCAGGTCATCGGCGAACTGGAAGCTGCGGAAAGCGTCGATCGAGTCCTTCAGATCGGTGATGCCGTCCTGGCTCCAGATGACCTTGTCGGGACCCGCCCACAGCAGCGCCTCGCCGAGCAGCTCGGAGAACCAGCGCGGGCGGAACTTGATCGCGCGGTTCTGGTAACTCATGCCGACGTAGAGATTCGGGTAGGTGTTGGCCAGCGCGTTGAGTTCGTGATGCCAGGGCCAGCCGAAATGGAAGGCGACGATCTTCAGGTCGTAGAACTTGCGGCAGATCTTCTCGAGCTGGCCCGGGTGGCAGTTCTCCGTGCTGCCGCCATAGACATAGCCGAGGCCAGTGTGGATGCCCATGGTCAGACCCAGCTCCTGCGCCTTGGCGTAGAACGGGAACATCCATTCATCATCCATGCGGCGCGTTTCGTCGGGCGGGTAGAGCTTGAAGAACTTGCAGTTCTGGTTCTTGGCGAAGTACTCCATCTCCCAGATCGCCTCGTCGATGCCGCGCCGCGTCGGATGGAAGTTGGGCGCGGGAAACAGCCGGTCCGGATAGCGCGCGCAGGTCTTGATCAGCCAGCCGTTGCTTTGCAGCGGCTTGGCGTTGTCGCTGATGAAACCGAAACGCTCCGGGATCACGAAGGCGACGTCGACGCCCGAGCGATCCATTTCCCAGATCGCCCGTTCGACGGCCTCCTTCGGCGCGCCTTGGCATTCGGCCGCCTCGCGCGCCTTGAACTGCGCCATGGTTTCGCCGGTGATGCCGCGAAAGAACTGCGTGTTGGCGAAGCGCCGCACGCCGGGGAAATAGGCGACTTCCTCGAAGATTTCCGGCGACGTGATGTGCCCTTCGTACTCGACGATGAAATAGTCCTTGGCCATGCAAACCTCCCATTCGAAATTTGCGCCCGACATCCCGGACGCACGGAGCAGAAAACCATCCAACCGCCAGCCCTTCACCAGCGAGGAACGATGCTCGCTCAGGCAACGAACATCATCCGGAACATGCGGACTCCTTCACGGCGCGCTGCGCGCGGAGGATACGGCGGCCATCGCCTGCGGGTGGGCGGCATCGGGCGCGGCGCCGCCCAGCGCGAGGAAGAGCTGCGCCGTATCCAGATAGCGCTGGCCGCGCGCCCGCACCTGCGCGAGGCTGGCGAGTTCGAAACGGCGTTCGGCGTCGATCACGGGCTGACGGCCGATCTGGCCTTCACGCCGGCTCTTGCGCATCAGGTCGAGCTGGTCGCGCGCGGCCTTGCGCGCGTTGCCCTGGGCGGCGAGCGTCTCGGCGCCATGTTCGAGCGCCCGCAGCGTATCGGCGACCTGGCCGAAGGCGGCGAGTACGGTCTGCTGGTACTTCGCGGCGCTCGCCTGCATCGCCGCTTCCGCCGCGTTGCGCTCGGCGCGCAGCGTACCGCCGTCGAACAGCGGCGCGACGAGGCCGCCGGCGAAGCTCCAGGCGGTGTTGCCGCGCTCGAAGAGATGCGCGACCGAGGTGGCCTGCTGGCCGAGGCTGGCGCGCAGGCTGATCCGCGGATAGAGGTTGGCGCTGGCGATGCCGACCGCCGCCGTCGCCGCGTGCAGTTCGGCTTCGGCGGCGAGGATGTCGGGGCGTCGGTGGGCGAGTTCGGACGGCAGGCTCACGGGCAGCTCACCCGGCAGGGCGATCCTGTCCAGCTCGAACGCCGGCAAGTTCGCGTCGGCCGGGCCCTGCCCGAGGAGCAGGGCGAGTGCATGCTCGGCGACGCTCAAATCCTGATGCAGCGGCGGCAGCAATGTGGCGTCGGCGGCGAGCTGGCCATCGGCGGCGGCGATGGCCTGGCTCGGCTGCGCGCCGGCCTCAAAGACGAGCTGAGCGACGCGCCGACTTTCGCGGTCGAGTTCGAGGATGCGTTCGACGATGGCAATCTGCGCGCGCAAAGACGCAATGCGCAGCGACTGCACGACGGCATTGCCGGTGACGGCGAGACAGGCGGCGTTGAGCTGCTGACGCTGGTGGCTCGCTCGCGCCTCCTGCCATTCCACCGCCCGCTCGCCGCCGCCGCTGTAGTCGAACGCGTAATGCACCGTCGGGCCGATGGCGTAATGGCTGTACGCCGGCATCCTGGGCGCGGCCCCAAGGGCCACGGCGCCGCGCTTTTCGCGCCCCGCGCCGGCCGTCAGATCAACCTGCGGCGCCAGCGCGCCCGACTGCGCCGCGACGAGGGCCTGCGCCTGGGCGAGCGCATGACGCGCGGCGAGGATGCCCTGGTTTTGCGCCAGCGCACGCTTGACGACGTCATCAAGCGCAGCGGACCGGAAGAGTCGCCACCAGGCCACGCCGAGTTGCTCACCAAGCTGCACCTGTTGCGCCGCCTCGTCGGCGCCGGCCTGGAATTGCAGCGGCTGCGCCGTCGCCGTGTAAGCGCCGGCCTGCGGCGGCTCCGGGCGTTTGAAATCCGGCCCGGCGGCGCAGCCCGCCGTCAGCGTCGCGGCGAGAAGCACCAGAACCATGTGGTTCACGCGTTCGGAGTTCATTTTTTTGTCTCCGCCAGCGCCGCCGGCGGCTTCCTGCCGGTCGAGGCGGTTCTCAGCAAGGGCACCAGCGGCAGCATGCACAGCGTCAGGATCATCATGAAATGGAAATCGTTGTTGTAGGCGATCATGGCCGACTGGGCCGTGGTCAGGGCGTCGAGCCGCGCGAGGCTGGCCGGGTCGCCGAGCATCTGCCAGGACAGACCATTGAGGCCGTCGCCATACGGCGTGACATGTTCGCCCAGACGCGAATGCATGATCCGCGTGTTCTGCACCAGCAGGGCGATCACCATCGAGATGCCGACGCTGCTGCCCAGGTTGCGGATCAGGCTGAACATCGCCGTGCCTTCATTGCGGTATTGCGCCGGCAGAGTCGCGAAGGCCACCACGGCGAGCGGCGCATAGACGAACCCGGTGCCGAAGCCTTGCAGGATGCCGGACCAGAACACCAGCGAGCTGTCCATCGACAGCGACATGCCGCTCATCAGCCACAGCGACCAGGCGGTAATGCCGAGGCCCGTGGCGATGATCAGGCGCGTGTCGATGCGCCCCATCAGCCGCCCGGCGATGAAGGTGGCGGCGATCGTGCCCAGGCCGCGCGGCGCGGTGATCATGCCGGAGAGCAGAACGGGATATTGCAGCAGGGTTTGCAGCAGCGGCGGCAGCAGCGCCAGCGTGGCGAAGAGGACGACACCGACGACGAAGATGAACAGGTTGCCGGTCAGGAAGTTCCGGTCGCGGAACAGCGCCGGACTGATGAAAGGGTGCTCACGGGCGGTGAACATATGCACGACGAACAGATACAGCGCGAGCCCGGCGACCACCGCCTCGCACCAGATTTCAGTCGAATCGAACCAGCCCTCGCCCTGCCCGCGATCCATCAGGAGCTGGAAGGCGCCGACGGCGATGCTGAGGCTCAGGAAGCCGAACAGGTCGAAGCGCGAGCGGCGCATCGCCGTTTCCGGCAGGTAAAAATAGACACCGGCGAATGCCGCGATGCCGAACGGTACGTTGATGTAGAACACCCAGCGCCAGCTGTAGTGCTCGGTGAGCCAGCCGCCCAGCATCGGCCCGAACACTGGCCCGGCGACGACGCCCATCATCCACATCGCCATGGCGCGGGCATGCCGGCTCGGCGGGTTGATGTCGAGCAGCGTGGCCTGCGAAAGCGGCACCAGCGCCGCGCCGGATATCCCTTGCAACAGACGCGCGACAACGATTTCCGGCAGCGACTGCGCCAGCCCGCAGAACACCGAGGAAACCGTGAAGCCGGCGATCGAGGCGAGGAAGATCCGCCGCCGGCCGAACTGCCCGGCCAGCCAGCCGCCCAGCGGCATCATGATGGCCGAGGCGACGATGTAAGAGGTAAGCACCCAGGTCATCTGGTCCTGCGTCGCCGACAGCGTGCCCTGAACGTGCGGCAGCGCGACATTGGCGATGGTGATGTCGAGCGACTGCATGATCGAGGCCAGCATCACCGAGGCGGTGATGACGCCCTTGTGCGGCGCCTGCGCGGCGCCGCCGGGGGTGCTGGCGGCGACACTGCTCACTTGACGAAGTCCTTGCCGCTGCTATGCACGCTACTTTGCGCGCCGCGCTGTTCGCGGGCATCGCCGAACAGCGAGCGGCTGCGTCCGGTATCGACGCGGACCTCGGCGCTGAGTCCGGCGTGCAGCGCCACGGCCGCGTCACGGGACTCGCCTCGGTCGAACTCGATCCGCACCGGCAGGCGCTGCACCACCTTGACCCAGTTGCCCGTTGCGTTCTCCGCCGGCAGCACCGAGAAGGTGGCGCCCGTGCCGGGGCTGAGGCCGGCGACCTTGCCCTTGAAGGTGCGATCCGGGTAGGCGTCGATGCGGACCGCGACCTCCTGCCCCGAGCGCATGTGGGCAACCTGGTCTTCCTTGAAATTCGCCTCGACCCATGCGTCATTGTCCGAGACCAGCGCGAACAGGGGCTTCGCGGCGACGACGTAGCTGCCGGACTGGAGCTCGGGCACACGCGTCACCACCCCGTCGGCGGGCGCCCGCACGACGGCATAGGACAGGTTCAGCTTCGCGCGATCGAGCGCCGCCTGCGCCTGCATGACTTCCGGATGTCGCTCGGGCGCGATGTCGGGGCTGCCGGCCAGGCTGGCCACGGCGGCCGCCACCTGCTGACGGCCACCCTCGACGCGCGTGCGCGCTTCGTCGAGCAGGTGCGCCGATTGGTCCAGGTCCGCCTGAGCGGACACGCCCGACGCGACGAGGCGCGTTTGACGCTCATGCTCGATCTGCCGGAAACGCAGCGTCTCCTGCGCCGCCGCCAGCTCGGCGAGACGCTGGCGGTAACCGGCCTTGAGCGTCTCGACCTTGACGCGCGCGGCGGAAAGTTGCGCCGCGGACTCACTGACAGTAATGCGCAGCGGCGCTTCATCAAGCAGGAACAACACGTCGCCCTTGCGCACGCGCTGGTTGTCGCGCACCATGACTTCCCGGACGCGCCCGCCCACATCGGCACTGATCGCCACCCGTGCGGCCTGGACGTAGGCATCCTCGGTGGCCTCGTAGCGACCACCGGTGAGCCAGGCGTAGACAACGCTGGCGAGGACGAGGGCCACGCCCAGCAACATCAGCGGCAGGCGACTGCGCAAGCGCGGGGAATTCGGGGATTCGTCCATAGTGAGTTACCAGTAGCCATTCGGCCATCAACCTGTAGTTACTTCGGCAAGTCCGGCCCCGAAGCGCCGCACAATAATATTCACATACGTCAATTATGCCCTGAATTGACGCATCTGCAAATTATTTTCGCGCCCCTCGGAAAGCAGTGGCTATAATGACGCCTGGCCGATTCATCAAGGTTCTCCCATGCGCAGCAGCGCAAAGACGACAGGCGCCTCTGCCCGCAAGACTAAAGCAGCACAGGCCGATACCCCGCGCAAACCCGCCGCCAGCAAGAAGGTCCGCCGTCTCGGGCGGCCGCCCGGCAAGACGCGCGATACGCAGATCGAAATCATCCTTGCCGTGGCGCGCAAGCATTTCGCCGAGCGTGGCTACGAGTCGACGACCTTCAAGGACATCGGCCTCGAAGCCGGCATGACGCGCACCGCGCTGTATTCGTATTTCGACACCAAGGCCGCGCTGTACCTGGCGACGCTGAATGACATCCACAACGAATTCCTGCCCGACTTCATGAAGACCATGGAGGAGTGCAAGACCCTGCGCGAGCGCTTCAAGCGCATCGTGATGAGCTCCTGCGCGGCGCATGCGCGCGACAGCAACATCACGGGTTTCCTTTCCGCAATGCCGCTGGAGATGCGCCGGCATCCGGAACTCGTCGATGTACTGCGCGAGCGGAACACCATCGCCTATCGCGCCATGGCCGCGATCTTCGAGGAAGCGCGCGCCAACGGCGAAATCCGCAGCACGGCGAGCACGGTCAATCTGGTAGCCGCCTTCTTCGGCGGCGCTGTCGGCGTGGGCCTGCTCCACTACGGCGCGCAAGCCTACAGTGCGCAACCGCCTTCGTTGTCGAAGGCCATGTCGGTGTTCGTGACCATGAGCGAGGGCAAGATTTTCGCGCCAACCCGCCCCTGAGTCCCATGTAGGAGGGGCCTCAAGGCCGCGAATGATCGCGGCCATTCGCGGCCTGGACGCCCCTCCTGCGAAGATCGGACCGCCCCATCGCCCACCCTGCCGGGCGATGCTGGCGTTAAAATCGCGGTTTCCCGATCCTCCTCCCGCCCATCATGACCAGCGAAAAACTTCCTCCCTCCATCAAGGCCGGCATCCTTGCCGAAGCCCTGCCCTACATCAAGCGCTTCCACGGCCGCACCATCGTCATCAAGTACGGCGGCAACGCCATGACGGACGACAATCTCAAGCAATGCTTTGCTCGCGACGTGGTGCTGCTCAAACTGGTCGGCATGAATCCGGTCGTTGTGCATGGCGGCGGGCCGCAGATCGACGACATGCTCAAGCGCGTCGGCAAGAAAGGTGAATTCATCCAGGGCATGCGCGTCACCGACCGCGAGACCATGGAGGTCGTCGAAATGGTGCTGGGCGGCCAGGTGAACAAG
>CAZCPD010000092.1:0-9879 GCA_964500425.1 uncultured Rhodocyclaceae bacterium
CGTGTTGTTGCCGACCAGATCCCAGTTGCCTTCCTCGGTGTAGAACTTGACGGAGAAGCCGCGGATGTCGCGCTCGGCATCGGCCGCGCCGCGCTCGCCGGCGACGGTGGTAAAGCGTGCGAAGAGTTCGGTCTTCTTGCCGACCTGGGAGAAGATCCTGGCGCGGGTGAATTTCGTGATGTCATGGGTGACGGTGAACGTCCCGTAGGCGCCGCTGCCCTTGGCGTGCATGCGCCGCTCGGGGATCACCTCACGGTCGAAGTGGGCGAGCTTTTCGAGCAGCCAGACATCCTGCAACAGCACCGGGCCGCGCGGGCCGGCGGTCATGGTGTTCTGGTTATCGACCACGGGGCAGCCGAAGGCGGTGGTGAGTTTCTTTTCACTCATGCGAAGTTTCTCCTGGTTGATTTTGGATGTTCAGTGGGCGAAGCCGGCGAGCGCGAACATGCGCGTCAATTCGACGAACCACAGCACCGCGCCGGTGACCACCACGGCGAGGCCGAGGCCAAATCGTGCGCGGCTGGCGCTGGCTTCAATGGTTTGGGTAAGGGCGTTCATTGCAGCCTCCTGTCGTGAAAGTTGTCCGTACGCTTTCATGTTAAGGGCCAACGGCTGCCACCGCCAATTGAATTACCCGAATTGATAGATAGCAACCGGCTATCGGCAACGCCCTACTGACGCAACCAATGCACGCGCAGCAGGTTCTGTTCGCGGTTGTAGTGGTATTCGAGATGCCCCTGGTAGGCATGATGCACGGCCTCGCCGAGGCCACGCGCCAGGTGGATGTCGGTGGTGGTGACCATGACGCCGTCTTCCTGCTCTTCAACCTCCCTGATGCGCTGGAGCGGATGCTCCTGGCGTTCGCAGCTTTCGTGATGATGCAGGAGGTTCATGATTTCCTCGCGATGCGCGGCGAAGAACGGCCCGGCGAGATGGACGTAGCCTGCCGGAAAATGATCATTCTAACGATGGCAGGCGGGACATAGCGCCTGATGCGCATGCGCCGGCGCGTCCGTCCAGGTCCAGCGCCCGTCGTGGAACACCGCCTTGCATAGCGGGCAGACGGTCGGCTCGGCAAGCTTGCCTTTGGTCTGGTACGCGTCATGCGCGAACTCCTGGATCAGCCGGTCATGACGGATGGGCTGGAAACCCGGCGGAACGGCGGCGTGGCTCATGGCGTTTCTCCTTTAGGCTGGCGGAATTCGGGAAGGACGAGGTGGTTCTGGTCGCAGTTACGAGCGCGCTTCGATTCCATCCTAATGCAACCCAGATAGCCTCGAAATACCGGGAACCGTCTAATCCGCTTACCCGAAAGACGTTACCCGGCCACACCGCTGGCGGCCGGGAGAATCGCAATGTGCTCGAAGTGTTGTCACGCTGCCTTCAGTTCAGCCGCAGCCTGCGGCGCCGAGCTGCGGATCAGGTAATCGAAGGCCGACAAACTGGCCTTCGCCCCATCGCCCATGGCGATGATGATCTGCTTGTACGGCACGGTCGTCGCGTCGCCGGCGGCGAAGATGCCCGGCGCCGAAGTCTGGCCGCGCGCGTCGACCTCGATCTCACCGCGTGCCGAAAGACTCACCACGCCCTTCAGCCAGTCGGTGTTCGGCAACAGGCCGATCTGGACGAAGATGCCTTCCAGCTCGACATTTCGGATGGCGTCGCCGGCGCGCTCCTTGTAGGTCAGCCCGGTAACCTTGTTGCCGTCGCCGCGCACCTCGGTGGTCAGCGCGCCGGTGATCACGGTGACATTCGGCAGGCTGCGCAACTTGTCCTGCAAGACGGCGTCGGCGCGCAGCACGTTGTCGAACTCGAGCAGCGTCACATGGCTGACGATGCCGGCGAGATCGATGGCCGCCTCGACCCCCGAGTTGCCGCCGCCGATCACGGCGACGCGCTTGCCCTTGAACAGCGGGCCGTCGCAATGTGGACAGTAGGCGACACCGCGGCCACGGTATTCCTTCTCGCCGGGCACGTTCATCTCGCGCCAGCGCGCGCCGGTGGCGAC
Organism: uncultured Rhodocyclaceae bacterium; assembly: GCA_964500425.1. Lineage (GTDB taxonomy): Bacteria > Pseudomonadota > Gammaproteobacteria > Burkholderiales > Rhodocyclaceae > Sterolibacterium. Next base: position 2,009 of record CAZCPD010000092.1, read on the forward strand.
GATCACGGCACGGCTCTTCAACACCGCGCCGTTGGCGAGGCGGATGGCGGCAAGGCCATCGGCGCCGGCCGGCGTCAGGCCCTCGACGCGCTGCAGGTTCATGATATCGACCGCGTATTCCTTGACGTGCTCTTCGAGCGCCACGGCGAGCTTCGGTCCTTCGGTGTGCTTGACCGAGATGAGATTCTCGATGGCGAGCGTGTCGAGGACCTGCCCGCCGAAACGCTCGGCGACCACGCCGGTGCGGATACCCTTGCGCGCCGCATACACGGCCGCCGCAGCGCCGGCCGGACCGCCGCCGACGACCAGCACGTCGAATGGCGCCTTCGCATCGAGCTTCCCGGCATCGCGCGCCGCCGCGCCGCTGTCGAGCTTGGCGATGATCTCTTCGAGCGTCATGCGTCCCTGGCCGTATGGTTCGCTCGCGCCGTTCAGCATCACCATCGGCACCGCCATCACCTGGCGGCGCTCGACTTCCTCCTGAAATAGCGCGCCGTCGATCATGGTGTTCTCGATGCCCGGGTGAAGGACGGCCAGCAGGTTGAGCGCCTGCACCACGTCCGGACAGTTGTGGCAGGACAATGAGATGAAGGTCTCGAAGCGCAGCCCTTCCGGGCCGACCGGCAACGCGCGGATCTGTTCGATCACATTGGCATCGACCTTGGGCGGATGGCCGCCAACCTGGAGCAACGCGAGAACCAGTGAGGTGAACTCGTGGCCCAGAGGAATGCCGGCGAAATGGATGCGCGCCGCCTCGCCTTGCTGAGCCACGGAGAACGACGGCCGGCGCGCGGCGTGGCCATCCTCGCGCACGCTGACCAGCGGGGACAGGGCTGCGATTTCATGCAGCAGAGCGCGCATCTCGGCGGACTTCTCGCCGTCGTCGAGCGTGGCGACGAGCTCGATCGGCCGCTGGAGCCGGTTGAGGTAGGTTATGAGCTGGGTCTTGATGTCGGCGTCGAGCATGGTGCTCTCCTTGAGATGGTGCATTGGTCGATTCGGATTTCACGACGAAGTGGTCGGTGTATCCCGGCGGCTTGGCGGTGGAATCCGCCGCCGCGCGGCTCCGGGCTGGAGGCGCACGGCGTGGCGATCGTTCAGATCTTCCCGACCAGGTCCAGCGAAGGCGCGAGGGTCTTCTCGCCTTCCTTCCACTTGGCCGGGCAGACTTCACCCGGATGGTTGCGCACGTACTGGGCGGCCTTGACCTTGCGCAGCAGTTCCTCGGCGTTACGACCGATGCCGCCGGCATTCACCTCGATGATCTGGATCTTGCCGTCCGGGTCCATCACGAAGGTGCCGCGCTCGGCCAGGCCGGCGGATTCGATCATCACGCCGAAGTTGCGGGTGATCGTCCCTGCCGGGTCGCCTACCATCGGGAACTGCAGCTTGGCGATGGTCTCCGACGTGTCATGCCAGGCCTTGTGGGTGAAGTGAGTGTCGGTCGACACGGCGTAGATCTCGACGCCCAGCTTCTGGAACTCGGCGTAGTTGTCGGCGAGATCGCCCAGCTCGGTCGGGCAGACGAAAGTGAAGTCGGCCGGGTAGAAGAACACCACCGACCACTTTCCCTTCAGCGTCGCGTCGCTGACCTCGACGAACTTGCCTTTGTGGTAGGCGGTAGCCTTGAAGGGGAGGATTTCGGTGTTGATGATGGACGCGTTCATTTGGATTCTCCTTGCGGTGGTTGAAAAGCGATTCATGCGATGTCTGATGTGTTGCTGGAGTGAATATTAATAATCACAATTGGCGCGGTCCAATTGATTGTCAGCATCTATTCGATAGACCGGCACTATCGCCGCCGCTTGGGACGAGGTCGCCTGCTATTTCACAAGATCAGCAACTACTGATGAATTGATGCGAAAATCGTTCGTTTGACCTAACCGCATCACTTCCGAACATGCTCGAACACTCGTTTCCTCACGGTTTCGCCCCCTACCTGATCGGCGGCCTGCTGATCGGCGCCGGCGTCGCGCTGTTGTTCATCACTACCGGCCGCCAGGGAGGCGCCAGCACCTTTCTCAGCGCCGTCTGGTCCTACTTCCTGAATACGCCGTTCTTCCAGCAGCCCGCGTTGCGCGAGAGCCGGCAGTGGCGCAACTTCTACGCGTTGGGCATGGTGCTGGGCGGCGTGCTGTACGCGCTGCTGGGCTTGCCGCTGGAGGCGACCCAGCTGCCGGCGTGGAAGTTCGTCGTTGGCGGCCTGCTGATCGGCTTCGGCGCGCGCCTCGGCGGCGGCTGCACCTCGGGCCACGGCATCTGCGGCATGGCTTCGCTGTCGGGCGGCTCGATGCTGATGGTCTGCACCTTCCTCGGCACCGCGATCGCCACCGCCATGCTCATGGCGCGCCTGGGAGTCTGACCATGAACGCCTCCACAAAAGCCATCGGCAATCTCCTCACCCTGGCCAGCGGCCTGCTGTTCGGCTTCGGCCTCGCCTGGGCGACGATGATCCGTCCCGAATCGGTGCTCGCCTTCCTGACCTTCAACGACCTCGGCCTGCTGCTGGTGCTCGGCAGCGCGGTTGGCGTGAATCTGCTGGTGTTCCAGCTGGCGCCGCGCCTGCGCGCGCGCGCACTGCTTGGCGGCGAGTTCGAGACGCGGCCGTTCGCGCTGAACAAACAGAGCCTGTGCGGCGGTTTCCTGTTCGGTCTCGGCTGGGGCATCTGCGGCGTCTGCCCGGGACCGGCGCTATCCGGCCTGGGCGCCGGACTCGTGCAAAGCAACCTCGACCTGCTGGCCGCCTTGGTCAGCATCCTGATCGGCGCTTTACTGCATGGATTGTGGGCGGGGCGGCGCAGCGCCGCGTGACAAATCGTTGCCATGCAATCCAAGGAGCATTGGGAACAGGTGTATGAGACCAAGGCGGAGACCGAGGTCAGCTGGTTTCAGCCGCATGCCGAACTCTCGCTGAAGCTGATCCGCGCGGCAAATGCCAGTAACGATGTGTCTATCATCGACGTCGGCGGAGGCGCCTCGACGCTCGTCGACGACTTGCTGGCCGCCGGCTCCAGAAAGCTGACGGTACTCGATCTCTCAGCAGCCGCGCTGGCCAAGGCCCGGCAGCGCTTGGGCGAGCGCGCCGCCGCCGTGACCTGGATCGAAGGCAACATCCTCGATGCGCCACTGCCCGCTCAGGCCTACGACGTCTGGCACGACCGCGCGGTGTTCCACTTCCTCACCGACGAAGCGGAGCGTCACGCCTACGTCGCGGCCGTGCTGCATGCGGTGAAGCCCGGCGGCCTGGTCATCGTAGCCACCTTTGCCGAAGACGGCCCGACCAAGTGCAGCGGCCTGCCGGTGATGCGCTACGCCGCCAGCGAATTGCACGCCCAGTTCGGCGCTCCCTTCCAGATGCTCGGGCACGAAAAGGAATCGCACCACACCCCGGGCGGCAACGAGCAGAAGTTCGTCTATTGCTTCTGCCGCAAGGTCGCGGCCTAGAGTTCGCCCGGCATGCGACGGTGCGTCATTGACCTGTCACAATATTTCGATATTATTCGAAACATGGAAACATTGCACGCCGCCGAAGTCCTTGCCGCGCTGGGCCATGAATCACGCCTGAGCATCTTCCGCCTGCTCGTCGAGGCCGGGGCCGAAGGCTTGTGCGCCAGCGCCATCGGCGAGCAACTGGCGATGGCGCCGGCGACGTTGTCGTTTCATCTGTCGCACCTGAGCCGCGTCGGGCTGATCCAGGGGCGGAAGGAAAGCCGCTTCATCCGCTATTCCACCGACTACGCGGCGATGGACGAGCTGATCGCCTTCCTCACGCGCAACTGCTGCCAGGGCGAGGCCTGTCTGCCGAGAAGTGGCGCGCGCAAGAAGGCTGCGCCTACCGCGAATCCCAAGCAACCCAAGCAACCCAAAAAATCCACGAAACTCACGAAACCCAAGGAACGCTGATGTCTGCCCGTATCCCCACCGTGCTGGTGCTGTGCACCGGCAATTCCTGTCGCTCGCAGATGGGCGAGGCCATTCTCAACCACGATCTCGCCGGGCAGGTGCGCGCCATTTCCGCCGGCACCCGGCCGCAGCCGGCGGTGGCCGCCGGCGCCATCGAGGCGCTGCGTCTCGCCGGGCTGCCGACCGAGGGGCTCCACCCCAAGGACGTCGACACGCTACTCGATGAACCGATCGACCTGGTGGTCAGCGTCTGTGACAACGCGCGCGAAACCTGTCCCGTCTTCCCGCGGCCGGTGCGGCGCATCCACGTGCCCTTCCACGATCCGCACGGCGAGCCGCTGGAGAGCTTCGTGGCCGTGCGCGACGACATCCGCGCGCGGCTGGCGCCGGCGGTGTTGGCGGCTTTGGGACTGGAGACGCAGGCATGAGCGCGCCGATGAGCTTCTTCGAGCGCTACCTGACGCTCTGGGTGCTGCTCTGCATCGGCGCTGGCGTCGCGCTCGGCGAACTGGCGCCGGCCGTGTTCCAGGCCATCGGCCGCATGGAAGTGGCGCACGTCAATCTGCCGGTCGGCCTGCTGATCTGGGTGATGATCATTCCGATGCTGGTCAAGGTGGACTTCGCCGCGTTGGGCGAGATGCGCCAGCATATTCGCGGCATCGGCGTGACGCTGTTCGTCAATTGGCTGGTCAAGCCGTTCTCGATGGCCTTCCTCGGCTGGCTGTTCATCCGCCACCTGTTCGCGCCGTGGCTGCCGGCGGACCAGATCGACAGCTACGTCGCCGGCCTGATCCTGCTCGCAGCCGCGCCGTGCACGGCAATGGTCTTCGTCTGGAGCCGGCTGTCGAATGGCGATCCGCTGTTCACCCTGTCGCAGGTCGCGCTCAATGACCTCATCATGGTGGCGGCATTCGCGCCGCTGGTCGGCCTGCTGCTGGGCATGGCGTCGATCACCGTCCCGTGGGACACGCTGCTGGTTTCCGTCGGGCTCTACATCGTCATCCCGGTGGTGCTCGCCCAGCTCTGGCGCAAGGCGCTGCTGGCCAGGGGCAGCGACGCATTCGCCGCGGCGATGGCCAAGATCGGCCCGTGGTCGATCGCCGCGCTGCTGGCGACGCTGGTGCTGCTGTTCGCCTTCCAGGGCAAGGCCATCGTGGCTCAGCCGCTGGTGATCGCCCTGCTCGCGGTGCCGATCCTGATCCAGGTCTATTTCAACGCGGGGCTGGCCTACTGGCTGAATCGCGTTGTCGGCGAAAAGCACGACGTCGCCTGCCCGTCGGCGCTGATTGGCGCATCCAATTTCTTCGAGCTGGCGGTGGCGGCGGCGATCAGCCTGTTCGGCATCGAATCCGGCGCGGCGCTCGCCACCGTCGTCGGCGTGCTCATCGAAGTGCCGGCGATGCTGCTGGTGGTGAAGGCGGTGAATGCGTCGAAGGGGTGGTATACCGCCGGGGCGCACTGAACGCGCCTCCCTTCTCTGCTTACGTCGACCGCGGCGCCGTCAGCGTCTCGACGCGCAGCGCTTCGTTGAGCGCGTCCTTGTCCATCAGGCCCATCTCCAGCACCAGCTCGGCGACCCCGCGCCCGGTGCGCAACGCTTCCTGGGCGACGCGCGTGGCGTTCTCATAGCCGATGTAGGGATTCAGCGCGGTAGCGAGGCCGGCGGAGGTGCGCACGCGTTCGGCAAGCAGCGAGGTGTTGGCGGTGATGCCGGCGACGCAGTGGCGCGACAGCGTGCGACAGCCGGCGGCGAGATGCTGGATGCTCTTGAACAGGCTGTGAGCGATGATGGGTTCGAAGGCGTTGAGCTGGAGCTGGCCGCCTTCAGAAGCCATGGAAATGGTGACGTCGTTGCCGATGACTTCGAAAGCGATCTGGTTCACCACTTCCGGAATGATCGGATTCACCTTGCCCGGCATGATGCTGGAGCCGGCGGCGCGCGGCGGCAGGTTGATCTCGTTGAAGCCGGCCTGCGGCCCGCTGGAGAGCAGGCGCAGGTCGTTGCAGGTCTTCGACAGCTTGCAGGCGACGCGCTTCAACACGCCGGAGAGCTGGACGAAGGCGCCGGTATCCTGGGTCGCCTCGATCAGGTTTTCCGCCGAGACCAGCGGCAGGCCGCTGAGATCGACGAGATGCTGGACGGCCAGGCGCGTGTAGCGGATGTCGGTGTTGATGCCAGTGCCGATGGCGGTAGCGCCGAGGTTGATTTCGCGGATCAGGCTGATTGCCTCGCCGAGGCGCGCCTCGTCCTCGCCCAGCATGATGGCATAGGTCGAGAACTCCTGGCCGAGCGTCATCGGCACGGCGTCCTGCAACTGGGTGCGGCCGAGCTTGAGGATGTCGCGGAACTCGTTGGCCTTGGCGGAAAACGCGACGCGCAGCTCGGCCATCGCGTCGAGCAGCTCGCGGATGGCGAAGCAGGCGGCGACGCACAGCGCGGTGGGGTACACGTCGTTGGTGCTCTGCGACATGTTGACGTGGTTGATCGGATGCAGCGAGGCGTAGTCGCCCTTGGCGCAGCCAAGCAGTTCGAGGGCGCGGTTGCAGATCACCTCGTTGGCGTTCATGTTGGTCGAGGTGCCGGCGCCGCCCTGGATGACGTCGACGACAAACTGCTCGTGCAGCGCGCCATCGGCGATCTCCTGGCAGGCAGCGACGATGGCTTCGGCGTATGCGGCGTCGAGTTCGCCGAGGTCACGGTTGGCAAGCGCGGCGGCCTGCTTGACCAGCGCCAGGGCGCGGACGAGATCGGGATAGCTGCCGATCGGCTTGCCGGTAATGGGAAAGTTTTCCAGGGCGCGCAGCGTGTGTATGCCCCAGTATGCGTCGGCAGGGATGCCGCGTTCGCCGAGCAGGTCGTGTTCGATGCGGGTGGCGCTCATGGTGTCCTCCTGATGCTTGTCATGTGCAATCGCTAGAATCACGTGCTTGAGCCTATGGAGACACCCTTCAGTTCAGCTTGCGTCCCCTCTCCCGCTTGTGGGAGAGGGCCAGGGAGAGGGGGGTGTGTCGCGCGCCGGCGGTCGGCGCTTGCCCGGCGCCCTCTCCCCCGGCCCCTCTCCCGCAAGCGGGAGAGGGGAGAAAACCGGGTGTCCTTCTTGTCAGGCCGCTGCCACGGACTTCTGTTCCTCCTGCTGCTGCAACGCCCACATCTGGGCGTAGGCGCCGCCGCCTTCGAGCAGGGCGCGATGGTTGCCGCGCTCGACGATGCGGCCGTGCTCGAGAACGAGGATAGCATCGGCGTTCATCACCGTCGATAGACGATGGGCGATGATCAGCGTGGTGCGGCCGCGCGCCGCCTGGTCGAGCTGCGACTGGATCGCCTGCTCGGTCTTGGTGTCGAGCGCCGAGGTGGCTTCGTCGAAGATCATGATCGGCGGATTCTTCAGCAGCGCGCGGGCGATGGCGACGCGCTGCTTCTCGCCGCCGGAGAGCTTGAGGCCGCGCTCGCCGACACGCGTCTGATAGCCGTCCGGCAGACGGGCGATGAAATCGTGCAACTGCGCGGCGCGCGCCGCCTCAATCACCTCGTCCTCGCTCGCCGTCGGGCGGCCGTACTGGATGTTGTAGTGAATCGTGTCGTTGAACAGCACGGTGTCCTGCGGCACGATGCCGATGGCGGCACGCAGCGAGTTCTGCTGCAGCTCGCGCATCTCGATGTCATTGATGCGGATGCCGCCGCGCTCAGGCGGCGTCGCCACGTCGTAGAAACGGTAGAGCAGGCGCGCCAGCGTGCTCTTGCCCGAGCCGCTGTGGCCGACGACGGCCACCGTCTCGCCGGCGCGGATGACGAAATCGACATCGTGCAGGATCTGCCGATTCGCCTCATAGCCGAAATCGACATGAGCGAAGCGGATCGAGCACGGCCCCGGCGGCAGTGGCCGGGCGTCCGGCGCGTCCTGCACTTCGCGGTTCTGGCGCAGCAGGATGAACATGCGCTCGATGTCGGTGAGCGCCTGGCGGATCTC
>CAZCPD010000092.1:9979-11260 GCA_964500425.1 uncultured Rhodocyclaceae bacterium
GCGCGCTGGGTGACGCGCGCGAACACCAGCTCGCGTAGTTCGGTGAACAGCGAGGTCGAGAAACGCAGCGCGCCGTAGGCGGCGACGAGGCCGAGCGGCGCCAGCAGCAGCGCTTGATCGGTCGGCACGGCGAGCGCGTCGATGATGTCCTTGAAGATCAGCGGCACCGCGACGTTGACGAGCTTGGCCGCGATCAGGCAACTCATCGCCAGCGCGACGCGCCACTTCCATTCGAGCAGGTAGGGCAACAGCGAGCGAACAGTCTGCCAGGGATGGGTATCGGCGAGCGGCGGACCGGGTTCGGCGGAGGAAGGGCGACGGCGCATTGGATTGAAGTGGGTTTTTCTAGGGTGCGATGGCAGCCGCTTCAGTATTTTTTCCTGAATCAGGGAAACACTGAACAAGCACCCACCGTTAGCGTGAATTGATCGGTCGCGCCGTGGTTTGGAACGTCACGGTGCGAGCGGGCTGCACATTGCTATGCAAGGCCTCGACGAGCGGTGGATTTGCTGGCGCCTCGGCACTCCAGGCAATCATGAAGTTGGCGCCGGAGCCGCCTGAGGTATCGCTGCGAGGCACGAAAAGCTCATGCGTGCCGAGCGGCGGGATCAACATCGGAGCGGCGGGCAAGTATTCCCTGACGAGTTTGCCTTCGGTATTGTAGTAGCGCGCGTAGAGCAGTTTGACCGCCATGTTCGGATCGGTATTGCGGATGCTGACATGCGCGGAAAGCAGCGCCTGCATGGGCTTGCCATCCTTATCGTTGTCGCCGTAATACATGTGCGAATAGATGGGCAGATACAGCACCTGGCCGAGGGAAAGCGGCGGCGCAGTCTGCGTCTGCGCCTGCGCCTGGCCGATGCAACACTGACCAAGAGCGCCCATCGCAAGCACGGCGGCCAGGATGGTGAGGATTTGGCGGAACGCTCGGAACCTGTAACGGAACATTCCATGTTTCATTGAAGTGTCCTGAAAACGATCGTGTCTTCGATTCTACCTTGCGGATGAACTGCAATATCTCGGGAACCGCTGAACCAGCACCCACCGTTCGGGCTGAGCCTGTCGAAGCCCCTTCCAACTTGTTGAGTTGAATAGCCAGTCCTTCGACAGGCTCAGGGCGAGCGGACTTGATCAGTATTTCCCTGGTGATCAGTCATTCTGTCAATGATGGATAAACTTTTGTAGGTTCTGCGGTTTTTATCCATCAATTCTTCGGTGACTGACCACTAGCAGCCTGTCGGGGTTTCCCCGAGCCCCCATGGGGAAAGCCCGGTGCGATCG
>CAZCPD010000093.1:0-11118 GCA_964500425.1 uncultured Rhodocyclaceae bacterium
GCGAGTTCTACGCCAGGATGGACGCCGCCAACATCGACCTCAAGGCCTTCACCGACGACTTCTACGTCAAGCTGTGCGGCGGCAAACTGCAGCCGGTGCTCGACACGCTGGCCTATGTGCATCACGACACCGACTGCTGGCTGGAAATCACCACCCTGCTGATCCCCGGCCACAACGATTCCGAAACCGAACTCAAGGCGCTCGCCGCCTGGGTGGCGAAGGAACTCGGCCCCGACGTGCCGCTGCACTTCTCCGCCTTCCATCCCGACTACAAGCTGCTCGACGCCCCGCCGACGCCGCCCGCGACGCTGACGCGAGCGCGCCGCATCGCCATGGAGGCCGGCCTCAACTACGTCTACACGGGCAACGTGCACGACAAGGACGGCGACACCACCTGCTGCCCCGGCTGCAAGAAGCCGGTGATCGTGCGCGACTGGTACGAAATCCTCAGCTATGAACTCGACGCCAGCGGCCACTGCCAGCACTGCGGCCACGCCATCGCCGGCCGCTTCGGCCCCTATGGCGAACCGTTCGGGGCACGGCGGATACCGGTGCGCATGGCAAACTCCGCACAACCATGACAGGCAGGCCGGAGAGCCGCACCAGTGCTTGATCCTGGCGGTGGCATCGCCAGGATCAAGCACTGGTGCGGGTTCCAGGCCAGGGATGGGCGGGATGGGAACTGTTGTGGGGCTGGGCGCAGCGCGCGAAGCGGATGCGTCAAGGACTTGGCCGTGGCGAGAACGTTGGGAAACGGTCGCGCCGGCTGGATGACGGGTTTCGCGGGCTCAATACATCGGCATTGTGGCGTAAGATGCCGGGCGGTGGCGGCGGGATGATTATTGGGATGGATCATCGTGGTCTGGCCCGGTTTTCTATCGCCAGATTAAGGAGTTAGGATGATCGTCGAGTTCCAGGACAAGAAGGGCCAAACTCTTCACAATGAATTTCGGCAGTGGAGGATCACACATTACGATAATGGTTTCTTTCTTGCGTTCAAAGACAGCCGCCGTGCTCGGCTTCACACTTCGCATTGCCGTGCCAGATCGGACGTGAACTGGGATGGCTTATTTGGTACAGGTTCTGAACCGCCAGTTTCTTTAACGAAGAAACGGAAGGTCTGTTCCACAGATCAAGTTGAATTGCTTTCTTGGGCTGATGCGCAAGGGATTGAAGTTGTATTTTGTGCTCAATGTCTCGATCAGCCGCCAACCACCGTTCGTACTGAAACAATCTCATACGCTCCAATTTCAGCCAAGGAAGTCGCGCGGGCTGTCGAAGGGATTGCGCGGGAAATTACTGTCACGGCACGGACTCGAAGCAATACACTCCGCCGTGCTGCCTTGAAAAACGCAAAAGGAGTGTGCGAAGCCTGCGGCACCGACTACTCCAAACTATTGGGAGGCTTAGGCGAGCGCGTTCTTCAGGTGCACCACCGTCAGCAGCTTGCGCTCGCGGACGAGCCGAAAGTAAATGGCATAGAAGACGTCGCTGTCGTGTGTGCGAATTGCCACCTTATGATTCACTCCGATATATCCAACGCACTTCCAGTGGAAGAGCTTCGACGCCGCTTAGGGGACGCTGCGCGATGAAACCGGAACAAATTTGAGCAAATTTGAGTGAGCAAATTTGAGTGTCAGGTCTTGCATTAACACATCGAGAATGCACGAACCCTTTTCCCTCTGCCCCGCCGAGCGTAGCCGGCCACGGGCGGGGAAGTGCGGCTTCGCTGTCTGAGCCGAAGGCGAGTTTGCGAAGTCGCCCGCCCGGGGCTGGCGCAGGGGGCTCTCGCGGGAGAGGGAGAGGGGTGAGGAAAACGGACACGACTTTCATGCTTCGGGGCGTTTTTTTCCATAGTCATGTCCTTTAGTCGTGCTGACGCACGCTCCGCCATAATCATCACATGCAACCCGAACTCCTCGAACTCCTCGTCACCCGCACCATGCCCTTCGGCAAGTACAAGGGCCGCATCATCGCCGACCTGCCCGGCAACTATCTGAACTGGTTCGCGCGGGAAGGCTTTCCGAAGGGCGAGATCGGCCGCCTGCTGGCGTTGATGCAGGAGATGGATCACAACGGGCTGAGGCCGCTGCTGGAGCCGCTCCGCCGTCACTCCGCTGCCAACGCCCTCGCATCGTCGGACAACCCATCGCAGACCACCGCGCGCCGCTCGCCGCCGCGCACATGAATGTGCGTTTCGGCAACCGCCTCGCGCGTCGTCGAGACGCGCAGCGTCACGCGCCAGTCGCCAGGCGCTGGCGCCCACTCGGCAGGCGCACCGCCCAGCGGCACGGCAATCGTCTGCAGGCAGCGGCCCTCCCTCCCGGACTGGCGTTCGAGAGACCAGAAATAACCGCTGCGCTCGGTCGTCATGCGCAACGGAATGCGCTCAATGCTGGCGGGGATGTCCGGGTCCAGCGCGACGATCAGTCCATCCGCCGGGTAGAGGATGCCTGGCGGATGCGCATCGCCGCTGGAAGGCTCCGCCCAAGCGCCGCGGCGGTCAGCAAGTGTCACGCGCGGCGTCGCCGTGCCCGGCAGAAACCATTCGCGGCGCGACGCTTCGGCGATGTCGGCGAACTCGACATGCACGGCCTCGATGCCGGGGGGTGCCGATGGCTGCGCGCCCGGCGCATGCTCATGCAGGAAATGCACGATGTCACGCCACAGCGGCGCCGCACCGTGCACGCCGGAGACATTCCACATCGGCATGCCGGAAAAATTTCCGACCCACACCGCCACCGTGTAGCGCGCCGTGTAGCCGACCGCCCAGTTGTCGCGCATGTCCTTGCTGGTGCCCGTCTTGACCGCTGACCAGACGCGCGTCGCCAGCGCGTTTTCGAGGCCGAAGGTCGGCGCCCGCGCGCCGCGGTCGGAAAGAATGTCGCCGAGGATCCAGGCCGTCGCCGGCGAAAACAACCGCCGCCCCTGCCCGGCGGGCGCCGCGCCGCCGGCCGGAGGAAGCACGAGCGGCGCCACGGGCGACCAGCGGCCGCCGTTGGCCAGCGCCCGGTAGGCATTCGCCAGATCGAGCAGACGCACCTCGGCGCCGCCCAGCGCCAAAGCCAGGCCATAGTAGTCGGCCGGCTCGGTCAGGGTGACGAAACCGGCGCGGCGCAACAGCGCATGAAAGTCATCCGGACCGGTCAGCAGCAGCGTGCGCACGGCCGGGATGTTCAGGCTGGACGCCAGCGCGGTGCGCACCGACACCATGCCCTGAAAACGCCGGTCATAGTTCTGCGGAATGTAGGCGCCGTTTTCGGCGGTCAGGGCCAGCGGCGAGTCATCGACGAGGCTCGCCGCCGTCAGCAGCCGCCGTTCGATCGCCAGCCCGTAAAGGAAAGGCTTGAGCGTCGAGCCAGCCTGGCGCAAGGCGGTCACGCCATCGACCTGCGCCGCGTCGGAAAGCTCGCCGCTGGAGCCGACCCAGGCGAGCACTTCGCCGCTGGCATTGTCAAGCACCACCAGCGCGCTGTCCTCGACATTGCGGCCGGCAAGCTCGCGCAAGTGCTGCGTCAGGCGCCCCTGCGCGAAAGACTGGAGGCGCGCGTCGAGCGTCGTGCGCAGACGCGGTTCGCGGCCACCGCCATGGCCTTGGCCATAACCGGACGCGGGCGTTGCCGGCAAAGCTGTCGGCATGACAGGATCGGCCGCGGCATCCCGCTCGGCCAGCGCGCGTCTGGCCAGATGCGGCGCCAGCGGCTCGCGCCAGCGACCGGCGTCGGGGGCGAAGAGGCTCGTCCGCGCGCGCGCCTTGATCGAAGCACAATCGGGCCGCAAGATCCCCGGCAAGGCCGACACTGGCAAAGCCGCGACGATCGCGCAGGCGCGCTCGCCGACGCGCGCCGGCTTCGCCTGCGGCTGGCGGATCAGCGCCGCGAGCAGTGCGGCTTCGGCGAGATCCACCCCGTCGGGCGCCTTGCCGAACCAGAACTCGCTGGCGGCCGCGATGCCGACCGTCTCGCCGCGCAAGGGCACGAGATTCACATAGGCTTCGAGGATCTGCGCCTTGCTCCAGCGGCGTTCGAGCTGCATGGCCGCCGCCGCCTGATCCCATTTCTGCGCGACATCGCGCCGCTGCCGGGGCGCCGGGCGCAAGGCGGGATCGAGCAAGGCGGCGAGCTGCATCGTCAACGTCGAAGCGCCGCGCCCGCCCGTCGCAGCCGACTGCGCCGCGACCTTGTCCAGCGCGGCGCGCGCGGCGGCCAGCCAGTCGACGCCCGCGTGCTCATGGAAACGCTTGTCCTCGGCGGCCAGCAATGCCGCCTCCAGCGTCGGCGCCAGCGCGACGAGCGGCGCCCAGCCGAGCCTTCGCACGCGCGGTTCGCGGCGCACGCGTTGCAGGACGATGTCATTGCGATCGGTGACCAGCCAGTCCGATGGCCGATAGGCCGCGCGGACGGACTCGAACGAAGGAAGCACGGCCTCGGCTGCTCGCGCCGACGGCGCGGGCAGCCCAGCCAGTCCTGCGCAGGCAAGGCCGGCCAGGACGAACCGCCCCCGGCTCATCCAGTTCATCCCGCGCACCACCACCCCGGAGGCTCTGAAAAAACCGTCGCGAGCGCCGGCAGGTCGCGAGCGTTCCCGTGGGAGCGGTCTCCCGACCGCGAATGGTGACCGTGCGCGCCGAGCGATTCGCGGCCGCGAGGCCGCTCCCACGGCAAGTCAGCGGCAGGAGTCATCGGGGGAGACGCGGCCGAGGTGGATTGCTCACAACCGCTCACTCAGCCACCGACCAGGCGCCATTCGGCACTTCACCGAAGTTTTCCGGTGCATACATGGCTTCGACATGCGTGGCAGGCAAGACGAAATCGCCGGCGTTGTTAAGCCGCATGCGATAAACGAGCTTCACCGGATCCTGCGCCGAACCGCGGAAATACTCGTAATAAGCACGATAGGCGTCAAAGGCGCGCTCGACATGCAGCGGCTCCTGCCACCACCATTGACGCGCCGATCCCTTCGCGCCGCCGGTCGCCAGCGCCGATTCGCGGCCGAGACCGCTGCCGAGGATGGTGGCGCCCGTTGGCACCGGATCGTCGATGACCACCCAGGTCCACGCCGTCGGCGCCGTCACGCTCAGGCGCACTTCGACGACGTCGCCCTTGCTCCAGCGGTCCTTGCGCTTGCGGTCGATGGGCACGATCTCCTTGCGCACCTCGAAGCCGGCATACTGCGGCGCCAGCAGCGGCCGCGCCGCGCGTGCCTGCACCGTCACCCAGGGCTTGCCGTCACCCTGATGGCGGGCGACCACCACAGCCTTGCTGCCGCCCGCACCGGCCGGCCAGTCGAAGCGCAGGCGATGGCCGGCGTCGCGCCAGGCCGAGCCGACCGGCGGCAGCGCCCGCCCTGCCGTCTGGACGGTGGCCTGCGCGGATTTCAAGTCCGTTTCCTGCGCCGGCCGCGTCGCCCAGTCGAAGCGCTGCTCGGCGTTGCCGCCGACGCCGCCGACATTGACTTCGGTGACGCCCGTCACCGTCGCCGCCTCGTACTGGCGGCGGAACTTGTCGAGCATGAGCACGCCCCAGGCATTCGCCGTGGTGGTATCCCAATGTCCCGCATGCTGGCGCGACAGCACGCCGCGCACCAGGCGCGGAATCTCGTCGCGCCAGCCCGGCAGATCCATCAGCGTGGCGATGGCGCGCGCCGCCGTGCCGTCGGGCGAATCCATCAGCCACCACCAGTAGTCATCACGCTCGCGGGCGAACTGCGTGAGCGTGCCCGACTTCACCATGCGCGCGCGAATCTGAGCCTCGGCCTCATTGATCAGCGTCGCGCGGTTTGGCAGATCGGGCATGAGTTGCAGGATCGCCAGCCACGAAACAACGCCGCTGGTCGGCCACACGCCCGGCGTGATCGACACGCTCGCCAGCAGCTGCGGCGTGGCGCGGCCATGACGCGCGAGGGCTTCGAGCGCCTTGAGCTTGCGGATCGGCAGATCGTCGCGCGGCGCCCAGTAGCGCTCATCGAAGACAATGCGGCCTTCGACGAAGCGCTGCAAGCCTTGCAGCATCGGCTCGCGCGCCGCTTCGGGCACGGGGTAGCCGGCGAGGTGCGCCGAGTTGAGGATGTAGGCGGTCAGCGCCGGCGAACCGGAATTGGACTTCGGATTCTTGAAGTAGGCGGCCAGACCATTGTTGTCGAGATAGGACGACATCAACGTCTGCACCTGATCCCAGCGCGGCTGGTTGCCCGTCGCCAGCGCGCGTGACAACTGCTGCTCCAGGCACATGTAGGGATACGCCTCCATCCACGCATGCACGCCGGCGCTCGACGCACCCAGCGTCGGTTTCAGGAAGACGTCGATGCTGCCGCGCCCCGGCAGCGCGTCGCGCGGACGCTGCACGGGAATCGACAGATTGCGGTCGAGCTGCTCCAGCGTCGCCGCCTGCACCGTGACCGGCGTCGAGGGCAGCACCTTCTGCTGCGCCTTGAGCGCGTCACTGCTGCCGCTGCCGTTGCCGTTGCCGTTGCCGCTCCCGCCCTCGGCTCCGCCCTGGCGTGTGCGCGCCTCCGCGCGCCAGTCCAGACGCGTCGCCGCCCCCGGGACGGCGACGCTCCAGGCGACCTCGCGACCTTCGCCGGCGGCGAGATGCAGCGTTTGCCGCGGCAACGCCGGCAGCGGCGTGCTCTTGCCATCGACCAGGGCGTTCACGCTGGCGGCGACGTCGAAGTCGCTCGCGGCGCCGGTCAGGTTGCGCACGGTGAAGCCGGCGCGAAAACGGTCGGCATCGCGCACCACGGGCGGCAGACCGGAGAAGAGCTGCACATCCTTGGTGGTGCGGAAGCTCGCCATGCCGAGGCCGAACAGGTTCGCCCCCTGCTGCGCCACGGCGACGACGCGAATCCTCGTCAGGCTGTCGTTGAGCGGCAGCTTGACCGTCGCTTCGCCGTTGTCGTCGAGCAAGACGCGCGCCTGCCACTTGATCAGGGTATCGAACAACTCGCGCGTCGGCTGACGTCCGCCGCCGCCGCCCGACGGCACGGCCTTGAGACCGAAATGGCGCTTGCCGACAACCCGGGATTGCGCGGTGGACGTGGCCACCGCATAACCGCGACGCGCCATGAAGCGCGTAAGCAGTTCCCACGACTTGTTCGGCGCAAGTTCAAGCAGCGCCTCGTCGACTACCGCCAGCGCGAACTCACCGCCCGCGCCGCCCTTCGCCGGCGTGCCGTCGGGCCGCGTGACGCGCACCTTGACGCTCGCCTCCTCGCGCGTGCGATACACCGGTTGCTGCGGTTCGACCGCCACCTTGAGCTCGTAGCCCTTGCGCCCCACCGCGATTTCGGCGATGCCCAGCTTGTAGGCCGGCTTGCCGAGATCGACCAGCGCCGTCGGCTGAACGTCGCCGATGCGGCCGCGCACGACGAGCACCGAGACATACACGTTGGGTCCGTAGTGGGATTTGATCGGCAGCGTGAACGTCGGATCGCGGGCTTCCAGCGGCATGACGAAACGATCGAGCACGCCTTCGCGCTCGACGCTGACCAGTGCGGTGGCCTGGCGGAACGGCATCTGCACGGTGAAGCGCGCCGTCTCGCCGGGTTCGTACTGTTTGCGCTCCGGCGTCACGTCGATGCGATCGGAATCGCCCTGCTCGAACCAGCGCCCCTCGTCATCGCCTTCGCCGTAGCCCTCGTAGGCGCTCAGCCAGAGCGCCGTGGCGGCCTGGCTCTGGCGCTGCTCGGCGTCGCGGGCGACGACCTCCAGCACCACCTGCATCGAATCGACGCCCTGCTCGCGCGGCGGCAGTTTGAGCGCGCATTCCGCCAGACCGCGCGCATCGGTTCTGCCGGCGCACACCTCGCCGAGCGGCGTCGCCACGTGCTGCGTATCGTAGGAATACATGCCGCCGATCAGACGCTTGCGATGCACCAGCGTCTTGATCTGCCAGGCCATGACGCGATAGGCGCTGTCCGGGCGCGGCTTCCAGGCGGCGTCGAGCGTCGCCACCCGAACCTTGCCGGATGCGGCCGGCTTGTCAGGCGTCGCGCTGCGCCAGGCGCCCTCGACGGCGATGCCGACCTGCACCGCGGCGGGCAGCCAGCGTGTCGTCGCCGATGCCGTATGGATTTCACCGGAGGGATCGGTGTACTCCATCTCCGTGCGCAGCAGTCCCGCCATCGTCCACTGCGGAACGTTTTTCACGACGACGCGCCGGCCGCCAGCCGCATCGAGCGCCACGTCGCGCTGGTCGTCGAACACCACCGGCGCGGGCGTGTCGGAATGCCAACCGCCGCTGCTCATGCGCGCGGCATCGACCGGCAGCGTGTTGAAGACGAAGCCCGCCAACGCTTCGGGCAGCGCGCCCTGGTCACCGTGAAGCGGCGTCAGTTCGCTGCGCACTCGGACTTTTTCGCCGCTCGCCGCGCCGCCGGCGAGATAGGCCAGCGTCAGATCCACCTCCAGCTGGCGACCGAAGGCCACCGGCTGCGTCGCCGCGACCTGGCCCTTGAGCACCGGAAGGCGGAACTCGCCGACACGGAAACTGCCGCCGCGCCAGAAGCGTGAAGGCGGCCACCAACCCTCGCCATCGCCAGCCCCTTCGCCATCGCTTTCCTCGTCGCTCCAGCCGCCCTGGACGCGTTCGGCGCGATCGTTGGCGCGCGCGAAGCTCACCCAGTACTTGCCCAGCTTGGCGTCGGCCGGAATCGTCCAGGTCGATTCGGCGCTGCCGCCCTTCCAGGTCAGCGGCAACTCATAGCGGATGTCCGAGTCCTCGAGCTGAATCACCGCCTTCTCGGGCAACCGCTCGCGCGGCGCCCAGCCGAAGCCGGTCGTGGTATGGCGGCGCGCGACATGCTTCATGTGCACAGTCTCTCCGGCGCGGAACAGCGGCCGGTCGAAGATCGTGTGCGTCAGGATGTCCGGCAATGCGCCCGAACCCCAGGGCAGCTGGAAGCGCCAGGGCTCGATACCGTTCTGCCACTCCGAAAGCACGAAGGAGAAATCCTCGACGCCGCTGGCGCCGTCGACACGGGCGCGCGCCGAAACGTAATAGCTCCAGATGCCCGGCGTGCAGTTGCGCGGCTGCTCGGGAAGGCGGCGCTTGACCGCCATCGTTCCATCTTCGCCGGTCTTGCCGAAGGCGAGCTGCATGCCCTGGCAATCGCGGATCGAAACGCGCGCGCCGGCCACCGGCTTGCCGGTATCGAGCGCGGTCACCCAGACCAGCTGGTTCTCTTCGCCCTTCTTGAAATGCACGGCCAGGTTGGTGTTCAACGCGGCGCCATGCACGAACATCGGGTCGCCGCGCTCGATGAGGCTGCGGCCGAGCGTCGCCGACTCGGCCTCGACGACGTAGTAGCCAGGCTCGCCCAGCGGTATGCCGACCACCTCCATCGGCTTCGCCCCATGCGGCTTGGGTAGCAGCCAGGTCTTCGCGTTCTGGTCACCCTGGAGAATGCTCAGCGAGCGCCGGTCGCGGTTAAGGTCGCGGTTATCGTGGCCCAGCGTCGCCATGATCCGGAACAGGGTGAACACCTCTTCGTCGCTGGTTGCGTGTCGCACGCGCAGCCGCGCCGCCGTGCCCGGCGGCGCGCCGTCGGGCGTCTTCAGATCGGCCTCGCCCGGCAAGGCATCGAGGTTGCGCAGCGTCACCGGCAGCAAGCCGCCGGCCTTGTACTCGACGATGCCGAAGTCGGCGGCGAACTTGAGCAACGGCGGATACTCGGCCGTCTTCAGCACCACTGCGGCGAGTCGGTCGCGGTTGTCCAGCGGCCGCCCGGCATCGTCGCGAATCCGCGCCGGCGCCTTGAGACGGAACTGAGTATCGGCGGGGAACGGCCCCTTGAACTCGACGTGGTTGACGAACTCGGCTTGCGCATCGCCGCCATCGCCCTCGCCATCGGAATAACCGAGCACATCCGGCTTCCACTCGCGCCCCCGCGGTCCGACCAGGCGCAGCTTCTCGGCGTCCGCCCGCATCACCGGCGCCGTGAAGCGCAGCGGAATGTTCGAGAACGGATGACAGCCCGCCCTGGCGTTCTCGCGCTGGCAGCTGACCGTCACACTGAACTCGGCGCGTACTTGGAACTTGTGCTGCGACGATTTCGAGGTCGCCAGTCCGCTGCTACCCTTGATGCCGGCGCTCCAATGCAGGACGACCCCGGCGCCGTTCGGCAGGCGCCGCGCGCAACGCAGCATGGCCGTGCGTGGCAGTGCCTGAGCTCCGCCATGAAAGCCCGCCTCGGCCAGCTTCTTCAGTTCGGCCGGCGTCAACAACGTTACGGGAATCGCTTCCGGTATGCCTGTGGCCTGGCACCAGGCATGCTTCTCGACCGTCGAGAAATCGAGATCGCCAGCCGTTTGCACGACGAAAACCGCTTCCTCGTCGATCGCATGATTGCCGCCGTGAAGTGTCGAAACATGCGTCGCCCAGGGGCCGCCGGTATTGAAGCGGTACGTCGGCGCCATGACGAGCGGCTTGCGGGCGGCATCCTTGAGGCCGCTCACCGCCTTGAATTCGCAGCTCACGCCGGCCGGCAGCATCTGGCCGAACTCCACGGCCCAGGTGCGCACATCGACCCAGCGCGACTTGCCCGTCACTGCGCCGGCGCCGCCGCAAACGAAGGTCAAGGGCGGCGGACCGGCGAGATCACCGAGCGGCCGCACCGGCGCATCGAACTGCGCGGTGACCTGATTGACCTGCAGGATCTCGCCCTGCGGCGTGAAATGCGTCAGCGTCGCCGCCTGAGACGCCGCGATGCCGGAGATCGCAATCGCAGCGAGGATCAATGCGCCCCGCAGGGCGCCGCGCGTAAGGAGGATCGGTTTCATGATCGGCAACTCTTCTCGATGAACGGGAGGGATACGTCAGCCGGATGATTCTAGTCGCATATCATGCCGCAGGACAGCGCGCAGGGGTTTGCACGGTGACGAATGGGGCAAGCAACGTAACCGTTGTAAGCGCAGTAAGTGCAGGGATCCGGACGCAACACTAGCCGGAGAGCCGCGCCAATGCTCATTCTTCACGGCCATCAGCCTGAAAGGCGCATGGATGCTCGCTCTCCGGGCGATGCCGTTTCCGGAGGCCGCCATCGCGAGACGGACGCTGCGCTAACGGACATGACTGTGAAGAACTCGCCGCAAAGCATGAAAGTCATGTCCGTTTCCCTCAC
>CAZCPD010000094.1:0-4391 GCA_964500425.1 uncultured Rhodocyclaceae bacterium
AGGCATTCCTGGCCGTGCTGCGCGTCGGCGATAAATAGCCTTTCAAGGCGCTCATTGAATCCAAGAAGGCAAGCTGGCTCATGAATTTCGCCCTGATACTCTTCGTGTTGCTGGTGGTGACTGGCGCGATCTGGTTTCTCGACCATTTCTGGCTGAAGAAGCGGCGCCCCGCCGATGCCAGGGATCCCTGGTGGGTCGAGTACGGCGCCAGCTTCTTCCCGGTGATCCTGGTGGTGTTCGGCTTGCGCTCCTTCTTGGTCGAGCCCTTCAAGATACCCTCCGGCTCGATGATCCCGACACTGCTGGTGGGTGACTTCATTCTGGTCAATAAATATGCCTATGGCGTGCGTTTGCCGGTGCTCAACAAGAAGGTGATCGAGGTGGGCAGCCCGCAGCGCGGCGACGTGATGGTGTTTCGTTATCCGGAGGACCCCTCTCTGGATTACATCAAGCGTGTCGTCGGCTTGCCGGGGGACAAGGTTGCCTATCTCGACAAGCGCCTGAGCATCAACGGTGAGGAAGTGCCGACGCTCGCGCGCGAGGATTTTCTCGACAAGGATCGGCTGATCTATACACCGCGCTATGCCGAAAAGCTGGGCAGCGTCGAGCATGAGATACTCATAGAACCCGAGGTTCCGCCGTTCATCAGGCAGGTTGCCCAGTTCCCATTCCGTGACAATTGTCATTACAATGCGTCGGGCGTCGTCTGCGAGGTGCCGCCGGGGCATTACTTCATGATGGGCGACAACCGGGACAATTCGCGTGACAGCCGTTTCTGGGGATTCGTTCCGGACGAGAACATCGTCGGCCGGGCGTTCTTCGTCTGGTTCAATTTCAGCGACCTGAAACGGATTGGTCCTTTCAAATAAATTGATTTCGCATATAACGTCGAATTGAACAACAGAGCGGAGAACCCCCCATGAAACGATTGATGTACAAGCAGAAGGGCATTTCCCTGGTTGGATTGATCTTTATCAGCATGCTGCTGATATTCGTGGCGTTGCTGGGGATGAAGGTCACACCGAGTATCATCGAGTATCAAACGACGCTGAGCAACATCAAGGCGACCGCGTCCGATCCGGCCCTGCAGGGGGCTGGTGTGCCTCAGATCCGCAATGCCTATCTCAGGCGGATTCAGGTCTCGGGCGAAAGCGAAGTCAAGCCGGAGGATCTCGACGTCAGCAAGGATAGTGGCGAAGTCGTCATCTCCTTTGCGTATTCGAAACGGATCCCGCTGTTTGCCAACGTCAGCCTGATGATCGACTATGAAGGTAGCAGCTCCGGGAGCGCTGGAAAGTAGTCGATGCAGACCGAAAGGCTGGAGCGCCTGCAACGTGCGCTCGGCCACGCCTTCTCCCGCCGTGAGCTGCTCCAGCAGGCGCTGACCCACCGCAGCCACGGCGCGCCCCACAATGAGCGCATCGAATTTCTCGGCGACAGCGTGCTCAACTGCGTGGTTGCGGCGCGGCTCTTCGAGCTGTTCCCGTCGCTGCGCGAAGGCGAGCTGTCGCGCCTGCGCGCCAGTCTGGTTCGCCAGGAAACCCTGTTCGTGATTGCACAGGCGCTGGCCCTCGGCGAGTACCTGCGTCTCGGCGAAGGCGAACTGAAGAGCGGCGGCTTCCGGCGTCCCTCGATCCTCGCCGATGCCTTCGAGGCGCTGCTTGGCGCGATCTATCTTGATGCCGGGTTCGATGCCGCGCGCGGCGTCATCCTCCGTCTCTACGATGGCCAGTTCGCCGCGATCGACCCGCGTCAGGCGGGCAAGGATCCAAAGACAGCGTTGCAGGAAGTGCTCCAGGGGCGCCGTATGGCGCTACCGCAATACGCGCTGATGGCGACACGCGGCGAGGCGCATCTGCAGGAGTTCGAGGTCGAATGCCGCGTCCCGGAACTCGATATCTGCGTGCGCGGCACCGGCGCCAGTCGGCGCGCTGCCGAACAGGATGCCGCGCAGCAGGTCTGCCGGATGATCGGCGGCAAGTCGCTTCATTCGGGTGGAGCATCAGATGAGCAATGAATTTCGCTGTGGCACCCTGGCCATCGTCGGTCAGCCCAACGTCGGCAAGTCGACGCTGCTCAACAAGCTCGTCGGCCAGAAGATCAGCATCACGTCGAAGAAGCCGCAGACCACGCGCCATCGTGTCACCGGCATCCTGACGACGGACGGCTGCCAGTTCGTTTTCGTCGATACGCCGGGTTTCCAGACGCGCCATGCCGGGGCGCTGAATCGCGCCATGAACCGCAGCGTGACGCAGACGCTGGCGGAGGTCGACGTGATCCTCTGCGTCGTCGAGGCCGGCCGCTGCGGTCCCGCCGATCGCGCCATCTTCAAGCTGTTGCCCCCCGAGCGACCGGTACTGCTGGTGATCAACAAGGTCGACCAGCTCGCCGAGAAGGGCAGGCTGCTGCCCTTCATTGCCGAGGTCAAGGATGAATACCCCTTCGCCGAAATCGTGCCGCTTTCGGCGATGACCGGCAAGGGCGCCGAGGAGTTGCTGAAGACGGCGGCCGGCTACCTGCCGGAGCAGCCGCCGTTCTTCGAGGAAGACGAGATCACCGATCGCAGCGAACGTTTCCTCGCCGCCGAGTTGCTGCGCGAGAAACTGTTCCGCAACCTCGGTGACGAACTGCCCTACGGCATGGCCGTCGAGATCGAACGCTTCGAACAGATCGGCGACCTGCGTCGCATCTTCGCCGCCATCATCGTCGACAAGGCGCAGCACAAGTCGATCGTCATCGGCAAGGGCGGCGAAAAGCTCAAGGCGATGTCGACCGACGCGCGTCGCGACATGGAGCAGCTGTTCGGCGGCAAGGTCTATCTGGAAACCTGGGTCAAGGTGAAGAGCGGCTGGGCCGACGACGAGCGCGCGCTGAAGAGTCTCGGCTACGAGTGACGCGACTGGCTCGGGGCGGGACTCATGAGCGGCGGCAAACAACGCATCGATGGGCAGCTCGCCTACATCCTGCACAGCTATCCCTATAGCGAAACCAGCCTGATCCTCGACATCTTCTCGCGCGAGCACGGCCGCCTGCCGCTGCTTGCGCGCGGCGCGCGGCGGCCGCGCTCGGCGCTGCGCGGCGTGTTGCAGGCCTTCCAGCCGCTTGAGCTCGGCTGGTTCGGCGGCGGCGAGGTGCGCACGCTGGCCAAGGCCGAGTGGGTGGGCGGCATGCCCTTGCTCGGCGGCACGGCGCTGATGCTTGGCTACTATCTCAACGAATTGCTGCTCAAGCTGCTTCCGCGCGACGACGCGCACCCAACCCTGTTCGACTGTTATGCGCAAACCTTGCAGCAACTGGCCGAGGAACAGGGCGGGGCGGGGAATCGTGCAGCGCCGGCGCCCCGAGGTCTCGGCGCGCCGGCGCGCCTGCGCCAGTTCGAGAAGAACCTGCTCGGCGAGCTCGGCTACGGTCTGCTGCTTGAGCGCGATGCGCTGAGCGGCGCGCCGCTGGAGGCAGGGCATCTCTATCACTACCGCATCGAGCGCGGCCCGGTGGCGCTGAGCGCGGCGGAGGAGAACAGCGGCCCCGGCGAAGCGCTTCCGGCGCAGGCCCCGGTTCAGACGCTACGCGGCAAGACACTGCTCGATCTGGCGCGCGACGATTACTCTGACCCGCGCACGCTGGTCGAGGCGAAACAGCTGATGCGCATGCTGATCAACCACCACTTGTCCGGGCAAGCCTTGCAGTCGCGGCGGGTGTTCGTGGAGCTGCAGGAGCTCTAGCAGCCTGTCGGGCTTACCCCGCCGGAAGGCGTCACTCAGGATTCCTGGAGTCGATGACCAGGGTGACCGGGCCGTCATTGACCAGACTGACCTTCATGTCGGCGCCGAAGATGCCGGTGGGTACGGGCTTTCCCAGTCCATCGGCAAGCAGCGCGACGAAGCGATCGAACAGCGGCTGCGAGACAGGCGCGGGCGCGGCGCGCTGCCAGGATGGACGATTGCCCTTGCGCGTCGAGGCATACAGGGTGAATTGCGAGACGGCCAGAATCTGCCCGCCGATATCGCACACGCTGCGGTTCATGACCGCGGCTTCATCGGCGAAGATGCGCAGGCGCAGCAGCTTCTGGGTCATCCATTCGAGATCGGCGGTGTCGTCCGCCGCCTCGAAGCCGGCGAGCACCAGCAGGCCCCGATCGATCTGGCCGGTGATGCACCCGTCGACGCGGACGGCCGCTTCGCTGACGCGTTGCACGATGACTCTCATGGCGATGCATCCCTTTTCACGATCGGATGGAAGTGGGGCACGATACTACCGGCAATCGACCAAAGGCGGCTGGTGCAGGATGCTTGCCTGCGCGCAAGGCGTGGCTGGCGTGCGAAAATAGGCGGCTGTATCGGGCGTCGGCAATGCCCGGGCAATCACGATCAATCACGATCAATCACGATCAA
>CAZCPD010000094.1:4491-11105 GCA_964500425.1 uncultured Rhodocyclaceae bacterium
CAATCACGATCAATCACGATCAATCACGATCAACCTCGAACGACATGGAAAGCGAAGCGCGCATGGTGAGTGCCACCCCTTCAACCCTCGATCTCGGCGTGAATATCGACCACGTCGCCACGCTGCGCCAGGCGCGCGGCACCCCCTACCCCGATCCGGTGCGCGCGGCGCTGCTCGCCGAGGCCTGCGGCGCCGACGCGATCACCCTGCATCTGCGCGAGGACCGGCGGCACATCCAGGACCGCGATGTCGAAATCCTGCGCGAGCGGCTGACGACGCGCATGAATCTCGAAGCGGCGATCACCGAGGAAATGCTCGCCTTCGCCTGCCGCATCAAGCCGCACGATGTTTGCCTGGTGCCGGAGAAGCGCGAGGAGCTGACCACCGAGGGCGGCCTCGACGTGTGCGGTCATCTGGCCGAGGTGACGGCCGCCTGCGCGCGCCTCAAGGCAGCCGGCAGCCGCGTCTCGCTGTTCATCGACCCCGATCCGGCGCAGCTCGATGCCGCCCGCGCCGCCGGCGCGCCAGTGGTCGAGCTGCACACCGGCCGTTATGCCGACGCGACGACGGCGCACGAGCAGCAGCATGAACTGCAGCGCATCGTCCAGGCTGCTGCGCATGGCCAGCGCATCGGTCTGAAAGTGAATGCCGGCCACGGCCTGCATTTCGGCAACGTCGCCGAAATTGCCGCGATTCCGCAGATCGCCGAGTTGAACATCGGCCATGCCCTGGTCGCCGATGCGATCTTCATGGGCTGGGAAAACGCCATCCGCGAAATGAAGCGCGTGATGAGCGAAGCCCGCAAGACGGCTCTGACGGGGCCAGGCGCTTAACGACGTGATCTACGGCATCGGCACCGACATCGTCAGCGTGGCGCGTCTCGACGAGATGTACCGCCGTCACGGCGAACGCGCCCTGACCCGCCTGCTGGCGCCCGGCGAGCGCGAGGCCTGCCGTCAGGCGCACCTGCCGGCGCGTTTCCTCGCCAAGCGCTTTGCCGCCAAGGAGGCCTTCGCCAAGGCGCTGGGCACCGGCGTGCGTGCGCCGGTGCTGTTGCCGGCCATCGCCGTGGTGCATGACGCCCTCGGCAAGCCATCCTTCGAGTACTCCGCCGAACTCGCCGCCCATGTCGCCGAGCGTGGTCTCACCGCCCATCTTTCCCTCAGCGATGAACAGGACACCGTCATCGCCTTCGTCATTCTGGAGCAACGATGAGTCAAACCGGTTTTCCCCGCAACCTGCCCCTCGGCCCGCTGATGATCGACATCGCCGGCGCCGAATTGACCGACCTCGACCGCGAGCGCCTGTGCCATCCGTTGGTCGGCGGCATGATCCTGTTCTCGCGCAATTACGCCAATCCCGAGCAGCTGACGCGCCTGTGCGCCGACATCCACGCCCTGCGCACGCCGCCGCTGCCGATCGCCGTCGATCACGAAGGGGGGCGTGTACAACGCTTCCGCGACGGCTTCACGATGCTGCCGGCGATGCGCCGCCTCGGCGAGTGGTGGGACACCGAGCCCGAAGCCGCGCTGGCCGCGGCGCGCGACATCGGCTATGTGCTGGCCAGCGAATTGCGCGCGCGCGGCGTCGATCTGTCGTTCGCGCCCGTGCTCGACCTCGATTACGGCAGCAGCGGCGTGATCGGCGACCGCGCCTTTCATCGCGATCCGCATGGCGTCGCCGAGCTGGCCGGCGCCCTGATCGAGGGCCTGCATCGCGCCGGCATGGCGGCCTGCGGCAAGCACTTCCCCGGTCATGGTCATGTCGCCGCCGATTCGCACGTGGCGATTCCGGTCGACGAGCGCAGTCTTGCTGAACTCAGCGAAGACATGCAGCCCTACCATTGCCTGAAGCTGGAGGGCGTGATGCCGGCGCATGTCATCTATCCCCGTGTCGACGACCAGCCGGCGGGTTTTTCGAAGCGCTGGCTGAAAATGCTGCGCGAGGAGTTTGCCTTCGACGGCGTGATTTTCAGCGACGATCTTTCGATGGAAGGCGCCAGAGTGGCGGGCGGCATCGTCGCGCGCGCCGAGGCGGCCTGGGCGGCTGGTTGCGACATGTTGCTGGTCTGCAATGCGCCCGACTCGGTCGGCGAATTGCTGGCAACCTGGCAACCGACGCCCGATCCGCAGCGCGCCAGACGCGTCGAGGGTCTGCGCCCGCGACAGCTGGCCAAGGCGTGGGCGGCGCTGGAGTTCGATGGCCACTATCAGCACGGATTGCGCGCCATCGCCGAGCTTCGCGCCTGATTTTTTTCAGGTGCTACCCAGGAAGCGCATGGATGGCTGATCCTGACAGTGGTGTGTTTCGCCAGCAGTGGCTCGCTTGAATCCCATTGTCTATCGGTGACCATCACGAACTGGCAGCGGCCTTGCGACAGTCTGGTTCTCAGTCGGCCCATTTACGTGAAAGTCGCGAGCGACTCGGAAAGCTCCATTCTCCCTGGCACGGGAAGGGGGCATCGGCCGCGGTTCCGCTGATTCAGCTTCCTCCCTCACCTTCTCCCGCAACAAAAGCGTTGGGGGAGAGGCGCTATTTCCAATTGCGCTCATGCCCTGTGCGTGAGGTGTTTCCCGTCACGACGCCGCTGGTATCAAAGAGTAGAATGGCGGGTTTACCCATGGGCCGGACGTTGACATGGCATCAGCCTTTTCCCTCATGAAACTCTGCGATGAATCATGAATTCCTCTGATCTCTACGTTCTCGAAACCTCGCTCGTCTGGCTCAACGAGGGTTCTCGCGTGGCGCTGGTGACAGTGGTCGAGACTTGGGGCTCGGCGCCGCGGCCGGTCGGGTCGCTGCTGGCGGTGGCGGAGGATGGTCGTTTCGTTGGCTCGGTGTCCGGTGGCTGCATTGAGGAGCATCTGGTCTCACGCCTCGACCGCGAGTTTCCGGAACAACCCTTCACGACGTCGTATGGCGTCTCCGCCGACGAGGCGCGGCGTTTCGGCCTGCCCTGCGGCGGCACCATGGTGGTGGCGATCGAGCCCATCCTCGATGCGCAAGGCATCGCGCGCAGCGTCGAGGAAATCCGTAACCGCAGGCGCGTCGTGCGCACCCTGGACATGGCGAGCGGCGTGGCCACGGTGAGCGAGGCCGGGCGCGATGACAAGTTCAGCTTCGACGGCCAGGTGCTGCGCAACGTCCTCGGCCCGAACTGGCGCCTGGTTATCGTCGGCGCCGGCCATCTGGCGCGCTATCTGGCGCGGATGGCGCTGATGCTGGATTTCAGCGTGTATGTCACCGATCCGCGCCTTGAATACCGCGCCCAGTGGGACGTGCCCGATGCGGTGCTGCTCGAAGGCATGCCCGACGACGCGATCCTCGCGCTGGGCATCGATTCGAGCACGGCGGTCATGACGACGGCGCACGATCCCAAGGTCGACGACATGGCGCTGCTCGAAGCGTTGAAGTCGGACGCCTTCTACATTGGTGCGCTCGGCTCGCCGCGCACCAGCGCCAAGCGGCGCATCCGTCTGGGCCTCTTCGACCTGACGCCCGAGCAGATCGACCGTCTGCAGGCGCCAGCCGGCATTCCCATCGGCAGCCACACGCCGGCGGAGATCGCCCTGTCGATGCTGGCCGAAGTGGTGGCGCGGCGCAGCGCGCTGATCGCCGCCGGCAGGGAGCCGAAGGCCGATTCGGCGGCGGCCGGCTGCATCAGCTGATACGAACCTATCTAGAACGACAATGATGGAATTTCTCGATCTCCCCGCCGCCTCGACGGCTTCCGGCAGCGTCCGTCTGCCCGGCTCGAAGAGCATTTCCAACCGCGTCCTGCTGCTCGCCGCCGTGGCCGAAGGCACGACCGAAATCCGCGACCTGCTCGATTCCGACGATACCCGCGTGATGCTCGATGGATTGCAGAAGCTCGGCGTCCAGACCACGCCTTGCGGCGAGCATGCGCTGAAGGTGAGCGGTTGTGGCGGCGCGCTGCCGGTGCGCGAAGCCGAGCTGTTCCTCGGCAACGCCGGCACGGCGTTCCGCCCGCTGACCGCGCTGCTCGCCTTGTCCGGCGGGCACTACAAGCTGTCCGGCGTGCCGCGCATGCACGAGCGGCCGATCGGCGATCTCGTCGATGCGCTGAACGCGCTCGGCACGGACATCCGCTATCTCGGCAACGCCGGCTATCCGCCGCTCGACATCCATCCCGGCAACGTGCGTTTCGATGCACCGATCCGCGTGCGCGGCGACGTCTCGTCGCAGTTCCTCACTGCGCTGCTGCTGGCGCTGCCGCTGGCCGGCAAGGCGGCGGTGGTGGAGGTGATTGGCGAGCTGATTTCCAAGCCGTATATCGAGATCACCCTCAACCTGTTGCAACGCTTCGGCATCGCGGTGGAACGCGAGGGCTGGTCGCGCTTCACGATAGGCGCGGGGCAGCGCTACCGCAGTCCGGGGCTCCTGCGTGTCGAGGGCGATGCGTCGAGCGCCTCGTATTTCCTCGCCGCCGGGGCGATCGGCGGCGGGCCGGTGCGCGTCGAGGGCGTCGGCCGCGACAGCATCCAGGGCGACGTGCGCTTCGTCGAGGCGCTGCAGGCCATGGGCGCCCGGGTCGCGATGGGCGACACCTGGATCGAGGCGCGTGCTCCGGAAGCGCAACCCGGGAAGGCGGGCAAGCTGCGCGCCTTCGACGCCGATTTCAACCACATTCCCGATGCGGCGATGACGCTGGCGGTGCTGGCGCTGTTCGCCGACGGGCCGTGCACCCTGCGCAACATCGCCAGCTGGCGCGTCAAGGAAACCGATCGCATCGCGGCGATGGCGACCGAGCTGCGCAAGCTTGGCGCGACGGCCGAGGAGGGCGCCGACTTTCTCAAGGTCACGCCGCCGCCCGGCGGCCGACTGACGCCTCGCGCCGCAATCAACACCTACGACGACCACCGCATGGCCATGTGCTTCTCGCTGGCTTCGCTGGGCGGGGTTCCGGTGCGCATCAATGAACCGAAGTGCGTCGGCAAGACGTTTCCCGAGTACTTCCAGTATTTCAACAGGGTGGTGCGATGAGCACGACAGAAGGCAAGGTTGCGATTCCCGTCATCGCCATCGATGGACCCTCGGCCTCGGGCAAGGGCACGGTGGCCGCGTTGGTGGCCGAGGCGCTGGGCTTCCATTACCTCGACAGCGGTTCGCTCTACCGGCTGACGGCGCTCGCGGCGCTGCGCGCTGGCGTGGCGCTCGATGACGAGCCGCGCGTCGCCGCGCTGGCGGCCAATCTGCCGGCGACCTTCGTGGGCGGCGAGATCCTGCTTGATGGCGCGCCCGCGACCGGGGCGATCCGCACGGAAGAATGCTCGGCGGGTTCCTCCAAGGTCGCCGTCTTGCCGGCGGTGCGCGCCGCGCTGCTGGCCCGTCAGCGCGACTATCGCCAGGCGCCGGGTCTGGTGGCCGATGGCCGCGACATGGGCTCGGTGGTGTTTCCGGACGCCACGCTCAAGGTGTTTCTGACCGCAACGGCCGAAGAGCGCGCCAGTCGGCGCTATAAGCAGTTGATCGAAAAAGGGATGTCTGCTAATATTTCGACCCTTTTGCAGGACTTGCAGGAGCGTGATGCGCGCGATGCCGCGCGCAGTGTCGCTCCCCTGCGGAAATGCGCGGACGCGGAACTGCTCGATACGACGCAAATGAGCATCGAGCTGGCGGTTCAGGCAGTGCTGGATTGGTATCGGGCACGGGCTTGAAGCAGGTCTGAAGTTCCGGGTGTTGTTGTTCGCGCGGTTTCACGGTTCCCACTGAGTCTGAGTCATGGAATGCCTTCCAACGGACGCTCTGGAATCCCTGGTGCCATCGTTGCCGCCGCTCTCGGCGGTGTCGTTGGCGTTTTTCAACTTGCAACCGCAGTGTGTTGTTCGAGTTGTTTGCAAATGATCGAAACATGTAATTTGCATTGCGTCTTGCACTTTTAGGTTAATCACTATGTCCCTCGCAGCCTCCACCCAATCTCCCGCCGGCATGGAAAGCTTTGCCGCCCTGTTCGCCGAAAGCCTGGAACGCCAGGAAATGCGTGCAGGTGAAGTCATCACCGCCGAAGTCGTGCGCGTCGACCACAACCATGTGGTCGTGAACGCCGGACTCAAGTC
This sequence comes from uncultured Rhodocyclaceae bacterium, assembly GCA_964500425.1. GTDB lineage: Bacteria > Pseudomonadota > Gammaproteobacteria > Burkholderiales > Rhodocyclaceae > Sterolibacterium. Next base: position 10,569 of record CAZCPD010000094.1, read on the forward strand.
CGAAAGCTTCATCCCCGTCGAAGAATTCAAGAATGAACGCGGCGAAATCGAAGCCAAGCCGGGCGACTATGTCAGCGTCGCCATCGAAATGCTCGAAGACGGCTACGGCGAAACCCGCCTGTCGCGCGAAAAGGCGAAGCGCATCGCCGCCTGGAACGATCTCGACAAGGCCATGACCGAGGGCACCCTCGTCAAGGGTCTCATCACCGGCAAGGTCAAGGGCGGCCTGACCGTCATGGTCAATGGCATCCGCGCCTTCCTGCCCGGCTCGCTGGTCGACATCCGTCCGGTCAAGGACACCACGCCTTTCGAAGGCAAGGAATTCGAATTCAAGGTCATCAAGCTGGACCGCAAGCGCAACAACGTCGTCATGTCGCGCCGCGCCGTGATGGAAGCCAACCTGGGTGAAGAGCGTCAGTCGCTGCTGGAAAACCTCAAGGAAGGCAGTATCGTCAAGGGCATCGTCAAGAACATCACCGACTACGGCGCGTTCGTCGACCTCGGCGGCATCGACGGCCTGCTGCACATCACCGACCT
>CAZCPD010000095.1:0-11088 GCA_964500425.1 uncultured Rhodocyclaceae bacterium
TTCCTCCTCCTGAACGACTTCCAGGTCGGAGACGGCGGTGTGCAGTTCCGGATCCCAGTTGACCAGGCGCTTGCCGCGGTAGATCAGGCCCTCGTTGTAGAGGCGGACGAAGGTTTCGGTGACGATCTTCGACAGCCCGGCGTCCATGGTGAAGCGCTCGCGCGACCAGTCCGGCGAAGTGCCGAGGCGACGCATCTGGCGCGTGATCGTCGAGCCGGAGTATTCCTTCCACTCCCACACCTTCTCGATGAACTTCTCGCGGCCGAGATCGTGGCGGGAGATGCCCTTGGCATCGAGCTGGCGTTCGACGACGATCTGCGTCGCGATGCCGGCGTGGTCGGTGCCTGGCTGCCAGAGCGTGTTCCAGCCGCGCATGCGGTGGTAACGGGTCAGCGAATCCATGATGGCCTGGTTGAAGCCGTGGCCCATGTGCAGCGTGCCGGTGACGTTGGGCGGCGGCAGCAGGATGCAGTAGGAGTTTTCCTGGGGCTTGGAGCGGTCGAGGCCGGCCTTGAAATAGCCCTGGCCTTCCCAGTGTTCATACCAGCGCTGCTCGATGGCGGCGGGTTCGAAGCTTTTTGCGAGTTCCATCGGGGACGTGGCGTGATGAGCGCGCGGATAGAGGAAAGAGAACCGCGCATTATACCGGAGCGGCAGGCGGTCCCTGCGGTTCAGGTGCTTGGGCGAGGGGATGGGTATCTTGTTGCGCCTCCTCTCCCTCAAGGCATTATTGGGGGGGAGGGTTGGGGAGAGGGGGGGCTGAATCAGCGCTGCCAGCGTCCAGGCCCCCTCTCCCGCAGGCGGGAGAGGGGGCTTGTCTGTCTGCGACTGGCTCCAGGCGATGGCCGGAGAGCCGCGCCATTGCTTGATCTCAGCCAGGCATTGCCCGGAGATCAACCAATGGCGCGCTTCTCAGAGCGGATCGTTGCGTAGTTCCTCGACGATCTCGTCGCTGACGCTTTCCGCGTCGGTCACGGGTTGCTTCGTTGTCGGCAGAAGTTCTGCGCGCGCGCGGTCGCGGAGTTCGTTGACCAGGTAGTCGCCGATGCCGTCGAGGGCGCCGGCGACAGCCTTGGGCAGTGCTTCGTCGAGCCAGGTTTCGAGGGTTTGGCGGAATTCTTCCTGTTGGGCGAGCAGTCGTGCTTCGAGTTGGGTGTCGCCCGAGGTTTGTTCGGTGGCTGGGGCGTCTGCGGCCGTGTCGATAATCTCGGTCAGTACGGGGATGTCGAGGTCGTCAAGGCTTGCGTTCGCGCGGGCCTCGACGGCGGTGGGCAAGGGGAGGTCGGGGGCGTCTGACGCGGCCGTCATGGCCGCCTTGGCGCCGGCGATGAAGCTGCGCCGGCGCATCAGCGTATCGGCCTGATCGAGCAGTCTGTCATTCACAGCGGGTCCTTTTGCAGATCGCGGTACAGGATGTCATAGCCGCGGTCACGGTAGAACTTGGCGCGTTCTCGTCCGGGCAGGCGAACGCTGTCTTCCTGGCTGATGATTTCGACGAGGTCCGCGAAGCGACCGAAGCCGGGCGGCAGTTCGTTGCCGAGATTGAGCAGGAGTTCGTCCTGGGCGACGCTGTCGACTTCGGCAGTCGTTTCGGCGATGAGGATGGGCGTTTCTGCCGCGAGCGGCGAGCGTGCCCGGCAGTGTGGCAGAAAGCCGGTCGGCGGGCTGACCCAGAGGAGTTGGTCAAGGCGTTCGGCGATGCGGCTGTCGGGCGCGTAGATGACGGCGCTCGTCGTGCCGCCGCCGGCCGTCTGCCAGAGCCAGGCGGCAGCGGCCTGCAGTCGGTCAGGCGCGCCGTGGCAGAACAGCACCTTGGTCATGTGGGGCGGTCGGCGTGCGTCGCGGTTGGCTGTGGCGTCAATCGACGCGGGCGCCGGTGCGCGTCAGCAGAAAGTGCGTCAGGAGTGGTACTGGGCGGCCGGTGGCGCCTTTCTTCTCGCCGGATTTCCAGGCGGTTCCGGCGATGTCAAGGTGTGCCCATTCATACTTTTTGGTGAAGCGCGAGAGGAAGCAGGCGGCCGTGATGGTGCCGGCGGCGCGGCCGCCAATGTTGGCCATGTCGGCGAACGGGCTCTTCAACTGCTCCTGGTAGTCTTCCCACAGCGGCATCTGCCAGGCGCGGTCGTAGGCGTTCTGGCCGGCGTGCAGAAGTTCGCGGGCGAGGCCGTCGTCGTTGGTGAGCAGGCCGCTGGCGACGTGGCCCAAGGCGATGACACAGGCGCCGGTGAGTGTGGCGACGTCAACGACGCAGGCCGGCTCGAAACGTTCGGCATAGGTCAGCGCGTCGCACAGGATCAGGCGGCCTTCGGCGTCGGTGTTGAGGATTTCGATGGTCTGGCCGGACATCGAGGTGACGATGTCGCCGGGGCGCGTGGCGTTGCCGCCGGGCATGTTCTCGGTGGTCGGGATGATGCCGATGACATTCAGCTTGAGGCCCATCTGGGCGATCGCCTTCATGGTGCCGAGGACGGCTCCGGCGCCGCACATGTCGTACTTCATCTCGTCCATTTCCGGGCCGGGCTTCAGGGAGATGCCGCCGCTGTCGAAAGTGATGCCCTTGCCGACGAGGACGACGGGTTTCTCGCCAGTCTTGCCGCCGTCATGGTGCAGGACGATCAGCTTGGGCGGCTGGTGGGTGCCGCGGGCGACAGAGAGCAGCGATCCCATGCCGAGCCTTTCCATGTCGGCGCGTTCGAGAATTTCGACCTTGAGCGGAGATTCCTTGCCGAGTTCGAGCGCCTGCTCGGCGAGATAGGTCGGCGTGCAGACGTTGCCTGGCAGGTTGCCAAGATCCTTGGTCAGATTCATTCCGGAGGCGATGGCGTGGCCCTGTTCGAGGGCCTCCTCGGCGGCGGAGAGGTCGGTGCGGCTTTCCACGGCAAGCGTCAGCTTGCGCAGCGGGCGGCGCACTTCATCCTTCTTCGACTTGTAGCGGTCGAAGCGGTAGAGGGTTTCCGAGACCACCAGCACCGTTTGGCGAATGCGCCAGGGCAGGTCGCGCTTCTTGACGGGCAGTTCGGTCAGGGTGATGGTTGCGTCGAAGGCGCCGATTTCGTTGAGCGTGCGCACGGCGGTGGCGACGGCGTCGCGGTATTCCTTCTCGCGGAATTCCTTTTCCTTGCCGAGGCCGACCAGCAGGATGCGGTCGCAGAGCGTGCCGGGAACGTTGTGCAGGAGCAGCGTGGTGTTGCTCTTGCCTTCAAGGTCGCCACGGCGCAGCAGGTCGGAGATGTACTGGTTGCTGGCCTTGTTGAGGATTTCGCCAGGGATGGAAAGCTTGCGCGGCTCGAACACCCCCACCACGACACAGGCGCTGCGCTGCTTTTCCGGGCTGCCGCTTTTTATGCTAAATTCCATCGTTTGCTCCTTTTGGTCGGGCGGGTTGTCTGCGTGGGTAATGCTCTTCCGGCCCGGCCGCGGGGCGTTGCGGAGCCAGTGTTTCGCTGTCTGTGTCGTTTTCAGGATTCTTCCGTCCCGAATTCCGGCGGGGGCGGTCAGAATCGAATGATTGGTGAAAATCGACTGATTTTTTGATTATCACTAAATTTATCACCAAAAGTCAAAGACAACATGATTTACCAGCGCGCGGCTTTGCGCGAGTTTGCCAATACTTCGATCGCGGTTTTTGTCGCGCTTTTCGCCATTCTGGTGACGACGCAATTGATCCGTCTGCTCGCCGAGGCGGCCGGCGGTCGCCTGGCTTCGGAGGCGGTGGCGGCGCTGCTCGGCTTCGGGGCCATCAACTATCTGCCGGTACTGCTGTCGTTGACGCTGTTCATCGCCGTGCTGCTGTCGCTGTCGCGCTCCTATCGCGATTCGGAAATGGTGGTGTGGTTCTCCAGCGGTGTTCCCCTGACGGCCTGGGTGCGTCCGGTGCTGACTTTCGCCTTGCCGTTCGTGTTGCTCATTTTCGCGCTGTCGATGTTTCTTTCCCCTTGGGCGTTGTCGAAGAGCGCCGAGTTCCGGCAGAAGATGAAGAGTCGGGACGATGTCTCCCAGGTGTCGCCGGGAACCTTCAAGGAGTCGGCGATGGCGGATCGAGTCTTCTTTGTCGAGGCGGTGGCAGGAAACGAGGGGCTGGTCAAGAATGTCTTCATCAGCTCGGTGCAGCATGGTCGCCTTGGCGTCATGGCGGCGGCGCAGGGCCGTCAGGAGGTCATGCCGAATGGCGACCGGTTTCTGGTTCTGGAGAATGGTCGGCGCTATGAAGGGACACCCGGTCAGGCCGATTATCGGGTGATGCAATTCGAGCGTTATGCAGTGCGCGTGGAAACGCGCGAGTCGCAGGGCTTCGTCGAGACGCCGAAGAGCCAGTCGTTGCTGCAACTGTTGAGCAATCCGACGCGGCAAAATCTTGGCGAGGTGGTCTGGCGCGTCGGCATTCCGCTGGCGGCCCTCAATCTGGCGTTGCTGGCAATCCCGCTATCGTTCGTCAATCCACGCGCCGGTCGCACCAACAATCTGATTTTCGCCATCCTGACTTACATGATTTACAGCAATCTCATCAGCGTCAGCCAGGCATGGGTGACGCAGGGGCGCATGAGTTTCGAGATTGGCGTCTGGCTGGTGCATGTTGTCATGTTCGTGTTGTTGCTGATGCTGTTTTCGCGGCGCCTGGTGGTCTTTTCGTGGGGGCGGCTATGGCGCTGAAAGTGTATGAGCGCTATCTGGCGCGCGAGATCTATGGCGGAACCGCCCTGGTATTGGCGGCGTTCCTGATGCTGTTCGCCTTCTTCGATCTGATCCATGAGATCGAGGATATCGGCAAGGGCGGCTATCAGTTCCAGCATGCGGTCGGTTTCGTGTTGTTGACCTTGCCCGGACGCATCTATGAATTGCTGCCGATCGCCGTGCTGATCGGTTCCCTGTATGCCTTGACGTTGCTGGCGCGGCATTCGGAGATCACCGTGCTGCGTACTTCGGGCTTGTCGACGCGTGTGCTGCTGGTCTCCTTGTCGAAGCTCGGCATGGCATTTGTCGTGCTGATTTTCCTGGTGGGCGAGTTCGTCGCACCGCCCGCCGAGCATGCCGCCCAGCAGTTGCGCCTGAAGGCGAAAAGCTCGATGGTGGCCCAGGAGTTCCGTTCCGGCCTGTGGGTGAAGGACGAGACGAGCTTCGTGAATGTCCAAGATGTGTTGCCGGATACCCGTTTGCGCGGTGTCCGCATCTATGAATTCGACAAGCAGCATCAACTGCTTGCGATCAGCGATGCCGAGAATGGCGAATACCTACCGCCCGACAGCTGGCGGCTCGGCAATGTGGTGCAGACCCGGTTTGAGCAAAATCAGGCACAGGTGATCCATTTGCCGAGCCTGGTCTGGCGTTCGGCGCTGAGCCCCAACATCCTCTCCGTTCTGATGGTGGTGCCGGAGCGGATGTCGTTCGTCAATCTGTACCGTTACATCCAGCATCTGGATGAGAATCAGCAGAAGACCCAACGCTATCGGATCGCCTTGTGGAAGAAGCTGGTATACCCGCTCGCCGCGCTGGTCATGATGGCGCTGGCGCTACCCTTCGCCTACATGCAGGACCGCATGGGGGCGGTGAGCATCAAGGTATTCGCCGGCATCATGCTCGGCATCACCTTCCACATGCTGAATGGCCTTTTTTCCAGTCTTGGCGCGATCAACGACTGGATGCCCTTTTACTCGGCAATCACGCCGAGCGCGATATTCCTGCTGGCGGCGGGCGGGATGATGTGGTGGGTGGAGCGGCGCTGATCAGCCGGCCCGGATCAGGCGCGTGCCGGCCAGGCGGTCATGCAGGAATTGCCGGTCGCGATCGAAGAATGCCCAGATGAGGCCGGCGCCGCACAGGAGCAGCGAAGGCCAGCACAACGCAAAGCGCAGCAGCGCCTGCGGCAGGCTGACCGTTTCGGCGGATCGGGCATCGACCAGTCGGATCTTCCATGTCTTCATCGCCAGTGTCTGGCCGCCATGGCGCCAGAACCAGACGAAATATGCCGCCAATACCCCGACGAGGTGGACCTGCAGCAGCCATGGGTGCGCCGTCCGATCGGTGGCCATCCCGAGGATGACGTGGGGAAGCAGAACCAGGACCGCGCCGACGCCGACCAGCAGCAGGCTCTCATAGAGGATGCCGGCAAGGCGGCGCGGGATGCCTGGCGCAGCGCCGTTCGTGGCGTCTCCGGTCACGGCTATTGTCGGGGCGGGTTTGTGGCCGCTGACGTCGCGGATCCCGCGGGCAACACTGGCAGCGGCTGAACTGCCGGATTGCTCGATCCAGGCGTGGCCGGCGACAGCGTCCCCGCCGGAGGCAAGGCGGAGATTGTCGGGGCGGTGGGCGGTGTCGGTGTTTCGGCGGGCGCCTTGACCGCTGGAAGCGGCTTGATGGCTGCTCCGGGCAAGGCGCTGACAGGGGGCTTGGCTGGCCCCTTGCGTGCGATTCTTTCCTTTTCCTTCGCCTGTTGCCGGAGGCGATCTTTTTCCGCATCGGGCAGTGCCTTGTATTTATCCCACCGCTGCTTGACTGCCTCGCGATGCTCCGGAGGCGCCTTTTGCATGTTCTTGTAGCGGTTACGCGCTTCCCGACGTTCGTCCGGAGACAGACTGATCCAGTCCTTCATGCGCCGTTGGACGCGCTGTTGCTCGTCCGGGTTCATGCCGGGATAGCGCTGGGCGATGCCCAGCCATTTCTTGCGGCGAAAGGATTCGAGCTGGTCCCATTCGCCCGACAGCGGCATCAATATGGCTCGCTGCTGGGGCGTCAATTCGGCCCAGGTCGGTTGCGTGAGGGAGGGCGGCAGGATGATGACCGCGCTGGCCGGATCCGGCGCCAGGGCAGTTGCGACGATCAGCGCCAGGCTTATTCCAACGGTGATTGTTCGGAAAGCTCCGGAGTTTCGGGTTCTTCTAACCATGAAAGGAAACCATGATCCAGGTAGGCGTTAATAGGCAGATCATCGGCGAGCAGGGCGCTGTCGATTTCCTCGTTTTCAGCCGCCTCCTCGAAATTGTTCCAGTAATAGGTGCCGGTGACTCCGATGGCGAGGGCAAGCAGGGCCATCAAGGTGCGCGCCTGGGGCAGTACGACGTGGGTCACCATGTGCCCGATCCCGGCCAGGGTGAGGCCTGTTACCGCAACGCCATGACGAGACAAGGCTTTCTGACGAGCCACCATCAGCTTGTTGAGCGTGATGGCGTCAAGATTGTCCGCGCCATGCTCCAGATGTTGTCTTACCTTGTAGGCGAATAGTTTTTCGTCCCGGAGCTCATCGTTCATAGCCCGATCCCTTTCAATCTGAGTGCGGATGCCAGTGTATGCGTTGCTCGCGAGCAGTGCGTTTTTACGCTTCCCTCGGTACAACCCATTGCTGCCGCCGTTTCGGCAATATCCAGCTCCTCCCAGTAACGCATGAGGAAGGCCTCACGTTGACGTGGCGGTAGCTTTTGTATCTCTTTTTCAATCAAAGCAATAACTTGCGATTGTTCAAGGCTGGCGTGTGGGGTCGCGATGGAGGAGTTTTCCACCTCGATGGTATCGAGTGGGTCGCTGTCCTCATCGTCGCCGGGTGTCAGGGCGGAGAGCAGGGTCGTCCATAGCGAACGCACTTTCTGGCGCCGATAGAAGTCGCGGATCGTGTTCTGCAGGATGCGCTGGAACAGCATCGGCAACTCGCCGTGTGGTCGGTCGTCGTAGTGCTCGGCGAGCTTGAGCATGGCGTCCTGCACGATGTCGAGCGCCTGTTCCTCGTTCTTCACGGCGAACATGGCCTGCTTGAAGGCGCGCCGTTCGACATCGGCAAGAAAGTTCGACAGTTCGGAGCGAGTGGCCAGAATTTCCCCCGTCGCCAAGCGATGGGCGCAAAAAGGCGCTAGATTACCCTGATTACGGCGAGTTTGTCAGCCCCGCGAGGAAGACCTTACTACTGTAATGCCTTGACCAAACTCGCTCCAGCCAGTAATGTGACGCGTTTTGATAATTACTGTGGTTTGGGAATCGAGATGCTCTTGACTGGTGCGGAAATTGTAATCAAGTGCTTGCAGGAAGAAAAAGTCGAACACGTGTTCGGCTATCCTGGTGGCTCGGTGCTGTTCATCTATGATGAACTGTTCAAGCAGGATCAAATCAAGCACATCCTGGTCCGTCACGAGCAGGCAGCCGTGCATGCGGCCGATGCTTATTCACGCTCCTCCCAGAAGATCGGCGTCTGCCTGGTGACTTCCGGCCCCGGCGTCACCAACGCCGTGACCGGCATCGCCACGGCCTACATGGATTCGATACCGATGGTGGTGATCACCGGCCAGGTGCCGACCCACTATATCGGTCAGGATGCCTTCCAGGAGGCCGACACCGTTGGCATCACCCGGCCGTGTGTCAAGCACAACTTCCTGGTCAAGGACGTCAAGGATCTGGCGGAGATCATGAAGAAGGCCTTCTACATTGCCAAAACTGGTCGCCCAGGACCGGTTCTGGTGGATATCCCCAAGGACATTACCAACCAGAAGTGCGAGTATTCCTATCCGAAGTCGGTCAGCATGCGCTCCTACAACCCGGTGACCAAGGGGCATTCGGGCCAGATCAAGAAGGCGCTGCAACTGCTGATGGAAGCCAAGCGGCCGATGGTGTATGCCGGTGGCGGCGTGATCCTCTCCGAAGCTTCGGAGAAGCTGGCCGCGCTCGTCAAGAAACTCGGCTTCCCGGTGACGAATACACTGATGGGGCTCGGCGGCTATCCCGCCACTGACCAGCAATCCCTCGGCATGCTCGGCATGCATGGCACCATCGAAGCCAACATGGCGATGCAGCATTGCGACGTGCTGCTGGCGATTGGTGCGCGCTTTGATGATCGCGTGATCGGCAATCCGGATCACTTCAATGAAATACAGCGCAAGATCATCCACATCGACATCGACCCGTCGTCAATCTCGAAGCGCGTCAAGGTCGATGTGCCCATCGTCGGCAATGTCGCCGATGTGCTCGACGACATGCAGAAGCAGTTGGTTGCTGGCGATGTCCGTCCCGACGCCAAGGTGCTGGCCGCCTGGTGGAAGGAGATCGAGGGCTGGCGCTCGAAGAAGTGCCTCAAGTACAAGCAGGGCAGCAAGGTCATCATGCCGCAGTTCGTCATCGAGAAGCTCTACGAGGTGACCGGCGGCGAGGCCATCGTGACTTCCGACGTCGGCCAGCACCAGATGTGGGCGGCGCAGTATTACAAGTTCGACAAGCCGCGCCGCTGGATCAATTCCGGCGGCCTTGGCACCATGGGCTTCGGCTTGCCTGCGGCGATGGGCGCGCGTTTCGCCAACCCGAAGGCGACCGTCGCCTGCGTGACGGGCGAGGCATCGATCCAGATGAACATCCAGGAACTCTCCACCTGCAAGCAGTTCCGCCTGCCGATCAAGATCATCAACCTCAACAACCGCTACCTGGGCATGGTGCGGCAATGGCAGGAGATGTTCCACGGCAACCGCTATTCGGAGTCGTATGTCGATGCGCTGCCCGACTTCGTCAAGCTGGCCGAGGCCTACGGTCATGTCGGCATGCACATCGAGAAGCCGGAAGATGTTGAGCCGGCGCTGCGCGAGGCGTTCACCACGCACAAGAACGATCTGGTGTTCCTGAACTTCTACACCGACCAGACCGCCAATGTCTATCCGATGATCGCGGCCGGCAAGGGGCTGTCCGAGATGATTTTGGCCGAAGACCTGTAAGGGATGCAAGAGATATTACCCATGCGACATATTATTTCGATTCTCCTGGAAAACGAAGCTGGCGCGCTGTCGCGCGTTTCCGGCCTGTTCTCGGCGCGTGCCTACAACATCGAATCGCTGACCGTGGCGCCGACCGAGGATCCCTCGTTGTCGCGCATGACCATCGTCAGCGTCGGTTCCGACGACGTCATCGAGCAGATCACCAAGCAGCTCAATAAGCTGATTGACGTCGTCAAGGTGGTGGACCTCTCCGAGGCTGCACACATCGAGCGCGAATTGATGCTGGTGAAAGTCCGTGCCACGGGCAAGGACCGCGAGGAAATGAAGCGCATCGCCGACATCTTCCGCGGCCGCATCATCGACGTCACCGACTCGACCTATGTCATCGAGCTGACCGGCAACAACGCCAAGCTTGACGCCTTTCTGCAGGCGATCGACCGCGCCCTGATCCTCGAAACGGTGCGCACCGGCGTCTGCGGCATCGGCCGCGGCGACCGGATACTCAAAGTCTAGTGAGGAGATTGGCGTCCCACAGGGATTCGGATTCCCTTCGGTCATGATGAGTGAGGCGCTAAACCTCGCTCGGACACTCCTCACTCCTCACTCCCCACCCCTCACTTTTTGCAATCTGAAAGGAAAACAATGAAAGTCTATTACGACAAGGATGCAGATCTCTCGCTGATCAAGGGCAAGAAGGTCACCATCGTCGGCTATGGTTCGCAGGGCCACGCCCACGCGCTGAACCTCAAGGAATCTGGCGTCAATGTGACGGTCGGCCTGCGCAAGAGTGGCGCTTCATGGAAGAAGGCGGAGGGCGCCGGCATCAAGGTCGAGGAGGTCGCCGCTTCGGTCAAGGATGCCGATGTCGTCATGATGCTACTGCCGGACGAGAACATCCCGCAGGTCTACAACGAAGAAGTCGCACCGAACCTGAAGAAGGGCGCCGCGCTGGCCTTCGCTCACGGCTTCAATGTGCATTACAACCAGGTCGTGCCGCGCGATGATATCGACGTCATCATGGTTGCTCCGAAGGGCCCCGGCCACACGGTGCGTTCCGAATACCTCAAGGGCGGCGGCGTGCCGACGCTGATCGCTGTCTATCAGGACAAGTCGGGCAAGGCCAAGGACATCGCCCTGTCGTACGCTGCGGCGAACGGCGGCACCAAGGGTGGCGTCATCGAAACCAACTTCCGCGAAGAGACCGAGACCGACTTGTTCGGCGAGCAAGCCGTGCTGTGCGGCGGCGCCGTCGAGCTGGTCAAGGCAGGTTTCGAAACCCTGGTCGAAGCCGGCTACGCGCCGGAAATGGCTTACTTCGAGTGCCTGCACGAGCTCAAGCTGATCGTCGATCTGATGTATGAAGGCGGCATCGCCAACATGAACTACTCGATCTCCAACAACGCCGAGTATGGTG
>CAZCPD010000096.1:0-10974 GCA_964500425.1 uncultured Rhodocyclaceae bacterium
CCTGGGCGACGGCGACGTAATCCTCATGGCCGCCGATGCCGGTCATCAATGTAAAGCGCATGTCGATCTCCTCGTAGTTGTAATGAAAGCCGTCAGTCGGCCATGGCAGCGGCGAACGCTTCCATCGCCTTGTCGAACTGCCAGTAAGCCTTCAGCGAAACGATCTTGCCCGCGGCATTGACGCGATAGACGCCGATGAAATTCACCTCGAAGGGCTTGCCGTTGGGCAGCACCCGGGTGATCCGCAGCAGGTTGGCGCACTCGTCGCCCGCCGGATAGGACTCGCGGATGCGGATTTCGCCGCCATTCGGGGCGATCACGTTATCCCAGAAGGCGCCGATCGGCTCCCTGCCCTTGTGGCCAAGGCCAGTGGGATCGAAGGCCGAGACGCCGACCGGATCCTGAAGGATGGCATCGTCGGCGAACAAGGCCAGCCAGCCTTCGCGGTTGCGGGCCTTGACGTTGCGCATCGACATGAAGCCGGCCTGCTGCGCGGGAATCGGGGAGTCCTGGGTGAAATCGACGTCGCTCATTTGAAAGTCTTCCTGATGGTGGTGAATGTCATTGTGATGTCGCCAGATGCTTGCCGGCGAGACGCCCGAAGTAGCTCGCGTCGCCCAGCGACATGCCCGAGCTGTAGCCCTCGCCCCAGCGCGGCAGACCACAGGCGGTGCGCCCGGCGGCATAGAGACCGGGGATCACGGCGCCCTCCGGGTCGATCACCTGTCCGGTCGGCAGGGTCGCCAAGCCACCCAGCGTGAAGCCTGCCGCCGGCCAGGCGGAATCGCCGAAGCTCAGCGCCGCGAACGGCCCCTCCGTCAGCGGCTTGAGCCAGTGGGCATTCTTGTGGAAGGTCGGATCGACGCCTGCCGCGGCATGGCGGTTGTAGGTGTCTACCGTATGCACCAGCTCGCCGGCGGGCATGCCGAGTTCGCTTTCGACCTCCGCCCAGGTCTCGCCGACGGCCGCGACCTCGATGTTGGGGAACAGCAGCGGACGTTCGAAGATGCTGTTGTCAACCAGCAGCCAGGCGTTGCCGTCGGGCTGGCGCATGATGTACTGGCCGATGCGGCCATGGTAAGCGTCCTCGTTGATGAAGCGCTGGCCGCGTGCATTGACGAAAACGCCCTTGATCAGGCACTCGGGCGGCAGGAACGGCCGCGTCGCCAGGAACTCGTTCATGTGGATCGCCGCGCCGCCGACCGACAGGCCCATGCGGATGCCCGAGCCGTCGTCGTTGCCGCCGCTCACCGGCACGCCGATGCGCAGCGCATCGGGCGCGTAGCGGCGCACCATGTCCGGATTGCTGATGAAGCCGCCGGCGCAAAGGATGACGCCCTTCCTCGCGCGGAAGAAGCGCTCGACGCCGTCGATGCGCACGACGAGACCATGCACCCGATCCGCTTCATCGGCGATCAACGCCAGCACGCGGCTGTTGAACTGCACCTCGATGTTGGCCTGGGCGGCGACGCGCTCGGCGAGCTTATCCATCACCACCTTGCCGGCGCCCATGCCTTTCTTCTGCGCCGCATGGCCGCGCGGCGCGGGCTTGGCCTTCTCGCAGAAGGGCCAGGCGGCTTCGCTGCCGCTCCACACCAGCGTGTCGTCGGTAAAGGGCTCGACGGTGCGCGCCGGGTGGTAAGTACCCTTGAACGGCACGCCCTGCGCCACCAGCCACTCGTAATGCGCCAGCGCGTTTTCGGCGTAGAGGCGCACGCGCCCGGCGTCGGCGCCGGGACCGCCGGCCATCATCATGTAGGTGTAGAAATCCTCGGTGCTATCGACGAAGCCATGCTCGCGCTGCACCGGCGTGCCGCCATTGCCGCCGAAATAGAACTCGCCGCCAGAGAGCGCCGAGCTACCGCCCGCACCGGCGGCGACCTCAAAGAGGATGCTCCTCGCCCCGGCCACCGCGGCTTCGAGTGCGGCGCAGGCGCCAGCGATACCGAAGCCGACGATCAGCGCGTCGGCTTCGCCGTCCCAACGAGGAACGTCGGCAAGGCGGCAAGGATGAGACGGGGAATACGATGGAGTAGGGACAATCGAGGTCATGGCATATTTCTCTCGTTCAGGTGCTTGGTTCATGCCGTGGCACTCCCGGACTGGGGCGCGACGGACGAAGGGACAAGTATAGAGAAATTGCCGATGGCCCGCGCCACGCGTTGCTCGCCGCAGAACACCCAGGATTCGAGATGAGCGACGCGCTTGCCGCGATTGACCACCTTCGTGGTGCAAATCAACATGCCACTCGTCGCCGGTTTGAAGTAGGTCAGACTGATGTCGATGGTCGCGCAGATCTCGCCCGGCTTGAGCGATGGTTGCAACGCCAGCGCCATGCCCGTATCCGCCAGCGCGGCGACGACACCGCCATGCAGCACGCCATTCGGATTGTGCAGTTGCGGCGTGATGGCGATCGTGCAGCGACTGGCGTCATCGCCCTGGGTGACGACCTTGAGGCCAAGCAGATCGCCGAACGGATGATGCATGGTCATCTCCCTCAGTTGCCGAACACGGCCCAGCTGTTGTCGAGAATCAGGCGCACCGCGGCGTACAGGCCGATGATGCCGAAGATGAACCACGGGCAGTTGGTGCCCCAGATGTAGATCAGGTTCTCGTTGGAACTGTTCTGGTGCTGGCGCCCGACGTTGAAGAAGGCGAACCAATACACGCCGGTGCAATAGGTCACCTGGTAGAAGAAGCACAGCGCGATGATGCCAATGACATTGGCGGGGAGAAAATGGTAGGTGAAGCCGAGGTGCAGGATCAGGCAGGGAATCAGCGTCCAGAAGCCGTTGCCGACGTCGAGATTGAAACCCAGCGTGCGCTTGTCGGCGTAGGAACCGTCGAACAGCGAATAGGTCGCCCAGACGTCGCACCAGTAGTCCGGCGAGAGAACGTTGGCCAGCGTCACCCTGGAGAAGATGAAATCCATCACCGGCCGGTTCTTGTCGCCCGGAAAGCGCTTGCGGTATTCCTCGTTCTTCTGTGCGATGAGGTCGATGCGCGCGAACAGACACATCTCCCACAGGCAGATGATCATGTTGAGCGACAGGAAGAACATCACCAGCAGATAGACGACGCTGAAGTTGCCCAGCACCTGATGATGGTTCCACACCGATACGCCGAAGATCGCGATCAGCACGATCCCGACAAATGACAGAAAATTCATTGCATCTCCCTGAGTTGTCTTGGTTTTCCAACCTTCACCACATTGCTTCATCACGTTTTCCGCATCGCCCTTTCGACCTCCACCGGCGCACCGCGCGGCGCATGGCTGGGTGCGCCGTAGAACATGCGATAGTGGATCTGGTGGTAACCGCCTGCCAGGTGCAACGCCTTCCACGGCGCTTCGGACGGTTCCTGATTGCCCTTCCAGTCCTTGAACTGGTAGGGCTCCCAGGCGTGATAGACGATGATCTCACCCGGTGCGGTGATGGCCGCAACCTTGACCATGCATTCGAACTCGCCGTGATGGTTGTACACGCGGATCATGTCGCCGTCCTTGATGCCGCGCTTCTCCGCTTCCCGCGGACTTAGCCAGGCCGCCGGCTGGCCGCGCTGCAGGCGCAGGAGCAGCTTGACATCGCGCCAGATGGCGTGGATCGACCAGCGATTGTGGCCGCCATACATGCGCAGCGGAAACTTGCTGCCGGCATGCGGCGGCGGCTTGTGCGTCGGCAGCGATTCGCCGCCTTCGAGGAACCACGGATGGTCGATGTAGAACTGCTGACGGCCGGTGAGCGTCGGCCAGGCCACTTTCTTCTCGACGAAGTCGCGGTGCGGCCAATGCGTATCCTTAGGGTCGTAGTCGCTGTAGTTCTGGTAGATCAGCGAAGGCCGGGCGCTACCGACGATCGGCACCGCGCCCATCGCCAGCGCCTCGCGTCCGGTCCTGGCGCCGACACTGGGGCTGCCGGCGAACACCGCATCCATCATCTTGATCGGATCGTCCGGATGTGTCGGATCGTAAAAACCCTGGCCAGTGTGCTCTTCATAGACCTTGGTGAGATCGAGCGGCTTGTCCTGGAAGCCGCGTACCGGCCCGATCTTGCGCGCCCTGGCGCGCTCGGCAACGGCCCTGGAAAGCAGGCCGAACGTCTCCCAGTCCGACTTGGCTTCGCCCAAGGGCTCGGTGGCCTTGTCGGAGGTGATGATGTACGGCACATAGGTCTGGCCGTACTTGATGCCGTATTTCTCGTAATAGGCTGCCACCGGCAGCACGTAGTCGGCAAACATCGTCGAGGTGCTCATGCGGAAGTTCACCGAGACGACGACGTCGAACTTCGGCCACAGCACCTTCCTGGCGATCTGCGGACTGGGCCAGCGCCGCAGCGGGTTGCAGCCGGTGAAGATATAGGCCTTGGGCGAGCGATTCTCCGGCGGATGGCAGGGAATCCAGCCCTTGTCGAGGGCTTCGCGCATGTAGGCGGAAACATTGCGCGGCAGCGCCGGATCCTGCAGATGCGGCTTGTCCCACATTTCCTTGTAGCCGCCATGGATGTAGAGGAAGGGAATCATCGGCATGTTCGGGTTCTTGCCGCTGAGCTGCACGAAGATGTCTTCGTAGTCGCGTGGGGTGAAACCCTTGATGGCCTTGGCAATCAACCTCATCTTCTCGGACGGCGTGAAGGCATCCGTCACCATGGCATCCAGTCCGTCCATGCCCCACCAGGCGGCGACGCGCACCCCGCTGCCGGCCTTGCCCTGGTTGCCGGTGAAGGTCATCAATAGCGCCATGGCGCGCTGATAGAGATCGCTGTGATGGTGCTTGCAGGCGCCCCACGAGCAATAGATCATGGCGTTGGGCGCCGCGGCCATCTCGCGGGCGAAGGTACGGATGACATTCGGATGTATGCCGGTGACCTCGGAGGCCAGCTCAGGCGTGTATTCCTTGTCGAGCTTGGCGCGCAGCATGTCGAACACGGTATGCACGTCGACCGTCTTGCCGTCGACCGTCGTCACCTTGAAGCTGCCCGACAGTGCCGGCTTGATGCCGTTCAGCTTGAGGCTGCGACCGCCTTCGCCGTCGCCCTCGCACCCCGGGGCGATGACCGCGGCCTTCCTGGCCTCGTCCCAAACGAACAGAGCGTTGCCGGCGCCGCCCTTGACCATGTCGCTGGCGCGCAGGAAGCGCTTGTCGTCCTTGCGCACCAGGAAGGGCATGTCGGTCTGCTCGAGAATGTAGTCCTTCTTGATGAGGTTCTCGGCGATCATCACTTGCGCGGCGGCGAGGCCCAGCGCGGCATCGGTTTCCGGATTGATCTGGATCCAGGTGTCGGCATGCACCGTCGACGGACTCAGGTCGGGCGCGATGACCACCAGCCTGGCGCCGCGGTAACGCGCCTCGTGGAGGAAGTGGGCTTCCGGGATCCGTGTATAGATCGGGTTGCCGACCCAGATGACGATATAGTCGGAGCGGAACCAGTCGTCCGAGGTGCCTTCGCAGTTGTACATGCCCCAGGTCTGCACCAGGCCCATCGGCATGTCCGACACGCCCGCCCAGGAGTCGATCTTGGTGGCCTGGATGGCGTCGGCAAAGCGCCAGTCGCCTGAAGTTTCGGGACCATAACCGCTGTTCGTCGTGCCGTCGTCGAAGATGATCGACTCCGTGCCCTGGGCAATGGCCGCATCGATCAGCTTGTCGGCGACCTCGCTCAGCGCCTCGTCCCAGGTAATGCGCTTCCACTTCCCCTCGCCGCGCTCGCCGACGCGCTTGAGCGGAAACTTGATGCGGGCTTCGGAAATCTGCAGCGTGGTGTAGCAGGCGCCCTTCTGGCAGCCGCGCGGGTTGAAGTCGGGAATGTCGGGACGATGCGGTTCGTAGATCGCGGCCTGCTCTTCGCGCCAGGCGATGCCGTCGCGCACATACACGTCCCAGGAGCAGGCGGCGATGCAGTTGGCGCGCGTGTGGGTCCCCTTCACCACCTTGTCCCATTTCCACTTCTCGCGCCAGATGTCCGAGTAGTCGTTGTACTTGACCTTCTTCGCCGGCTTGCCCGGCTTGTCGGCCGGGCGCGGCGCGGCCGGCACGTAGCCCTTCGGCCGCAGGCTGTACAGTCCGATACCGGCGGCGGCGAGCGTCGAGCCGACGATGAATTGACGTCTGGTCACTTGCATGTTGAGACTCCTCTGGATTCCATGAACGCGTGGCCCGGATCGGCGCAGCCCGACCCAAGGGCACGAAAGGGATGCCTTCCGGTCACCCGCACATCCGTCACGTCCTGTTGCCGGACAAGCACTTCCGGTATGCTGGGAACCCTACCGAAACGGCCGCAACGATTAGTCAGGTAACTTTGCTTTTTACTCCGCTTTTCACGAATGATCCAACCGGGGATTTTATGAAAGCCCATGGCCGCCTGGCGAATGAAACCTCTGCACACCGGTATGCGCGAAATTAATCTCCGCAAACTCGATCTCAACCTGCTGGTCGCCCTCGACGTGCTGCTGGCCATGGAAGAAGTCAGCGCCGCGGCGAAAAAGATGTGCATCACCCAGTCGGCGATGAGCCACACGCTGCAGCGCCTGCGCGAGCACTTCGGCGACCCGCTGCTGATCAAGGGCAAGGGCCGCATGATCCGGACGCCGCGCGCCGAGGCACTGGCCGCGCCCCTGCGCAAGGCGCTGCTGGAACTCCAGCACGCCATCCAGTGCGATGTCGAATTCGTCCCCGCCACCTCGCGCCACTGCTTCCACATCGCCACCAACGACTACGGCGACTGGACGCTGATGCCGCAGCTGATGGCGCGGCTGGCCGAGCAGGCGCCGCACGTCGACGTCAAGATCAGCCACTTCGACCCGGAGAACTCGATCGCTCCGCTGGAGAGCGGCAGCATCGAGCTGGTCTTCTGCCACCCGCTCAAGAATGCCGCCGGCATTCATCAGGAAACCCTGTTCGAGGAAGACTTCTGCTGCGCCACGCGCATGCAGCACCCGCGCATCGGCCGCCACCTGGACCTCGACACCTATCTTGCGCAGTCGCACCTGCGCATCGCCCCGCGCGGCGGCCAGCGCGACCTGATCGACAAGGCGCTGGCCAGGCTCGGCAAGCAGCGCCGCATCGCGCTTTCCACGCCCAACCTCAGCTCGGCCCCGGTGCTGCTGGTCAATTCCGACCTGGTATTGACCGCCCCGCGCCGCTGCGTGCAGGCCTGGCAGCAGCTGATGCCCATCAGCCTGCACGAACCGCCGGTGCCCCTGCCCGGCTTCACCATCGCCATGATCTGGCACGAACGCTTCCAGCACGACCCGGCAAACGTCTGGCTGCGCGAGCAGATGCGCGAAATCTGCCGGCAGGCCACTGCGGCGGCGACCCGCGCCCGTAGCACCCGGCGCAAGGCTTGAACTCATGGAAGCCAACCCCTTCGACCTGCAACGCTTCGTCAGCGCGCAAGCCGGCTGCTACGACGAGGTCGTCGCCGAACTCGCCGCCGGCGAAAAGCGCAGCCACTGGATGTGGTTCATCTTCCCGCAGCTCGACGGCCTCGGCCACAGCGCCATGGCCCGGCGCTACGCCATCAAGAGCCGCGCCGAAACGCAAGCCTATCTCCAGCACCCGCTGCTCGGCTCACGCCTCGCCGAATGCTGCCGGCTCCTGCTCGACTGCGACAATCCGTCGATCTCCGCCATCATGGGCTACCCCGACGACCTCAAGCTGAAGTCCTCGATGACCCTGTTCGCCGCCGTCTCCCCGGCTGGCTCGGTGTTCCAGCGCGTGCTCGACAAATACTACGGCGGGGAGGCGGACACTCAGACGCTGAGGTTGCTGGATGCTGGCGCAGCGAGGTGAAACAGTGGCCAGATGAATGAGCTACGCGACACACCGGCGGCCGCTCAAACATCAAGCCGGCCTGGAAGCCGCATCAATGCTTGATCTCCGCAATGGCCCTTTGGAGAACCGCATGGTTGCCCGATCTCCGCGGCATGCCCTGGCGGAATCCGGCGGCTCAATCGTAGGGCGGATCTGCGCAGAGGGGTTAATCGGGGTCTGTCCGCAATGATCGCATTCGGGTTCCCCATGGCTGGCCTTGCGCACCTATACCACGCGCAACGTCATCTTCGGGATGACCGATCGCATTCGGGTTCCCCATGGCTGGCCTTGCGCACGGGTGGCTCATTATTCCGGCATCGCCATGACAAACAGCTACACACCCGCCACGCGCTGCCCTGGCTGGCTCTACCAGGCCAATTGAGTCATAATCCACCACACAAAACAAGACAATAGGACAGATATGCTGATATCCATGCACGAATTCAAGTCACATTTGGCGCGCTATGTCAGCCAGGCGCAGTCCGGCCAACTGATCGAACTGACCTCCCATCGCAAGGTCGTGGCCCGGCTGGTCGGCGTGCCGCCGGCCGAGAGCACCGGCCTGGCGCGGCGGCTGGCGACGCGGCGGGCGGACTGGCAGGGCGGCAAGCCGGCCGGCGCGACGCTGATGTTGAAGGACAGGGGCACGCCGGTTTCCGTCATGGTGCTGGAAGACCGCGGTTGATTTCGCTGCGATGATCCTGTTCTGCGACACTTCCGCACTGCTCAAGCTCTACATCGTCGAGCCGGAAAGCGCGCCACTGAAACAACGACTGGCCGAAGCCGAGGCCGTGGCCGTATGCCGGATCGCCTGGGCCGAGGCGCATGCGGCGCTTTCGCGGCGGGCGCGCGAAGTGCCCGAGGATGCGGCCGTCATCGAGCAGGCGAAGGCCGCGCTGGCGGCCGACTGGCCGCATTTCGTCATTCTGGAAATCGACCAGCCGCTCGTCGAACGGGCCGGAGAGTATGCCGATACCTTCGCGTTACGCGGTTACGACAGCATCCAGTTGGCTGCCGCCGATGAAACCTCGCGCGTGACGCAGTTGCCTACGCTGTTTGCCTGTTTCGAAAACCGCCTCAACAAGGCTGCCAAGGTGTTGGGCCTGTCGTGCCTCTGAATAGCCCTGACCTGCCACGATGACCCCGCGCTGCATTTTCGATTTCCCGCTCGCCGATAACGGCACACGCCGCTTGCTGGCCTTTGGCGCGCCGCGCGAGGTGCTGCGCGCCGAGCGGCTCGACGAGGTGTGCGCGGTGCTGCGCGCCGCCGAGGAGCGCGCGCGTGGCGGCGCCTGGGTGGCGGGCTGCGTCGGCTACGATGCGGCGCCGGCGTTCGATGCCGCGCTGCGCGTGCCGGGCCGCGATGCGACGTTGCCGCTGGCCTGGTTCGGCGTGTTCAATGCGCCCTTGCCCGATTTCGAATTGCCGCTTTTTACAGGCCATAGCGGCCCGACCTCCTCCTGGCAGCCGAGCATAGACCGCCCCCGTTTCGACGCCGACATCGCGGGGCTACGCCGTCACATCGAGGATGGCGACGCCTACCAGATCAACCACACGCTGCGCCTGCACGCGGCGTTCGACGGCGATGCGCTGGCCTGGTTCGCCGCCTTGCGCGCCGCTCAGCCGGACGGCTATTGCGCCTGGCTCAATCTCGACGCGCAGCAGATCCTCTCCGCCTCGCCGGAACTGTTCTTCCGCCGCGACGGCGATGTCATCACGACGCGGCCGATGAAGGGCACGGCGCGGCGCGGGCGCTGGGCAGCGGAGGATCGACAGCTCGCCGACTGGCTGCACGGTTCGGAGAAGAACCGCGCCGAGAACCTGATGATCGTCGACCTGCTGCGCAACGACCTGTCGCGCATCGCGCGGCCGCACAGCGTGACAGTCTCCGACATGTTCACCGTCGAACGCCATCCGACCGTCTGGCAAATGACCTCGACGATCCGCGCCACGGCGCGCCCCGGGACGACACTGGCCGACGTGTTCTCCGCGCTGTTCCCCTGCGGCTCGGTGACCGGCGCACCGAAGGCCAAGGCGATGGAACTCATCGCCCGGCTGGAAACCGAGCCGCGCGGCATCTACTGCGGCGCGATCGGCCTGCTCCAGCCGGGCGGCGACGCGGTGTTCAACGTCGCCATCCGCACCGTCACCCTCCGCGAGGGACGCGCCACCTGCGGCGTCGGTGGCGGCATCACCTGGGATTCGACGGCCGGTGACGAACATGCCGAAGCCATGTTGAAGGCGCGCTTCCTTGATGCGGCTGCCCTCCCGGAAGCGTCCCCGCTGTTCGAAACCCTGCGCCTGGAGGACGGCGCCTACTGGCTGCTGGAGCGCCATCTGGCGCGGCTGGCCGGTTCGGCCGAATACTTCGGTTACCCGTTCGACGCGGCGGGCTGTCGCGCCGAGCTCGACGCGCTGACGCGCATGCACGGCCAAGGCCTGCGGCGCGTGCGCCTCACCCTCGCCCCGGATGGCGCGATGACCGTCGACGCCAGCGACATGCCGGCGACTCCCGTCCAGCCGCTGTTCGCGCTGGCGCAGCGGCCCGCCCCGCGCGAGGCGATCTGGCTCCATCACAAGACGACGCAACGCGAGTTCTACGACAAGGCTCTGGCAGCCGGCCAGGCTTCGCAGCCGGGGCTCTTCGACGTGCTGCTGTGGAACGAAGCCGGTGAACTCACCGAATTCACGCGCGGCAACCTGGTCCTGGTCATTGACGGCGTGCGTCAAACTCCGCCGCTGAAATGCGGCCTGCTCGACGGCGTGCTGCGTCGCGAGCTCGTCGACAGCGGTGTATTGCAGGAACGCATCCTGACGCGCGCCGACCTGACCCGTGCCGAGCGCATCTGCTTCATCAACAGCCTGCGTGGCGAGATCGAAGTCCGCCTGGCGAACGAGGTCGCGCTGTAACGGCACGCGGCGATGCGATGATATTGCATCCGGATGGCGCACTTTCTCTATAATCGCCGGCGTCGCAGGCAGCACCAAAATCCACCGGGGCGACTACTGCCCCGAACGGCTTAGAACAGCAATCGCAAACATCTGGAGGAGGTACAACTCATGAAATATAAAGCCGTGGGCCTTGCCCTGGCCGCCGCCGGGCTGATGCAGGCCGGTACCGCATGGGCCGAGACGACTTACAGCTTCAGCGGTTTCGGCACGCTAGG
>CAZCPD010000097.1:0-10707 GCA_964500425.1 uncultured Rhodocyclaceae bacterium
GCGCGTGTCGTTGGCGCGCACGATGGCGCCCAGGCCTGCCGCCGTGCCAATTGCGGCCAGGCCGGCGACACCGGCGCCGGCGATGAACACCTTTGCCGGCGGCACCTTGCCGGCGGCCGTCACCTGGCCGTTGAAGAAGCGGCCGAAGGCGTTGGCCGCCTCGATGACGGCGCGGTAGCCGGCGACGCCGGCCTGCGACGTCAGCGCGTCCATCTTCTGGGCGCGTGAGAGCTGGCGCGGCAGGGCGTCGATGGCCAGCACGGTAGCCTTCTTCGCGGCGAGTTGCTGCATGAGTTCGGGGTTCTGCGCCGGCCAGACAAATCCGATCAGGACGCCGCCCTCGCGCAGCAGGCCCACTTCCTCCGCCGAGGGAACCGCCACCTTGAAGACGATGTCCGACGTGGCCCACAGCTTGGCGGCGCCGTCGACGATCTCGGCGCCAGCGGCGCGATAAGCGTCGTCGTCGCAGTTTGCCGCGTCGCCCGCGCCGGATTCGACGGCGACGGAAAAGCCGAGCTTGATCAGCTTCTCGACCACCTCGGGAACGGTGGCGACGCGCTTTTCACCCGGAAATGTCTCTCGTGGAACACCGATCTTTAGTGCCATCCCACTCCCCTTGAAAAAGGTTGATGTGAATTAATTTAAATATAAATTGTATCGCGAAATTGTCTTGCACCGCAGCAATGCGGCTCATTCCGGGCACTTCGTCGGGGAATCCGCGGTTTTATTCATCGCAGGGAGACACCGGCGACGCCATGCCTTGCGGCAGCGCCCCTGCCCGCTTCAACGATTCAACGCTTCAGGAAGAACCAGGCTGCGGCGCCGAGCGCGGCGATGGCCGCTGCCGCGATGGCGACCAGCGGCAGCTTCGATGACGATGCCCGTCCGGACGCCGCGTCCGCTGCACCCTGCGCCACCGACACCTTGCCGGTCAGTGCGTCGCAGACGACGCAATGCCGCACGCCGTCCACCTCGAACGAACCCAGATAAGCCGGATACAACCAGACGGCGACAGCGCTCTCGCTGCGCACGGTTTCGCCGAGGAACAGGAAGCCCTCGATGCGCGAATACTTTGTCAGTGCGCTCTTGGCCTGCTCGTCGATGGCGACAGCCAAACGGTTTTTCAGCGCATCGGCAACGCCCGACGAATACAGCGACGCCGGGCGCAGACAACGCAGGCGCGCCCTGACATCGGCGGGAAGCAGCCATGAGGGCGCCGCTGTCTCCGGTTTGATGGGCAGCGCGACACCGCTGCCGTTGTTGTCGAGCGCGTCGCGAACGACGGCGCTGGCCTCGCCGCTTTCCGGATACGGGTTCTTGCGCGTCTGCTTTTCCTTGCCGCTGCCCCAGCAGGTTTCGCAGTTCCGCGCATGCGCGCCGGCGCCGACCTTGCCGCTACCGAGGCAATTCGGGCAGTCGACCTGCCAGGATTCGGTCTCGATGCCGGTGGCCTTCCATTGCCCGGAAATCTCGCCGGAAAGGGACCAGAACGGCACGAAGACCGGCCGCAAGGTGTCGGCGACGCGCTCCGCCCGAACGCCCTTCGGCAACGCCGGTTCTGCCGCCGCAAACGCCGCCAGCATGGTTTCTCGCGCCTTGGCCGGACGCATCGCGTGCGGTGAAAACATCACGGGCGGTGTCGGCCCCGGGAAATCCTTGACCGCCGCCTCCGGCAACGGACTCTCGCTGCGCTCCATGAGCTGCTCGATTTCAAGCAGCTCCTGCATCGTTTGGGCCGGTGGATTCAAATCGCTGGCGGACGTTTCAGGCTGATGTTCGGATGGCATGGATATTTTCGCGTTCCCGGATGATTTGGCGATTCAGGCGATTCTGGCCTTTGTGACGTAGTGACGTAGTGACGTTGTGACGTTGTGACGTTGTGACGAGAAAATCCAACGCTGCCAGCAGTCTCGCTGCATTGTATAGCGGTTGCGCCGAAAGTGGATGAGCCCCCGCCGAACCGGCCGCATACAGGAATACTTATATTGCTCATAGGGTTGCCCGATTCCCCCGGGCAAGCGATAATTCCACGCTTGCCCTGTCGCGAATCATGACCAGCTACCTATTCATCCTGCTTGGCGCCGTTCTCGTCAACAACGTCGTCCTCGTCCGCATTCTCGGCCTCTGCCCCTTCCTCGGCGTCTCCAGAAAACTGGAAACGGCCCTGGGCATGGGCGCCGCGACGACCTTCGTGCTGACCATGGGTTGCGGCGCCAGCTTCATCATCGACCACTGGCTGCTGCTGCCCTACGACCTCCAGTATCTGCGCACGCTGTCTTTCATCATCACCATCGCCGCCATCGTTCAGCTCACCGAACTGGTCATCCAGAAGACCAGCCCGCTGCTGCATCAGGTGCTCGGCATCTATCTGCCGCTGATCACCACCAATTGCGCCGTGCTCGGCATCCCGCTGCTGAACATCGCCTTGAACCACAATTTCCTCGAATCGCTGCTGTTCGGCTTCGGCAGCTCGCTCGGCTTCTCGCTGGTGCTGATCCTGTTCGCCGGCATCCGCGAACGACTCGAAGGGGCCGACATTCCCCTCTATTTTCGCGGCAACCCGATCGCCCTGATCACCACCGGCCTCATGAGCCTGGCCTTCATGGGCTTTGCCGGACTCGACAAGTTCCGCTAACGGACATGACTTAGCTGAAGACGCCTCAGATGATGAAAGCCATGTCCGTTTCCCTCTCCCCCAACCCCTCTTCCACAAGTGGGAGAGGGGAGCTTCCTGAAGTCGCCTGGCGACTTTCACGTTAATGTTGGCCGCCATCCTCGTCATGGCGCTGGGCGCCGTCATCCTCGGCGGCGCGCTCGGCTACGCCTCGATGAAGTTCAAGGTCGAGGGCGACCCGCTGGTCGAAAAGATCGACGCCATCCTGCCGCAAACGCAATGCGGCCAGTGCGGCTACCCCGGCTGCAAACCCTACGCGCAGGCCATCGCCTCGGGCGAGGCCGAAATCAACCAGTGTCCGCCCGGCGGCGAGGAGGGCATCCGCAAACTCGCCGATCTGCTGGGACGCGAATTCAAGCCGCTGTCCGCCGAACACGGCGTGGAAAAACCGAAAAGCGTCGCCTTCATCGACGAATCGAGCTGCATCGGCTGCACGCTGTGTCTGCAGGCCTGTCCGGTGGATGCGATCATCGGCGCCGCGAAGCAGATGCACACCATCGTCGAGCCGCTGTGCACCGGCTGCGAACTGTGCATCCCGCCCTGCCCCGTCGACTGCATCACGATGGAGCCGGTGAAGGAATCGGTGGAAACCTGGAAGTGGAAATATCCGGTGGTCGAAATCAGGAAGGCTCAGGAAGGCTTGGCCGATGCTGCGTAAGCTGTTCACCTTCAACGGCGGCGTCAAGCCGGCCTACCACAAGGAAGAATCGAACCGGCTGCCGATCGCTGCGGCGCCTCTCGCACCGGAACTGGTGATCCCGCTGCACCAAAGCATCGGCGGCACACCACGCCCGCTGGTCGCCGCCGGCGACAAGGTGCTCAAGGGCCAGCGTATCGGCGCCGCCGACGGCAACGTGTCCGCCGCCGTGCATGCCTCGACCTCCGGCGCCGTCAAGGCGGTCGAGATGCGCCGCATGTCGCATCCTTCTGGCCTTTCCGCGCTGTGTGTGGTGCTTGCGCCCGATGGCGAAGAGAGCTGGATCGAGCGTGTTCCGTTCGACCATCGCAATGCCTCGCCCGAAGCCACGCGCGACTACCTGCGCGATGCCGGCGTCGTCGGCCTCGGCGGTGCGGTGTTCCCCAGCCATCTCAAGCTATCCCCCGGCAAAAGCGGCAAACTCGACACGCTGGTAATCAACGGCGCCGAGTGCGAGCCCTACATCACCTGTGACGACATGCAGATGCGCGAACGCGCCGCCGGCATCGTCCAGGGCGTCGCCATCATGCGCGAAGTGCTATCGGCCGGCGAGGCGCTGATCGGCATCGAGGACAACAAGCCGCAGGCCATCGCCGCGATGCAGGCCGCCGTGACGCAGCTCGGCGAATCCGCCAGCCAGATCCGCGTCGTCGTCGTGCCGACGCGCTACCCGGCCGGCGGCGCCAAGCAACTGATCCGCGTCATCACCGGCATCGAGGTGCCGCACGGCAAGCGCTCCACCGACTATGGCGTGCAGTGCTTCAACACCGGCACCGCCTATGCGATCCATGACGCCATCGCCCGCGGTCAGCCGCTCGTCTCGCGCATCGTCACCGTCGCCGGCAACGTCGCCACGCCACGCAACTTCGAAGCGCCGATCGGCACGCCGATGCGCGACCTGCTCGCGTTGTGCCAGCCGAAGCCCGACACCGACCGCATCATCATGGGCGGGCCGATGATGGGCGTGACCATGCCCGGCGACGAAGTGCCGGTCATCAAGGCCACCAACTGCATCCTCGCCGGCTCGCCTGCGCTGTTCCCGCCGCCGCCGCCGGAGATGCCCTGCATCCGCTGCGGCGAATGCGCCAAGGCCTGTCCGGTCGACCTGCAACCCTTCGAAATGTACTGGTACTCGCGCGCCAGGATCTTCGGCAAAGCGCAGGAATACCACCTGTTCGACTGCATCGAATGCGGCTGCTGCGCCTACGTCTGCCCGTCGCGGATTCCGCTGGTCGATTACTACCGCTTCGCCAAGAGCGAGATATGGGCGCGCGAACGCGACAAGACCGCCGCCGACGAGGCGCGCGAACGCTACGAGTTCCGCCTGCTGCGCGACGAGCGCGAGAAACAGGAGAAGGCCGCCAAGCTCGCCGCCAAGGCCGCCGCGACGCGCGAGAAGCTGGCCCAGCAGGCGCAGCCGGCCGCCGCCGCCGCCGAGGGCGCAGCCGCCGCCGCTCCCGCCGCAGCCGAACCCTCCGCCGACGAAGCCGCCAAGAAGGCATTGATCGCCGCCGCCCTCGCCCGCGCGCAGCAGCAGAAGGAACAGGTCGCGCCGCAGAACACCGAGTCGCTGACGCCCGAGCAGCGCGCGCAAATTGCCGAGATCGAGACGCGCCGGGCGCAAGTGCGCGAAATGGCGAAAACCGCCCCCGCGCAGGACGACTAACGGACATGACTTTGAAGAAAACGTCCCGAAGCATGAGAGTCATGTCCGCTTCCCTCACTCCCAACCCCTTTCCCGTTCCACGGGGATGGCCCAAGGCCACTTCCTTCGGGGCGTTCCCTCCGGTCACGAGAGGGAAAGGGGAGCGTCCGGAGTCGCTTGCGCGACTTTCACGTTAAACGATCATCATGCTCAACAACTCCCCTTATTTCCGCCAGCCCGCCAGCGTGCGCAGCGTCATGCTGCGCGTCCTGGTCGCCCTGCTGCCGGGCATCGCCGCCTACGTCTGGTTCTTCGGCGCCGGCGTGCTGATCCAGATCGCGCTCGCTTCCGTTGCGGCGCTGGCCGGCGAAGCGGCGATGCTGGCGATTCGCAGGAAGCCGCTGTGGCAGTTCCTCGGCGACGGCTCGGCGCTGGTCACCGGCTGGCTGATCGCACTCACCTTTCCGCCGATCGGTCCCTGGTGGCTGGTGGTCTGCGCCACGCTGTTCGCCATCGTCATCGTCAAGCATCTCTATGGCGGACTTGGGCAGAATCCCTTCAACCCGGCGATGGCGGCGTTCTGCGTGATGATCGTCGCCTTTCCGCAACTGATGTCGCAATGGCCGGCAGCCGGGACATTCGGCGGCTTCGCCCATCTGCCCGAACAGCTCGATCTGATCTTCGGCGGCGTCGCCATGCGCCAGCTCGACGCCGTCACCATGGCGACCTCGCTCGACGCCTTGCGCACCGCCCTGCACAGCGCCGACGCGCAGGCCACGGTCGGCAGCATGGCCGGCAGCAACGCAGCCTTCGGCAGCTACGGCGGCAAGGGCTGGGAGTGGGTCGGCGCAGGCTATCTGCTCGGCGGCCTCTGGCTGATCCAGCAGCGCATCATCACCTGGCACATCCCCTGCGCCTTCCTCGGCATGCTCGCCACGATCGCCGGATTCGCCCATCTGATCTCGCCCGACCAGCAAGCCGGCGCACTGTTCCATCTGTTCAGCGGCGGCGCCATGCTCGGCGCTTTCTTCATCGCCACCGATCCGGTCTCGGGCGCGACGACGCCGCGCGGCAAGCTGATCTACGCCGCCGGCATCGCCCTGCTGACCTGGGTGATCCGCAGCTTCGGCGCCTTTCCGGATGGCGTCGCCTTCGCCACCCTGCTGATGAACATCGGCGCGCCGCTGATCGACATGTGGACCCAGCCGGCGGTGTTCGGCCACAAGAAGCAATGACGCCATGAGCAGCTCCCAAGACTCCCCCAGCATCGTGAAAATCTCGGCGCGCACGGCAGCCGTCCTGCTGCTGTTCACGCTGACGTTCACGACCCTGATGTCGGTCACCTACCTGACCACCCGGGACACCATCGCCGCCAGCGCCGAAGCCGAGAAACTCCGGTTGATCGGCGAAGTGCTGCCGTCCGACGCCTACGACAACGACCTGCTCAAGGACTACGTCGACCTGCCGGCGACGGCTGAACTCGGTCTTGCCCAGCCGTCGCGCGCCTATCGGGCGCGGCGCAGCGGCGAACCGGTGGCGCTGGTCTTCGAAGCCGCCGCGCCGGATGGCTACAGCGGCCGCATCGGCCTGCTCCTCGCCGTACGCATGAGCGGCGCGAGCAACGAACTGGTCGCCGTGCGTGTCACCGAACACAAGGAAACCCCGGGCCTCGGCGACTACATCGACCCACGCAAGGACAAGAACAAGGAACGCCCCTGGATCAGGCAATTCGAAAACCAGGGCTTTGCCAGCCTGCCGGCCGCGCAGTGGCGGGTGAAGAAGGACGGCGGCCACTTCGAGCAGCGCAGCGGCGCGACCATCAGCGCGCGCGCCGTCACGAATGCCGTCGCACGGGCCATGCAATGGGCCGAAGCCCATCGCCAGTCACTGCTCGCTGGCGCTGCCATATCGACAGAAGCCGCGTCACCCGCAGCGGCCGCCGCAACCAAGCCGTAGGAAAACGCGCATGAGCCACCGCGACATCATCTGGAACGCACTCTGGAAACAGAACCCGGGTCTGGTGCAGCTCCTGGGACTGTGTCCTTTGCTGGCCATGAGCAACAGCGTCATCAATGCCGCCGGACTGGGTATCGCGACGGTACTGGTCATGGCGCTGTCGAGCGGCGCCGTGGCCCTGCTGCGCGGTTTCATCCCCTATGAAATCCGCATCCCGGTGTTCATCCTCATCATCGCCGCGCTGGTCACCGGCATCGATCTGGCGATGAACGCCTGGCTGCACGAGTTCTATGTGGTTTTGGGGATATTCATTCCGCTGATCGTCACCAATTGCATCGTGCTGGCGCGCGTCGAAGCCTTCGCCGCCAAGAACCCGCCTGCCGCCGCAGCGCTCGACGGCGCCATGATGGGCCTGGGCCTGACACTGGTGCTGGTGACGCTCGGCGCAGTGCGCGAACTACTGGGCAGCGGCACCCTGTTCGCCGGTATCGAGATGATCATGCCGGACGCCCGGGGAATCCAGATTCTGCCCACCGACTATCCGGGCTTCCTGGTCGCACTACTACCGCCGGGGGCGTTCTTCACCCTCGCCTTTTTGATCGCCATCCGCAACTGGCTCGACGCCCGCGCCAGCCAGCGCGCCCTGCAACAGTCCGCCGAAACGGCCGACGCCACAGCGCAAACCGCCGCCGGCTAAGACCGCGACCGGCTCAGCCTTCCTGGCTGTACTCCGGCGACTTCTTGAAGAACTCGAAGCAGGCCTTGAGTTTTTCCTTCTGGCTCGCGGAAATATCGACGAACTCGATGCCGGCCATCTGCCGTCCCTGATCCACGCGCTGCCAGGCGATGCGGCCGCGGACTTCGAGCGGCGTCTGGCGTTGATACGCGACGATGTCGGCAGCGGGCGGACGCAACCGAACCACCAGGGGCAATTGAGGCTTGAGCGTGTGCGCCAGGGCAAGACGCGCACCGGTAATGCTGAAGTCGCTCGCCAGCGCCTCCTGGGTTTCGCCCCCCTCTCCCGCCTGTGCAACTTCGGTCAGCATTCCATATTCCAGACGCGGATACTGGCGTTTCTCGTTCGCCCGAAGAGCCTCGGCCGCGCGGTTTTCCTGAATGGTGAATCCGGCCATCAGATCGGACATGCGCCCGGTGACGCGATACAGATCGTCGCCGATGCGCGCGGTGGTCTCGACCTTGGTCGAACTTTCGGTCAGCGTCGAGAACAGGCGCTCAAGCGACTCCTGCATCTGGCTGAACTGGGCCAGCTGACGCCGGCTGGCGTCGGCAATCTCATCGTTGGCGCTGGCGGCCTGGCTCACGCCGACCGCCATCGACTCCATGACCTGCGCGGTTTCCCCCGCCACCTCCTGGCTGGCGTGCACCCGGTCGATCACCGCGCCCATCGCCGTGCGCACCGCGTCGACCTGTCCGGTCAGCGTGTCGACAATGTCGGTGACCTCCGATGCTGAAAGCGTCGTGCGCTCGGCCAGCTTGCGAACCTCGTCCGCCACCACCGCGAAGCCGCGGCCCTGCTCGCCAGCGCGGGCCGCCTCGATCGCGGCGTTCAGCGCCAGCAGATTGGTCTGCCCGGCGATTTCCTTGATCGAGTCGATGATGCGCGTGATCTTCCCCGCCGCATCGGCAAGCTGAAAGATTTCCCCGGAAACGCGATCGACTTCCCGCGTCGCAGCCCCCATCTCCTCGATATTCCGCTTCACCGTGACGATCGCCTTGCGCCCCGCCTGCTCGGCATTGCGCGTGCGCTCGGCGGCGCTCTGGGCAAGGTCGCGCGCCTCGGCGGAAATCGCGTTGAGTTCTTCGGTCGCCCGGACCACCTCCTGCGACCGGCTCTCCTCCTGCCGGCTGACCTCGGCGATGCTCTTGGCGATGGTCGCGATCTGGAACGCCGACTGCCCCATCTGCTTGCCGCTCTGCTCGACCTCGCCGAGGATGCGGTTCAGCTTGCCGCGCACGTCGTTGAAATCGCGTTGCAGCACGCCGATCTCGTCGTGCTGGGTCACCGTGACGCTGACGGTCAGGTCGCCCTTTTCGACCGCCTGGAGCGCCCGACAAAGTTCCTGGATCGGGCGCACGAAGGAATTCGCGATCAGGCCGATCAGAAAGAACTGCGCAGCGAACTCCAGCCCGGACTCCCAGAAGGAATTGTAGATATAGGCCATCCGGTCGTCGGTGAGGCGCGCCAGCACCTCCGGACTCGCCCCGCCGGCGCGGGCAATCTCGATCATCTTCTGCAATTCGTACGACGCCAGCACGCGGTTGAAGATCGTCGTCACCATGGTCACGACAAAAAAAGCCAGCTGGAATTTCCAGCGGATGCTCAGGTTCCTGAACCAATCCATTGCCTGTCCCTCCGATCCGACGAAAGAAAAGTATACTCGCCGGATGAAGCCGAAATCACCTCGCGCAGCAGAAATGCAACAGCGGCAACAGCTACAACAGCTACAACAGCGCAGCAACGCCATCTTCGCCCGGCTGCGCAGCGCCAACCCCGAGCCCAGGACCGAACTCGAATACGCCACGCCCTACCAGCTGCTGGTTGCCGTGGTGCTCTCGGCGCAGGCGACCGACAAGGGCGTGAACATCGCCACCCGTCCGCTGTTCAGGAAGGCGCCGACACCGGCAGCGATGATCGCCCTCGGCGAGGTGAAACTGCGCGAAGCGATCAGCAGCATCGGCCTCTACAAGACCAAGGCCAGGAACGTCATCGGCCTGTCGCAGCTGTTGCTGGAGCGACACGACGGTGAGGTCCCTCACGATGGAGCGGCGCTGGAAGCGCTCCCCGGCGTCGGCCACAAGACTGCCAACGTCATCCTCAACACCATTTTCCGCGAGCCGGTGATCGCCGTGGACACACACATCTTCCGCGTCGCCAACCGCACCGGCCTGGCGCCCGGCAAGGACGTCAAGGCGGTCGAGGCGAAACTGCTAGAATCGGTCGCACCCGAATTCCGGCTGGACGCGCACCACTGGCTGATCCTGCTCGGCCGCTACATCTGCAAGGCGCGCAAGCCGGAATGTGCGCGCTGCCCGATCAATGACCTGTGCGAGTACCCCGACAAGGTTCTCTGACCGCCAACGACATTTGCCGTCATGTTCAATCCCTCTCGCGACCAGGCGCGTCGCTTTTTCATCGACGCCTGGCAAAAGCAGCAGCAAGCCCTGCCGATGAGCCAGATGGAGTTCATGGCCGCCGACATCGTCCGCCTGCACCCCGAATATCACGACCTGCTCGGCGCGGCGACGACCGATGCCCAGGAAGTGCTGGCGCGCGAGTGGACGCCCGAACAGGGCGAGGCCAACCCTTTCCTCCACCTGTCGCTGCATCTGGCGGTCGAGGAGCAGCTGTCAATCGACCAGCCGCCGGGCATCCGCGACATCTTCAACCGGTTGCTGGCGCGCCACGGCGAGCGCCACATGGCCCTGCACGACGTGCTCGAATGCCTCGGCGAAACCATCTGGCGCTCCCAGCGCGACCGGACGGCGCCAGACGGCGCGGCTTACCTGGATTGCATGCGCCGGAAAATCTAGCCTTGCGGGTAGAATGGGCTGACAAACCATCATTCCTCAATTTCCCAGGCAGCGTCCCATGCGTTTTACCGGCAGCTCCAACTACATCGCCACACCCGACCTGAAACTCGCCGTCAATGCGGCCATCGCCCTGCAACGCCCCCTGCTGATCAAGGGCGACCCCGGCACCGGCAAAACCATGCT
>CAZCPD010000098.1:0-10621 GCA_964500425.1 uncultured Rhodocyclaceae bacterium
GCATCGAAGCCGAATTCGGCGATGGCTTCGAGCAGGGTGACCGACTGGTGCTTGTTGCGCGATTCGGTCGGCGACTTCAGCACCACCGTGCCGCGCGCCATCGAGTCCTCGACCGAGCGCACGATCAGGCGTTCGCCGAGCTCGGCGGCGCGCTTGTCGCGGAAGGCGACGACTTCCGGGTAATTGTGGCCGGTGTCGATGTGCAGCAGCGGGAACGGAAAGCGCCCCGGCCGGAACGCCTTTTCGGCCAGACGCAGCAGGCAGATCGAATCTTTGCCGCCGGAGAAGAGCAGCGCCGGATTGCTGCATTGGCCCGCGACTTCGCGCAGGATGTGGATGGCTTCGGCTTCCAGCCAGTCGAGATGCGAAAGCGTCTGTTTGTTGAGTACGCTGGTCATGGTGTTTCTGTCCTTCTCGATATCGTTCAAGCGCGCTTGACGTGCAAGCCGCATTCCTTGCTATCCGGGTCTTCCCACCACCAACGCCCGGCGCGGACATCCTCGCCGACGCTGATCGCGCGCGTGCACGGCGCACAGCCGATGCTCGGGTAATGCTTGTCGTGCAGCGCGTTGTAGGGCACCCCGTGAGCACGGATGTAGGCCCAGACTTCCCTCTCCGACCACTCGGCGAGCGGATTGAATTTCTCCAGCCCATTGCCTTCGTCATGCTGGCGCAGCGGCAGGCCGTCGCGCGTCGCCGCCTGCTGGGCGCGTTGCCCGGTGATCCAGGCCTTCTTGCCGGCCAGCGCGCGTTGCAACGGCTCGACCTTGCGAATGTGGCAGCAGCCCTTGCGCAGTTCGACCGAATCGTAGAACGCGTTGACGCCGTGCTCGCGCGTCCAGGCCTCGATCAGTTCGTGGCGCGGATAGTAGAGCTTGAGCTTGAGGCCGTAGTGCTTCTGCACGGCGCCCATCAGGTCATAGGTCTCGGCGGGCAGGCGGCCGGTATCCAGCGAGAATATCTCGATATCGAGCTTGTCGCGCAGGATCAGATCGGTCAGCACCATGTCCTCGGCGCCGAGGCTGCTGGCGAAAACCGCGGGCGCGAAGTTGCTGGCGATGTCGCGAAGCAGCGCCGTGGTCTGCGCCAGCCTTTCGGCGAGCGCGGCGTTGAGCTTGGGATCGTTGAGGTCTGGGCGGGTGTTCTGGCTCATGGCAATTCGATTCAACTGGCGACGCGGCGCTGCAGGGCGATGTCGCGATCGGTGGAGTATTGATAGGCGGCGTTGAACACGTCGAGGCCTTTGACGGCGGCATCGATGTCGTGATCGGGACGCACGGCAAAGGCGTCGAAGCCGACACGGCGCTGGTAGAACAACTGATCGCGCTGCACATCGCCGATCGAGCGCAGCTCGCCTTGATAGCCATAGCGGCTGCGCAGCAGGCGCGCCGTCGAGTAGCCGCGGCCATCGACGAACTTCGGGAAGTCGACGCCGATCACCGCGAACAGCTTGAGGTCGTCGGCGATGGCCTCGGGACCTTCGTTCGGCGCCAGCCAGACGCCGAGCGCCCAGCCGTTCTGCTGCTGACGTGCGAGCAGTTCGGCGCGGCGTTCCTGCCACACGGCGAGCGGCACCAGCGCCGGGCCTTCGGGCAGAGCTGCAGATTTGGCGTCCTCGCCCTCGGCGAGGCGCAGGATTTGCCAGGCGTCGTCCTGCACGGCGCCATTCTTGATGATCTTAGCCATTCGCGACCTTCCTGTTCTGTGCATTGTCCTGCGCGCCGTAGACGCGCGCCTTGAAGGGATCGACGCCGAGGCGATCGACGGTGTCGATGAAGCGCTCGCCGTCGCGGCGATTCTCGACATAGACATCGACGAGCTGTTCGACGACGCGCGGCACCTCGACGGCGGCGAACGATGGGCCGAGGATGGTACCCAGCCGCGTATGGTTGCCTTGGCGGCCGCCGATGGAAACCTGGTACCACTCCTCGCCGCGCTTATCGACACCGAGGATGCCGATGTTGCCGACATGGTGATGGCCGCAGGCGTTCATGCAGCCGGAGATGTTCAGCGAGACCTCGCCGACGTCATGCAAATAGTCGAGGTCACCGAGGCGCTCCTGCACGGCCATGGCGATCGGCGTCGACTTGGCGTTGGCCAGCGCGCACAGGTCGCCGCCGGGGCAGCAGATGATGTCGGTGAGCAGGCCGACCGTCGGCGTCGCCAGGCCGTGGGCGCGCAACTCCTGCCACAGCGCATGCAGCGCGCGCTTCGGCACGTCGGCGAGGATCAGGTTCTGCTCGTGCGAGACGCGCGCCTCGCCAAAGCAATAGCGGTCGGCGAGATCGGCGACGAGTTCCATCTGCTCGGCGGTGACGTTGCCGGTGGCATGATCGTAGGACTTCAGCGAGACCGTGACGGCGGCATAGCCCGGGACCTTGTGGGCGTGCACGTTGCGCTCGACCCAGCGCGCGAAGGCTTTCTCCTGCTGGCGATGGTTGGCGAAGTCGAGATCGTCGTCAGCCAGCGTTTCGTAGGGCGGCGTCGTGAAGTGGCGGGCGACGCGGTCGACCTCGGCTTGCGTCAGCGTTGCCGGGCCGTCCTTCAGATGCGTCCATTCCTCCTCCACCTGACGCGCGAACTCCTCGGCGCCGAGCGCCTTGACGAGGATCTTGATGCGCGCCTTGAAGGCGTTATCGCGGCGGCCGTAGCGGTTATAGACGCGCAGGATCGCCTCGATGTAGCCGAGCAGATGCTGCCAGGGCAGGAATTCGCGGATTGCGCTGCCGAGGATGGGCGTGCGGCCGAGACCGCCGCCGACCAGCACGCGGAAGCCGGTGTTGCCATTGTCATCGAGACGCAGGTCGAGGCCGATGTCGTTGACCTGGATCACCGTGCGGTCCGTCTGCGCGGCATTCACGGCGATCTTGAACTTGCGCGGCAGGAAAGCGAACTCGGGATTGAAGGTCGACCACTGGCGGATCAGTTCGCACCACGGGCGCGGATCGGCGATCTCGTCGGCGGCGATGCCGGCGAAGTGGTCGGTGGTCGTGTTGCGCACGCAGTTGCCGGATGTCTGGATCGCATGCATCTGCACCGTGGCCAGCTCGGCCAGCGCATCAGGCACGCGCTCCAGCGGAATCCAGTTGAACTGCATGTTGTGGCGCGTCGTGAAATGGCCATAACCGCGGTCATAGGTACGCGCAATGTGCGCCAACTTGCGTAGCTGGCGGCTATTGATCATGCCGTAGGGCACGGCGATGCGGAACATCGGCGCATGGCGCTGGATATAAAGGCCATTCTGCAGGCGCAGCGGGCGCAGGTCGTCGACGCTCAACTCACCGGCGATATGGCGGTTCATCTGGTCCTTGAACTGCGCGACACGCTGGTCGATGAGGGCCTGGTCGAAGGAATCGTATTGGTACATGGCGGTCTCCGGGGCTATGCTCGGGGGCGGGTGTGTGGGGTGCGTTCAGGGGGCTATTGGGCGATCAGCTTGCCGCCGACGAGGATCAGCATGCCGGCCAGCGTTGGGCGCAGGATTCTATCGGGTACCCGTGCGGCCAGGTGACTGCCAATGAAAATTCCCGGCAGGGAACCCATCAGCAGGGCGCCGAGCAGCGTCCAATCGACGCTGCCATACCACCAATGACCGATGCCGGCGACGAGGGTCAACGGCACCGCATGCGCCAGGTCGCTGCCGACGATGCGAATCGCCGGCATTTTCGGGTAAAGGAAGAACAGGGCGGTGACGCCGAGGGCGCCAGCGCCCACCGAAGTCAGGCTGACCAGGATGCCGAGCACCAGGCCGGTGATGACCGTCATGATGTCGGTACGGCGCGGGTTCGGCTTGTTGGGAATGTGCGTCAGGGCAAAGGCCTGCAACTGGCGGCGGAATATCAGCGAGATGGCCGTCAGCAGCAGGGCGATGCCAAGGGCGAAGGTGATCAACTGGGTCGCCCCCCCGAGTCCCTTCGGGGCGAAATTCGATACCAGCGTCAGCGTCAGCACGGTCGCCGGCAGGCTGCCTGAAGCCAGCAGGCCGACCACGCGCCAGTCGACAGATCCTCGTCGCGCATGCACCAGCGTGCCGCCGGATTTGGTGATGGCGGCGTAAAGCAGGTCGGTGCCGACCGCTGTGACCGGATGAATGCCGAACAGCAGGACCAGCAGCGGCGTCATCAGCGAACCGCCGCCGACGCCGGTCAGACCGACAATGGCGCCGACGACGAAGCCGGCGAAACTGTAGCCGAGGTTGAAGATGTCCATGAAGGCAGAACTGCGAGGAAGCGAGGTTGCGAATATTATTCTCTGCCTATAGACGCGTAAAATACTTTATTCGTACAATCTGATAACTTCTGGTTATCAAGGATCGGCGAGAAATCTTGAACCTTCAACAATTGCGTTACGTTCACGAGGTCGCCCGCTGCAGGCTCAACGTGACCGAGGCGGCGGCGGCGTTGCATACCTCCCAGCCGGGCGTCAGCAAGCAGATCCATCTGCTCGAAGCCGAACTCGGTGTGGATGTCTTCATTCGCCAGGGCCGCCGGCTGGTCGGTATCACCGAACCGGGGCGGCAGATTCTCGACATCGTCGACGGTGTGCTGCGCGAAATCGGCAATCTCAAGCAGGTCGGCGAGGAATTCCGCCAGGCCGACAGTGGCAGCCTGACCATCGCCACCACCCACACCCAGGCGCGCTACGCGCTGCCTCCGGTGGTGCGGCAGTTCATGTCGCGTTATCCGCTCGTGCGCCTGGAATTGCATCAGGGCAATCCGACGCAGATCTGCGACTGGGTGATCGCCGGCCAGGCGGACATCGCCATTGCCACCGAAGCCATCGCCGAGCATCACGAACTCGTCATGCTGCCCTGCCAGCAATGGAACCGCTGCCTGATCGCGCCGCCCGGCCATCCCATCCTCGCCGAAAAGCCGCTGACGCTGGAAGCCATCGCCCGCTACCCGGTGGTGACCTACGATACGGCGTTCTCGGGCCGCAGCCAGATCAACAAGGCCTTCGCCGCGCGCAACCTGACGCCCAGCGTGGTACTCACCGCCATCGATGCCGACATCATCAAGACCTACGTCGCGCTGGGCCTCGGCCTCGGCATCGTTGCGGCGATGGCCTATGACGAACAGGCCGATACGGGCCTGCGCGCCATGGACGCCTCGCATCTCTTCGAATCGAGCATGACCCGCATCGGCATCCGCCGCAACACCTGGCTGCGCGAATACGCCTATGTCTTCATCGAGCTATTCGCTCCGCACCTGACGCGCAAGCTGGTGCAGGCGGCGCTGCACGGGGATCGGGGGGAGGATCCGGGGTTGTAGGATCGAGGGGTATGCTGAGAGCCAGCAACTACGCCATTCTCCAGCATGCCATGCCGGAGAGCAAGCATTGATGCGCCTCTCCGGACGGTCTTGCCCGAGGTCAGTCGAAATTGTCGCCGCTGAGCGCCTGCTGCTGGCGGTCGAGGAATTCCTGCATGTTGTCGATGCCGCGGAATTGCAGGATGGTGGAGCGGACGGCGGCTTCAAGAAGCACGGCGAGGTTGCGGCCGGCGGCGACGGGAATCGCTACCTTGCGCACCGGCAGGCCGAGGATGGTTTCGGTCTGTGCGTCGAGCGGCAGGCGGGCGGCTTCGGGGACGCCGGCCTGCGGTTTTTGCAGGTGGACGATGAGCTTGAGCTTCATCTTGCGGCGACAGGCGGTCTCGCCGAAGATGGTGCGGATGTTGAGCAGGCCCAAGCCGCGCACTTCGAGGAAGTCCCGCAGCAACTCGGGGCAGCGACCTTCGAGCGAATCGGGCGAGAGGCGCGAGACTTCAACGACATCGTCGGCGACCAGGCCGTGACCGCGCGAAATGAGCTCGAGGCCAAGCTCGCTCTTGCCGACGCCGGATTCGCCGGTGATCAGCACACCCATGCCGAGCACGTCCATGAAGACGCCGTGCAGCGAGGCGGTTTCGGCGAGCTGGCGCGACAGGTAGAGACGCAGCGAGTCGATGATCGTGGCGGCCGACAGTGGCGTGGTAAACAGCGGTGTGTCGCCGCGGTCGCAGAGGTCGTGGAGCATCTCGGGGACGGCGCAGCCGTCGGCGACGATGACCGCCGGCGGTCGCGCGGCGATGATCTCGACCATGTGGTGGTTGATCTTTTCCGACTGGCGGCCGTGCGCCCAGCGGATTTCCGGCGCGCCGAGCACCTGGATGCGGCCGGGGTGGATCAGGTTAAGGTGGCCGACGAGGTCGGCGGGCGAGACATCGAGCTGCTTGACCGAGATGGACTCGTTCATCGAGCCGCAGACCCACTCGAGGCGCAGCCTCTCGCGGTTGAGCTCAAACAGCTGGGCGACGATCAACTGCGGCATCGACCTGCCAGTTCAAAAACAGATTGTGCACCGCCGGGGCATCGGCGGCTTCGGCGAGCTGCTCGCGGAAGTGACGATCGGAGAACATCTGCGCGAGCTCGGAGAGGATCTGCAGATGGCGTTCGGTGGCGGATTCGGGCACCAGCAGCACGAACAGCAGTGTGACCGGTTTGCCGTCGGGGGAGTCAAACTGAACGGGCGCGGCCAGGCGGAGGAAGCCGCCCAGCGCGTCCTTGAGTCCCTTGATGCGTCCGTGCGGGATGGCGATGCCCTGCCCGAGCCCGGTGGAGCCGAGCTTTTCGCGTGCGAACAGGGCGTCGTACACCGTGCTGCGCGCGATGCCATGCTGGTTCTCGAACAATATCCCGGCCTGCTCGAAGACGCGCTTCTTGCTGCTCGCTTCGAGACCGAGAAGGATGTTTTCGGGGGGCAGGAGTTTGGCGATCTGGTTCATCGGTGACGAGAGAAAGCCTTCGTCGGTCGGAGGACGCGGAGTATACCCCTGAACGGCCGACGAGTCCGGATTTCGATTATCCCATTAACGTGAAACCGCAAACTTGATGTCGTGTCGTCCGGCCGAGCGTAGCGAGCTCATCAGCCACCTCCCCGGCGAGGGGGAGGTGGGAGGGGGCGGGCCATTTTGGATTGCGCCTGATTTATGCACGACGGGGTCAGATTGGCATCGTGCGCGGTAACTTACTCGATGACCTGGCGTTTCTGGCTTTCGTGCGCGTGGTTGGAGATCTTTTCCTTGTGCTTGACCACCTGGCGGTCGAGCTTGTCGGCCAGTGTGTCGATGGCGGCGTACAGATCGGATTCGACGCTGTCGGCATGGATGTCCTTGCCCTTGACGTGCAGGGTGACTTCGGCCTTCTGCTTGAGCTTTTCCACGGTGAGGATCACATGGACGCTGGTGACGTTGTCGAAGTGACGGATCACCCGGTCGAGCTTGGCCTTGACGTAGTCGTTGATGGCGGGAGTGACTTCCACATGGTGACCGGTGATGTTGAGATTCATGATGGCTCCTTGTCAGATGACTCTGAGTTTATGAAGTGACGCATGCACTTTACAGCGACTTGCGTAGATTTACCGGCGGGATGTTCAGGCCTTCACGGTACTTGGCGATGGTACGCCGTGCTACGACGATCCCCTGCTGGCTGAGGATTTCAGCAATTTTGGCATCGGAGAGCGGCTTGTGGCCATCCTCCGCGCTCACCAGTTGTTTGATGAGGGCCCGGATCGCGGTTGATGAGGCAGAGCCGCCGGCATCGGTGGCGACGTGACTGCCGAAAAAATACTTGAGTTCGAAAATGCCGCGCGGCGTGGCCATGAACTTCTGCGTGGTCACGCGCGAGATCGTGGATTC
This sequence comes from uncultured Rhodocyclaceae bacterium, assembly GCA_964500425.1. GTDB lineage: Bacteria > Pseudomonadota > Gammaproteobacteria > Burkholderiales > Rhodocyclaceae > Sterolibacterium. Next base: position 7,676 of record CAZCPD010000098.1, read on the forward strand.
ATGCAGGCCCAGCGTGTCGGCGATTTCGCGCAGCGTCAACGGACGCATGGCGACCTCGCCGTGTTCGAGAAACTGCTGCTGGCGGTCGACGATGGCCTGCGAGACGCGCAGGATGGTGTCGAAGCGCTGCTTGACGTTCTTGATGAGCCACTTGGCTTCCTGCAACTGGCTGGAGAGTCCCGCGCCGCTGCCGCTGTTGCGGCTCTTCTGCAGGATGTCGGCATACATGCGGTTGATGCGCAGGCGCGGCATGGCATCCTGGTTGAGCATTACCGTCCACCCGCTGCGCTGCTTGCGGACGACGACATCGGGAATGATGTAGCGTGTGTCGAGCGGCGTGTATTGCGCGCCGGGGCGCGGATTGAGCGAGCAGATCAGGGCGTGCGCGGCGCGCAGCTCGTCGTCGTTGCAGTGCAGGGCGCGCTTCAGTTTGGTGAAATCGCGCGCGGCAAGCAGGTCGAGATGCTTGCGCACCAGCGTCAAGGCCAGATCGCGCGGCGCCGAAGGTGGCTGGTTTTCGAGCTGCAGCGCGAGGCATTCGCTGGGGCTGCGTGCGCCGATGCCAGGTGGATCGAGGCTTTGCAGGCGGCGCAGGGCGATGTTGAGTTCTTCGTGCAGGGTCTCCCGGTCGAGATCTTCGGCTTCGCCAGCGACCTGCTCCTGGTTATCCGCCAGCATGTTGATCAGCTCGTCGAGCTCCTGCGCCAGGTAGCCGTCGTCGTCGAGCGCCTCGACGAGGAAGCTGACCATGCTGCGGTCATGATCGGAGAGCTGCATCAGGCCAAGTTGCGCGCCGAGATGTTCGCGTAGCGAGATCTCGGCCTTCTGAATATCGGCATAGTCGCTGTCGTCGCCGTCATTGGCGTCGCGCGGTTTGCTGCCCCGGTCGCTGCCCCAGTCGCTGTCGCTGCCCGCCGCATAGCCTTCGTCGTAAGCCGGCGTCGGTCCCTCCTCGGCGCCGGAAGGCGCTTCGTCGGATTGTGATTGCGCCTGGGATTGGTTCTGCGGCATGGCCAGCGCGTCGCTGGCGGGAACGAAACTGCCTTCGTTGGGCTCGATGAGTTCCAGGAGCGGATTGTCTTGCAGAAACTGATCGATCTCCTGATTCAGTTCCAGCGTGGACAACTGCAATAGCCGGATCGACTGCTGCAACTGTGGCGTCAGCGCTAGATGCTGGGAGAGTTTTAGTTGGAGCGTCTGTTTCATGATCCGGCGGTTGCCCGGCCCGATGGTGCCTACATGCGAAAGTTTTCGCCGAGGTAGATCTTGCGGACGCTTTCATTATAAACAATCTCGTCGGGCCTGCCCGAGGCGAGGACTTCGCCCGCATTGATGATGGTGGCGCGGTCGCAGATGCCCAGCGTCTCGCGCACGTTGTGGTCGGTGATCAGTACGCCGATGCCGCGGTCCTTGAGGAAGCGGATGATTTTCTGGATGTCGATGACGGCGATCGGATCGACGCCGGCAAACGGTTCGTCGAGCAGGATGAAGCGCGGATTGGTCGCCAGCGCGCGGGCGATCTCGACGCGCCGCCGTTCGCCGCCGGACAGCGAGATCGACGGATTGTCGCGCAGGTGGGTGATGTGCAGTTCCTGGAGCAGGGCTTCGAGGCGGCTCTCGATGTCGTCCTTGCGCAGCTTCTGCAATTCGAGCACGGCGCGGATGTTGTCGGCGACATTGAGCTTGCGGAATACCGAGTTTTCCTGCGGCAGATAGGAGAGGCCGAGCTGGGCGCGACGGTGGATCGGCATGTGGGTCAGGTTGGCGCTCGCCGTCTTGCCGTCGATGCCATAAGCGCCATCGCTATCCAGGCGGATCTCGCCGCCATCGGCGGCCACCAGGCCGACGATCATGTAGAAGCAGGTGGTCTTGCCGGCGCCATTGGGACCGATGAGCCCGATCACCTCGCCGCTGCCGACGTCGAAGGACACGTCCTTGACCACGCTGCGCGACTTGTACTTCTTGCGCAGGCCGTTGACGATCAGCTTGGTCATGGTTCCTCTCCGAGAAGCCCGGTCGTGTCCGGCATGTCCTCGACATCCTTCAGCAGTCTGCGGATGACATCGCCGGAGAATCCGCGTCCCTGCAGGAAGCGCGCCTGTCGCGCCCACTCGCGGGCATCGCGCGGCGCGTGGCCGAACTTGCCGCGCCACACGGTTGCGGCGCGCGTGCGTTCATCCTCGATGCCTTCCTGCGCCAGGCTGGTTTCGATCAGCGCGGCGTCGATGCCGCGCGTGCGCAGGCTGTGGACGAGCCGGGCGGCGCCGAAGCGCGCGGCATGGCTACGCACATAGGCTTCCGCCGCGCGTGCGTCGGAGAGCAGGCCGCTTCGTTCGAGCTGGTCGAGCACGTTGTCGATGTCCTCGGGAGTGTCCGTCGTTTCAGCCGCATTGGCTGCGTTGGCCGCTTTAGCCGCGAGCTTCTTCGCCAGTTCGGCGCGGCTGTGCTCGCGCCGCGCCAGCAGCTTGATGGCCCGGCCGCGCAGCGAGGGCTGCGGGCCTTGCGGCCGGGATTTCATCGGAATCAGGCGACGGCTTCGTTGTCGGCTGCCGGCGTCAGCGCGGCGATGCCGACGGCCTCGCGCACCTTGTTCTCGATTTCACGGGCGATCTGCGGGTGCTCGCGCAGGTACTCGCGCGAGTTGTCGCGGCCCTGGCCGATCTTCTCGCCGTTGTAGGCGTACCAGGCGCCGGACTTCTCGACGATCTTGTGCTCGACGCCAAGATCGATGATCTCGCCGGCGAGAGAAATGCCTTCGCCATAGAGGATATCGAAGTGCGCCTCGCGGAACGGCGGCGCCACCTTGTTCTTGACGACCTTCACCTTGGTCTCGTTGCCGATCACCTCGTCGCCCTTCTTGATCGCGCCAGTACGGCGGATATCGAGGCGCACCGAGGCGTAGAACTTCAGCGCATTGCCGCCGGTGGTGGTTTCCGGGCTGCCAAA
>CAZCPD010000099.1:0-5497 GCA_964500425.1 uncultured Rhodocyclaceae bacterium
GAGGCCGAAGAACGGCAGGATGCCGTCGATGTCGCGGTTCTTCAGGCCGGCGTCCTTGATCGCCGCCTCGGCCGCCTGCAGCTCGACGCGCAGCGGCTGGCTCGGGTCCGCCGAGCCGCGCACGAAGGGCGTCTGGCCGATGCCGACGATGCAGACTTCATTACACAATGCACTCATGAAACATGCTCTCCGTAATTGAAATTTTTGGCGTTCAGAAAATCACCTGCTGCTCGACCAGCCGCGCGTACTCGGCAGCGGACAGGCCGAGGATTTCGCGGCAGACGCGCTCGTTGTCCTGACCCATCGCCGGGCCGGTGGCGAGCGGCGGCGCGGCGTGCGCGGTCTTGACGTAATGGCCGTAGACGGTTTCCTTGAAGCCGAGCGGATGATCGACTTCGACGAAGGTCTGGCGCGCGCGGTAGTGCGGATCGCTGAGCAGGTCGGCGATGTTGAGCACCGGCGCGGCGGCCACGCCCGCCGCCTGTAGGCGCGTGGCGAGTGCGTAGTCGCCGTGGCGCGCCGTCCACTCGCCGAGCGCGGCGTGCAGCGCATCGATGTGTTCGATACGCCCGACGCGGTCGGCATAGCGTTCGTCCGCCGCCCAGGCGCAGCCGTCGGCGGCCAGCACGCCGGCGAGCGCCTGCCACTCGGCGTTGTCATGCACGGCGAGGCTGATCCAGCGGTCGTCGCCAGCACAGGGAAAGACGCCGTGCGGCGCGGCGGCGTCCTGCGGATGGCGGTTGCCGCGCGGACCGGCGACGCGGCCGTTGAAACCGTAGTCCATGAAAGCCGGACCCATCAGCTGCATCACGCCTTCCTGCTGCGACATGTCGACGTGCATGCCGCGACCGTTGCGCTTGCGGTAGTTGAGCGCCAGAACCGCCGCGTAGGCGCCGATGACGCCGCCGAGCGGATCGGCGAAGGCGTTCTCCATCGGGATCGGCGGGCCGTCGCGATAGCCGGTGACGCTGTCGAGGCCGGTGATGCTGGACAGGCTCATGCCGTAGGTGCGCACGTGCGACAGCGGTCCGCTCAGGCCGGCGGCGGGCATCGAGATCAGCAGGATGTCCGGGCGCAATTCCTTGAGGTGACCGTAGCCGAGGTGCAGCTTCTTCATCACGCCGGGACCGAAGTTCTCCAGCACCAGGTCGCAGCGCGCCGCCAGTTCGCGCGCCAGGCGCTGGCCTTCGGCGAGCTTGAGGTTGAAGGTGACGCTGCCGTTGCCGGCCCATGCCGCATGGTTCTGCAGGCTGCAGTCCGGATCCTTCTCATGACCGGTGGCGAACGGCGGGATGGTGCGGTTGATGTCGACACGGGCGTGCGACTCGATCTTGTAGACCTCGGCGCCGAGGCGGGCGAGCGTCTGCCCGGCGACCGGGCCGAGCCAGCCCCAGCCGAAGTTGGCGACGCGGATGCCGGCGAGCGGGAGTTTGCGGGACATGGGATTCTCCTCGCTCAGATCGTGCCGGCGCGTTCCAGCGCAGCGATGTCGGCAACGCTCAGACCAAGCCGGTCACGATAGACGTCGGCGTTGTGCTGGCCCAACAGGGGCGCCGCCTGGCGCGGACCGCCCGGCGCATCGGTCAGGTGCACCGGCGCGCCGAGCGTCACGGCGCGGCCGATCACCGGATGTTCGAGCTCGACCAGATAGCCGCGCTCGCGCAGATGAGGGTGTGTCGCGGCGTCGCGGATGTCATACACGGCGGTGGAGGGGCAGCCATGCTGCTGGCACAGGTCCATGATCTCCTGCTTGGTGTGCTCACGCAGCCAGTCGTCCATCATCGAGTAGATCAGGTCGGCGTTCTGCGCGCGTTCGAACATGTCGTCGAACAGGTCGAGCTGCGCCCAGTCGGGATTGCCCATGGCGGCGACCAGACCGCGCCACTGGCCTTTTTCCAGCGCCAGCATCCAGACATGGCCGTCCTTGCAGGGCAGGATGGTGGCCGGTGCGGCGAGCGGCATGCCGACGCCCGTGCGCTTGCCGACATAGCCGTTCTGCGCGCAGGCGCCGATGTTCTGGCCGCCGACGAACAGCGCGGCGACAGCTTCGGCGCAGGAGACGTCGATATGTTCGCCGCCGCTCTGCTCGACACCGAACACCGCCGCCAGGCCCCAGGTCGCGGCGACGTAGGCGCCGAAATAGTCGGCGGCCTGCGTACCCTGTTCCAGCGGCGGCTCGCCCATGCGTCCGCAATAGCGGTTGCCGGCGCCGGTGAGATGGAAGGCGTTGAGATCGTAGCCCTTCCAGTCGGCATACGGACCGGTCTGGCCGTAGGGGGTGAGCGAGATCATGATCAACTCGGGCTTGAGTGCAGCCAGCGTGGCGTAGTCGAGGCCCAAGGCCTTCATCCGCGCCGGCGCGTTGTTCTCGATCAGCACGTCGACGTCCTTGAGCAGCGCCTTCAGAAGCGACTGGCCGGCCGCGCTGGCGATGTCGAGGGTGATGCCCTGTTTGTTGGTGTTGAGGCAGAAGTAGCTGCCGCTCTTCTCGGGATGCGGCAGATCGCCGGGATACGGCCCCCAGTGGCGCGTGACGTCGCCGCAACCGGGTGGCTCGACCTTCAGTACCTCGGCGCCGTAGTCGGCGAACAGTTTGGCGCAGAAGGCCGCCGAGACGCCTTCGCCGAGTTCGAGAACGCGCACGCCTGACAACGCTGGAATGTTCATCGCGCCCCCTTACGCAGCGATGCCGGCGGCATGACGCGCGGCGATGTAGCCGAAGGTCATGGCCGGACCGATGGTGCAGCCCGGGCCGGGATAGGTCGCGCCCATCACCGAGGCCGAGTTGTTGCCGACGCAGTAGAGGCCGTCAATGAGCTGGCCGTCGGCGGTCTTGACGCGCGCATGCTCGTCGGTGACCAACCCCCCTTTGGTGCCGAGATCGCCGGCGACGACCTGCACGGCGTAATACGGCGCCTTGTCGAGCGGCGCCAGATTGGGATTCGGTTTGACGGTCGGGTCGCCGAAATAGCGGTCGTAGGCGCTATCGCCGCGGCCGAATTCCGGATCACGGCCGGCCTCGGCGTAGCCATTGAAGCGGGTCACCGTCTCGTTGAGCGCGGCCGCGTCCATCTTCAGATGACCGGCGAGTTCGGCGAGCGTCGCCGCCTTGCGGATGTAGCCGCTGGCCAGCATCTCGGGTGGGATCGGCTGTCGCGGGAACAGGCTGGCGAACACGTAGTGGTCGAGGTAGCGCTGATCGAAAATGAACCAGCACGGCACATGCGGATCTTCCGGCGTGTGCTGGCGGTACATGGACTGGACGACCTCGACGTAACTGGCCGATTCGTTGGTGAAGCGGCGCCCCTTCTGATTGACCATGATCAGGCCGGGGAAGCCGCGCTCGGCGACATGGAAGAACGGCGGCGTGCCGGGCGGCAGGCTCGACGGTCCCCACCAGGCCTCGTCCATCAGGTCGATGGCGGCGCCGGCGCGCATGCCGGCCTGGATGCCGTCGCCGGTGTTGCCTTCACTGGCGACGGTCCATTCGGTGGTGATCGGATGCTTCTGGTATTTGAGGCGCATTTCGAGGTTGTGGGCGAAACAGCCGGCGGCGAGGATGACGCCTTTTCTCGCGACGATGTCGAGCGGCTGGCCGTCCCTTTCGACCTTCACGCCGATGACGCGACCGTTATCGACGATCAGATCCTTGAGCGGCGTGTCGAGCCACAGCTGAATGTCGCGCTTCTTCAGCGACAGGCGCAGGCGACCGATCAGCGCCTGGCCCATCATCAGAATTTTCCGGCCGCTCAGTCGCGCCCCGATCAACCGCAAGCCGATCTTCAAGGCGGTGCCCTTGCCTTGCCAGGTGCGCATCACCAGCCCCAGTTGCTTGTACTCGCCGGCGGTGAAGGACAGCCCGCCGGGGATCGGAATCACCGGCGGCCGCAGCCGGGCGAGATCGTCGCCGAGCAAGCGGCCGTCGAACAGGTCCGGCTCGATGGCGCGGCCCTGCGCCTTGCCGCCGGGCGCTTCCGGATAATAGTCGGAATAGCCGTGCATGTAGCTGCACTGAACGTCGGTGGCCTTGCCGAGCCACTCGATCATTTTCACCGACTGCTTCAGGTAGGCGTCGCGCGAGGCCTGCGGGCTGCGCTCGCCGACCGTCGCCTGCAGATAGGTGCGCGCTTCCTCGAACGAGTCGATGACGCCGGCCGCGCGCATCAGGTAGTTGTCGGGGATCCAGATGCCGCCGCCCGAGCGCGCCGTGGAGCCGCCGTAATACGGCGTCTTCTCGACGATCAGCGCCTTCAGTCCGGCCTCGTGCGCCGCCAGCGCCGCCGTCATGCCGCCGGCGCCCGACCCGATGATGACGATGTCCGTCTCGTGTCTCTTCTCGCTCATGCCCATGCTCATGCTCCTCCTTCGCCCCTGTCCGGGGTTGTTATTTCATACCTGACCGATCAGCCTGTCGATCTCGGCAGCCGTGTAGCCGGCTTCGCCGAGGATTTCCCGGCCGTGCTGACCCGGATCGGGCGGCAGACTGCGCACCGCGCCGGGCGTCGCGGAAAACTTCGGCGCGATGCCGACCTGGCGGATTTTGCCGAACTCCTTGTCCTCCAGCTCGACCATCATCTGGCGCGCCTGGTTGTGGGGGTCTTCGAGCGCTTCGTCGATGCCATACACCGGCGTCGCGCAGATTTCGTCGGGCGCGAACTGGGCGAACCATGCGTCGCGCGGCTGCTCCTTCAGCTTGCGGCGCAGGAAGGCGAACATCTCCGGAAAGAACTTCTCGTTGAACTGTTCCTGCGCGTATTGTTCGCAGCCGAGCTGCTTGCAGAGCTTGCTCCAGAACCACGGCTCCATGCAGCCGATGCTGAGCCACTTGCCGTCGGCGCACTGATAGACGCTGTAGCAAGGCAGCGATCCGTTGAGGAAATACTCGCCCGGCCGCGGCGGCTTGCCGGTGCTCAGATAGTCGCAGGCGGCAAGGTTGGCCAATGACAGCACGCCATCGCTCATCGCCATGTCGATGTACTGGCCTTGGCCCGAGGCATTGCGCGACACGACGGCGGCCAGGATCGCGAAGGCGGCGAACAGACCGCCGCCGGCGTAGTCGCCGATGATGTTGACCGGTATCGTCGGCGGGCCGTCCTTCTGCCCGATCATGCCGAGCACGCCGCCGATGCTGATGTAGTTGAGGTCGTGACCGACCATGTCGCGATACGGGCCGCTCTGGCCGTAGCCGCTGATCGAGCAGTAGATCAGGCGCGGATGGTTTGCGCAAAGCGTCTCGTAATCGAGGCCGAGGCGTTTGGCGACGCCGGGACGGAACCCCTCGACGACGATGTCGGCGGTCTCGATCAGTTTGAGGCAGGCGGCGCGCGCCTCGGCGTCCTTGAGATTCAAGGCGATCGAGCGCTTGTTGCGGCCGACCGGGTTATAGAGGCGTTCCTTGCGGCCGATGCCCATTTCGGCGCCGACGCTGCGCCCCTGGCCGGACGGCTGCTCGACGACGACGACGTCGGCGCCGAGATCGGCCAGCAGCATGGTGCAG
>CAZCPD010000099.1:5597-6664 GCA_964500425.1 uncultured Rhodocyclaceae bacterium
CGGCTGCTCGACGACGACGACGTCGGCGCCGAGATCGGCCAGCAGCATGGTGCAGTAGGGGCCGGGAGCGTGCCGGGAGAGGTCGACGACCTTCAGTCCGCGCAATGCTGTCATGTGGTTTCCTTGCCTGGTGATGAGACGCCCGCCTCGTCGTGCGGGCGAGGAAAGCGATCGTGAAGGAACTGCCGGTTTCAAGCGGATCCAGTTTGCAGCGACCGGAAAATATTGTCAAGCAACTTGACAATATTCGGGCGCGCGGATTATTCTTTTCGCACTTGCCGGTTCCAGATTCCCATCCATACCATCGCGTTCCATCGTCAGGAGAGCCTCATGGCCAAGAAAGACCCACTGCGCACCAAACTGTGCGACATGCTCGGCATCGAATACCCGATCGTCGCCTTCACCCACTGCAAGGATGTCGCGGCGGCGGTCATCAACTCGGGCGCCTTCGCCGTGCTCGGCCAGACCCAGAGCAGCCCGGACGAGATCGAAGCCAACGTGAAGTGGCTGCGCGAGCGCATCGGCGACAAGCCGTTCGGCATCGACCTGGTGTTCCCCGCCTCGGTGCCGGCCAAGGCGTCGATCCAAGAAATGCTGGCGCAGATCCCGAAGGAGCAGCAGGACTACGCCAACGACATCGCCCGCCGCTACGGCATCCCCGAGCCGAAGAAAACGCCCGAGCTCTACGACCTCGGCTGGATGGAGAAGGAAAAATCCCACAAGCAGCTCGAAGTCGCGCTTGAGCTCAAGGTGCCGGTGCTGGCTTCGGGTCTCGGCAATCCGGACTTCTTCATCCCCGCCGCCCACGCCCGCGGCATGCAGGTCTGGGGGTTGGTCGGCAAGCAGCGTCAGGCGAAGAAGGAACTCGAAGCCGGCGTCGACGTGATCGTCGCCCAGGGCATGGATGCCGCCGGCCACACCGGCAACGTCGGCACCTTCTCCATCGTGCCGCAGGTGCGCGCCATCGCTGGCGACACGCCGGTGATCGCCGCCGGCGGCGTGACCACCGGCCGTCATCTGGCCGGCGCCATCGCCCTCGGCGCGGCCGGCGTGTGGACCGGCACGCT
>CAZCPD010000099.1:6764-10544 GCA_964500425.1 uncultured Rhodocyclaceae bacterium
TCCGACATGGTCGACGAGGCCTACGAGGCCTTCCAGGAAGTCTACGGCGACCTCGATTAACCGCAATCCGTCCAAGGGGCGGCCATAAACACAATAAAATCAAAGGCCGTCCCGACTCCTGCCGATAGTCACACAACCTGACCTTTAGGGATATAATTTTTCGGCTAACGTTGTACACAAGAGAACCTCTGTAACGCCCGATACCGTTCGGGTCGCGCTTGTCGAAGCCCTCGATTCACCGGGCGGTCATTTCGACAAGTTCAATGCGAACGGACCCAGGCCGAGCAGCCAAAGGTACGCGAGGGCAAAACTTTCGCAGGAGAACCGGAAGCGCAGTCTCATAAACAAATTCATTGATGGAGGGGGTAACAATGCATTTCAAGCAATTGAAAGTTGTTCTATCCGTGGCCGCCATGCTGGGCGTGGCCAATACCGCTTACGCCAAGGCGACACCCGAAGAGATCGCCAAGCTGGGCAAGGAACTGACCTGCATGGGCGCCGAGAAGGCCGGCTCGCCGAACGGCGTCGCTGAATTCACCGGCAAGTGGCTGGGAGCAGGCCCCGGCATGAGCGCTGAAGTCGGCAAACACCCGGTGGACCCCTACGCGAACGAGAAGCCGCTGTTCACCATCACCGCCCAGAACCTGGCGCAGTATGGCGACAAGCTGAGCGAAGGTCAGAAGGCCATGTTCAAGAAGTACCCGAACACCTACAAGATGCACGTCTACCCGTCGCATCGCGACTTCCGGCATGAGGATTCGGTCTGCAAGACCATCGCGAAAAATGCCGCCGAGACCGAGATCGCCCCGGGCGGCAAGACCCTCAACAACTACAGCATGGGCGTGATTCCCTTCCCCTTCCCGAAGTCGGGTGAGGAGCTGGTCTGGAACGGCATGTTCCCGACCATCGTCAACGTCGAATACCGCGACGAGGACGCCGCCGTCGTCTATGCGAACGGCAACATCCTGTGGGGTCAGCAGCACATGTGGCAGTACTGCCGCCGCAACGATCCGAAGCTGCGCGGTCAGAAGTCCGAAGGCATTTCCGCCTACGTGCGCCTGGTCACCCTGATGCCCGAGCGCGACAAGGGCACTGTCGTCAAGACGATGGACAACTTCACCCAGGACAAGGAAGCCCGTCTGGCCTGGCAGTACATTCCGGCCGTGCGCCGCGTCCGCCAGGCGCCGGGCTTCGGCTTCGACAGCCCGATTCCCTCGACCGCCAACACCGTGACGGTGGATGAAGTCCGCATGTTCAACGGCTCGGCCGAGCGCTACAACTGGAAGCTGGTCGGCAAGAAGGAAATGTACGTTCCGTACAACAACTTCCGCCTCGAAGGCAAGGCTGTCGGCGAGAACAAGTACGCCAAGCTGCTGACGCCGGGCCACGAAAGCCCCGAGTTCGTGCGCTGGGAACTGCACCGCGTCTGGGTCGTCGAAGGCAAGCTGAAGGAAGGCTTCCGCCATCTGTACACCAACCGTACCCTGTATGCCGACGAGGACACCTGGCTCTACGTCATGTCGGACATCTACGACGGTCAGGGCAACCTGTGGCGCTACAACTGGGTGAACAACTTCTATGCGCCGGGCCCCAAGGTCTTCGCGCAGGGCAGCGCCTTCTATCATGATCTGAACGCCGGCACCTACACGGCCTTCGATCTGATGCAGGGCAAGCCGAAGCACCTGGTCATCGACGAGCCGGGCGCCGAGTATTCCAACATCGACTTCTACTCCAACGACAACATGAAGGTCAGCGGATATTGATGACCCGATGAGGGCGATCTGATCGCATCTCATGGCGCTCCGGCCCGTTCTGGTCCGGAGCGCTTTTTTTTCAACCTAGAGGAAGCGGAAACCGACATGGCCAAACGACCGGCGTATTTCGACAAGTACAAGACCATCGCCTTCGAGCGCACCGACAGCGGCATCCTGACCATCCGCATCCACAGTGACGGCGGCCCGGTGGTGTATGCCAGCAGCCACCACAACGACTGGGTGCATGCCTTCTTCGACATCAGCGCCGACCGCGACAACAAGGTGCTGATCATCACCGGCACCGGCGACGAGTTCATCGCTACCGAGAAGTGGGACCTGCCCTACGACAAGGTCGAGCACTGGGACCAGATCTACTGGGAAGGCAAGCGCGTCTTGCAGAACCTGCTCGACATCGACATCCCGGTAATCGGCGCGGTGAATGGCTCGGCCCATGTGCATGCGGAAATCGCCGTGCTTTCCGACATCACCCTGTGTTCCGAGAACGCCAGCTTCCGCGATCTGCCGCACGTTCCCGGCGGCGTCGTGCCCGGCGACGGTGTGCATGTGGTCTGGCTGGAACTGCTCGGCCTCAACCGCGGCCGCTACTTCCTGATCACCGGCCAGACGCTATCGGCCCGGGAAGCGCTCGATCTCGGCGTGGTCAACGAGGTGCTACCGGCCGACCGCCTGCTGGCGCGCGCCATGGAACATGCCGAAAACCTGCTGAAAATGCCGGAGATCGCGCGCCGCTACACGCGCGTCGTGCTGACCAACCGCCTCAAGCGGCTGATCCAGGAAGGCGCCGGCTACGGTCTGATTCTCGAAGGCGCGGGCATACAGGACGCCCTGCAGAACATGACGGAGACGAGAAACAAGCAGTAATACGATACGGCAGGAGCCGCTACCGGGCGGCCCGGCCGCTTTCCTCCGCGCGTATCCTGTCGTAGAGCTCGCCGAGCAGCTCGCGCAGCCGCTCCATCTTCTTCTCGCCGATGATGTCGGTATACCGCTGATGGATCGAGTTGCCGACCTTGGTGCCCGATCTCATCAACTGGCAGCCCTTCTCGGTAAACCGCACCAGCTTCGCCCGCTTGTCGGTGGGATCGGGGACGCGCTCGACATAGCCGAGCGCCTCGACTTCATCGACCAGCTGGCCCATCGCCTGCTTGGTCATCGAAGCGCGCTTGGCCAGCTCGGTGAGGCGCGAGCCCGACAGCGCCAGATGCGTCAGCACCGCCTGGTGCGATGCCTGCAAGCCGGTATGGCCCTCCTCCAGGAAGGCGTCCAGGGCATGTTTCTGGAAGTGCCGCGCGACCTCCATCAGCGACTGGCCGAGATTGTGCTTGCGATAGTGTTCCAGGTCTTCCTGGCGAAGTTTCTTGCTGGCCATTGGTATTGTTACGCCGCTCTAGTGATTGGGGAAAGGGGCAACGCTATATTATCAGGTAACCTGATCAATTGGCCTCGACAGCAGGGCAATCGCATTTTGGTTGTGCTCCCTCGCCCCCAACGGCTATCGTATGCACATATCTCAAATGACGGCAGCTGATCACAACCTGCTGCCCATGTCACCGCGCAACGCTGTATGCAAGGCACGGCGATGCAGGCAGGTTCCCTCGCCCCTTGCGGGAGAGGGACAGGGTGAGGGGAGAAGCTTCAGCCAGCAAAGAGCGTGGGGCATTGAACCGCCATCCCCCTCACCCCCGGCCCCTCTCCCGCGAGGGGCGAGGGGAGCCCAATGCGATTGCCCTGGCCTCGGCGGAATGTCGGGTTATGACCGCAGGAAACGCCCCGAAGGAAGTCCCCTTGGGGGACGCCCCGAAGGAAGTGGCCTTGGGCCATCCATTGGGGGACGCTTCGCTAACCCGACCTGCGCAATCCACGAATTCCATGCGGTCTTTCGGTCTGTCCAACACTTTCATTTGCCCGCCGCGAGATTGAGACCGAGCGGCTCGAATTGCGGGAGGGCGACGGCGACGGCGCGACGGCCCTCATCGATGGCTTCCGCGCCGCGATGGAAATCGAA
>CAZCPD010000100.1:0-10477 GCA_964500425.1 uncultured Rhodocyclaceae bacterium
CAAAGAGGTTAAGGCTTCATTCATGGCGAGCCCGATTTTCCAAGCAAGTTTGAGTGGTGATACCAAGCCGACAAGTAGCTCTTCCAGTTTGATCATTTGGCTGCATCAGTCACCGCGCCTCTATGCACCCTCGTTCAGCCCCTCCAGCCGCTCCACCGCTTCCGCATATTCGGTGAGCAAACGGAACACCACATCCTTGCTCGACTCGATCTGCTTGATCTGGCCGATCACCTGACCGCAGGGGTTGAACAGCACCTTCTGTGTCTCGGCGACGCCGGCGTAGCGATGCGTGCGGCGGATCGCGTCGTAGCTGACCAGGCCTTGCAGCGGCATGCCGAGCGGCTTGGGGTTCTCGGGCGCTTCCCAGGCCTCGGTCCAGTCGTTCTTCACCATGCGGCAGGGCTTGCCGGTCCAGGAGCGCGAACGCACCGTGTCTTCCGACGTGGCGCGCAGCAGGTCTTCCTTCTGCGCCGGCTCGGCGTCGGCCTCGGTGACGGTGAGCCACAGCGAGCCCGTCCACACGCCGGCGCAGCCGAGCGCCATCGCCGCGGCGATCTGGCGGCCGTTGCCGACGCCGCCGGCGGCGAGCACCGGCGTCGGCGCCAGCGCATCGACCATCTGGGGCCAGAGCACGATGGAGCCGATCTCGCCGGAATGGCCGCCGCCCTCCGAGCCCTGGGCGATGACGATGTCGACGCCGGCGGCCTTGTGCTTGAGCCCCTGCTTGACCTTGCCGCACAGCGCGGCGACGAGACGGCCGCTGGCGTGGATTTCGTCGATGACTTCCTTGGGCGGTGTGCCGAGCGCGTTGGCGACCAGCTTCACTTTCGGATGCTTGAGCGCCTCGACCAGCATCGGCCGCGCCGTCGCCTCGGTCCAGCCAAGCAGGCCGCCGGCATCTTCCTTGTCGGGCCACTCGGGCGTGCCGTGGTCATTGAGAATCTTCGCCGCGAAGTCGTGGTGCCCCTGCGGCACCATGGCCTTCAGCGAAGCCTCCAGCGTCTCCGGGTCCATCTCGCCCATGCCTTCGTACTTCTGCGGAATCACGATGTCGATGCCATACGGCTTGTCGCCGATGTGGGCGTCGATCCAGTCGAGCTCCTCCTTGATGCGCTCGGGCGGAAAGCCGACCAGGCCCAGCACGCCGATGCCGCCGGCCTTGGAAACTTCCACGACGACGTCGCGGCAATGGGTGAAGGCGAAGATCGGCGCGGCTATGCCGAGCATTTCACAGAGTTTGGTGCGCATGGTTTGCTCCAGAGATGGCGCGGCGATTGTATTCAGGCTCCCCTCGCCCACGAGTGGGATGACCAGCGACTTGCCCGCTAGCGGGCTTAGTCGATTGGCCAGTTGTTTGACCAGAGGGGTCGGGGGAGAGGGCTGCGTAACCTACCACCCCCTCTCCCCAACCCCTCTCCCCCACTGCGTGAGGGAGAGGGGCTCGGAAACGAGTCGCCTTGAAATGACAAAGGGGAAGGCTCACGCCCTCCCCTCGGGATTGAAACGTCAATGCGACAGAAAGTTCACGCTCACTTGCCCGGCTTCCAGAGGAACTTCATCAGCTTCTTCGTATCCTTGATGGCCTTGGCGGAATACGGATAGGAGGCCGGCAGCTTGGGCATGTTGAAGCGGTTGAGGATCACCGGGAACGCATGGCTGTACTTGCGCAGGCCGTCGAGGCCGTTGACCTGGCCGACGCCGCTGGCCTTGACGCCGCCGAACGGCGCTTCCGGCACGCCATAGGTGACGGCGATGTCATTGACGCAGACCGAGCCGGTGTCCATCTGCAGGGCGATCTGGTAGGCCTTTTCCTTGTCCTTGGCGAACACCGTGCCGTTGAGGCCATAGGGCGAATCGTTGGCCATGATGACGGCTTCGGCTTCGTCGCGCACCTTCTGCAGGCAGACCACCGGGCCGAAGGTTTCCTCGCGCATCACCAGCATGTTGTGGTTGCAGTCGGCGAGCACCGTGGCTTCGTAGTAGAGACCCTTGAGGTTCGGATTGCGGCGGCCGCCGGCGAGCAGGCGCGCGCCCTTCTTGACGGCATCCTGCACGTGCTCGTCGATGATATCCATCTGGCGATCCCAGAACACCGCGCCAAGGTCTTCGTCCTGGCCGTGCTGCGGGCCCTGGCGCAGCGCCTTGGCCTTCTCGGCGACGCGCGCGACGAACTTGTCGTAGAGCGACTCGACCACATATACCCTCTGGGTACCACAGCAGTAATGGCCGGTATTCAAGCACGAGCCGTAGAGCGCGCCGTCGGTGGCCATCTCGAAATTCGCGTCGCTGCAGACGATCATGGCGTCGGTGCCGCCGAGTTCCAGCGAGCAGGGAATCAGGTTGCGGCCGCAGGCCTCGCCGACCTTGCGGCCGGTCGCCACGCTGCCGGTGAAGGAGACCTTCTGCACGCCGCCGTCGATGATGTCGGCGCCGGTCTGGCCGTCGCCGTAGAGCACCTGCAGCACGCCTTCGGGCAGGCCGGCTTCCTTGTAGATCGTTTCGACCAGCTTGGCCGATTCCGGCGTGACTTCGGAGCCCTTGAGGATCACCGCGTTGCCGGCCAGCACGCCCTGCGTCGCCGGGTTCATGCTGAGGATGAACGGGCCGTTCCACGGCGTGATGATGCCGACCACGCCGAGCGGCTTGTAGGCGATACGCAGCGTCTTGATCATGCCCATCAGGCCATGCACCGGGCGCTTCTCGGCGGCGAGGAACTTCTCGGCGTTCTTCGCGTAGAAGGTCATCACGTCGCACGAGGCAAAGATTTCCATGCTCAGCGCATCCGACGGCACCTTGCCGGTTTCGCGGATCACCGTGGCGCAGATGTCGTCCTGGCGCTTCAGCACCAGATCGCGGGCCTTCAGCACGACCTTGGCGCGCTCCTCGGGCGACTTCTTCGCCCATTCCTTCTGCGCGGTGCGGGCCTTGGCGATGGCGGCGGCGACATCGTCCTTGCTCGCGCACTCGATCTCGCCGATGACTTCCAGCGTCGCCGGGCTCTTCAGGCGCAGTTTGCGGCGCTCGCCGGGACCGGTCTGGATGCGTTCGAAAATGGCCATGCTCTAGCTCCTCTATCGTGAATTTTGTGAATTCGAATTCTTGCTGCGGTGGGATGCCTAAAACGGGTAATTCTACCTCAGGCCGGCAAGCCGCCATGGGCAGATTCCCTGAAACAGGGAATCACGTTTCCCGCTGCCGCTCCTCCGCCGTCGCCATGGCCCAGCGATAATCGGCCTTGCCCGCGGGCGAACGCTGCACGGCGTCAACGAAGACGATCTCCTTGGGCGCCTTGTAACCCGCCAGATGATCGCGGCAATGCCGGCGCAGCTCGTCGGCCGACGCCGTCGCGCCGGAACGCAGCTCGACCACCGCCACCACCTTCTGCCCCCAGCGCGCATCGGCCGTGCCGACCGCCAGCACGTCGGCCACCGCCGCGTGGCGGCGCAGCGCCTCCTCGACCTCTTCCGGAAACACCTTCTCGCCGCCGCTGTTGATGCAGTTCGAACCGCGCCCGAACACCGTCACCGAACCGTCGGCCTCCAGCCGCGCCGCGTCGCCGGTGATCGCATAGTTGCGTCCCTCGATGCGCGCGAAGGTCGCCGCGCTCTTCAGCGGATCGCCGTAATAGCCGACCGCGACGTTGCCGCTGCGCGCCATGAAACCCATCTCGCCGACGGCCGCAAGGCGTGGCCCATCTTCATCGACCACCATCACCGCCACATCGGGCCGCGGCGGAATCGACAACAGGCCGCCGGCATCGGTGCGGCTGCCGAGGCCGACCTGGCCGCTTTCCGACGAGCCCATCGAATCGGTCATCACCGCGTTGGGCAGCAGCGTGCTCAAGCCTTCCTTGACGTGCGCCGAGAACACCGCCCCCCCAGAGCCGATGTTGAGGATGTTGGCCAGATCCCAGCGCCCCGGATGCGCGCGCAACGCATCGAGCAGCGGCACCGCCATCGCGTCGCCGACGATGGAAATCGAATTCAGTTGCTCCTTCTCGGCAATGTCCCAGATGTGCTCGGCATTGAACTCGTGTTGATCGTTGAGCACCACGGTATGGCCAGCGTAGAGCCAGATCAGCGTCGCCCACAGCGCGGCGGCGTGCATCAGCGGCGCGGCCGGCAGGTTGCGCATCTGGAACGAAGACTCGATGCGCTCGGCCAGTTGCTCCGGCCGTTCGATCGGCTGTCCGCCGGCATACAGCCCGCCGCCGCCGAGACTGCCGAAGAACAGCGCATCGTGCGGCCACAGCACGCCCTTGGGCATGCCCGTGGTGCCGCCGGTGTAGAGCAGCGAGAGATCGTCGGACGCCAGCGCGATGTCGGCCAGCGAACCTTGCGCGGCTGACAACGCGCTCTCATAGGCACTCGCCTCCAACGTCCCGGCCGGGCCGCCGACGCGCAACAGCGCCTTCACGCCCGGCGCGGCGGCGAGACTCTCGGCGACGCGCGCCTCGAACTCCGCCCCGAACACCAGCGCCTTCATCGCCGCGTTGTCGTAGAGATAGCGCAGCTCGTCGGCGACGTAGCGATAGTTGATGTTGAACGGCAGCGCCTTCAGCTTCAGCGCGGCGAAGAAAGTCTCGATGTACTCCGGGCAGTTGTACATCTGGATGCCCACCGTGTCGCCCGGCCCGACGCCCTGCGCGCGCAGCCACAGTGCGAGTTTTTCGGCGCGGCTTTCGAGTTCAGCGAAGGTGCGACGCACCCCGCCGCAAACGATGGCCTCACGCTCGGGCACGGTCGCTGCGGCGATGGCGAAGAGGTCGGCGAGGTTGTAGGTGCGGCAGACCAGCTGAGATGGGATTGGGTTCATCGGCTTTTCCTGAACATCGAGACAGTTTGCGCCGTCAGCGCTCCGTCGACTTGCGCGGCGCGTCGGCCAGTCCCGGCTCGCGCGCATCAAGGGCGAGCGACTGGGCAGCACTTTCCAGTTGCCTGATAGCGGCCAAGGCTTCATTTCTGGCCTTCGGGTCCTGAATTCGTTCGGCAGCCGCCAGAAATTCCGGAAGGGCCTTCTGCTGTTCGGCACGCAGTCGCCGCATGTGTTCAAGCGTCGCGGCTGCGCGAGTCCGGGTCGTGGAAATCGAGATCGCCAGCTTCAGAGCGAACGCCAGCGCGGTTACGATGAGCACTGCCAATGTTGCAAGGGATGCCTCACGGAACGGAAGTCCGAACACCGACACGACCACAAAGGTCAGCGCCAGGAATATGAAGCTGATCAGCAACAGCAGACCGATGTTCTTCAGCATCGCTATCTCGAATCAAGCGTCCAATGGCAACCCATATCGACTACAGCCCATGAAACACCACACTCTCCTCCAGCCCCGCCCGCTCCGAGCGCAGCGCATTCACCGGATGCGCCGGATCGGCGTAGCCGAGCGCGACGCCGCAGAAGGGCATGACGTTGGCGGGGAGTTCGAGGAACTCGGCGACGGTCTTGTGCCACAGCGTCCAGCATTCCTGCGCGCAGGTATCGAGACCGGCTTCGCGCGCCAGCAGCATCACGGTTTGCAGGTAGAGGCCGAGGTCGACCCATTGCGTCGGGCCGAGGCTGCGGTCGACGCAGACGAACAGCGCGACCGGCGCGTTCCAGAAGTCGAAGTTCTGGGCGACGAAGTTCATGCGCGCGGCCATGTCTTCGCGGGGGATGCCCACGGTGGCGTACATGTCCTCGCCGCACTTGCCGCGCCGCGCGCGATAGGGCTCGATCAAGCCGTCGGGATAGATCTGGTATTCGGGGCCCTCGCCGAAACCGTTGGCGGCGCGCTTCTCGCTCACCAGCGCCTTGAAGCGTTGCAGCTCCGTGCCGCCGAGCGCATGCACGAGCCACGGTTGCAGGTTGCCGCCCGAGGGGCTGCGCTGGGCCTTGGCGAGAATCTCGCGCACGAGTTGGCCGGAGACCGGCGTGTCGAGGAAGGCGCGCTTCGAGGTGCGGCTGGCGACAGCTTCGCTGACGGACATGGCGGGCGCGCTCATGACGACTTCCCGGAGATTCCCCCAAGGGGATTTCCTTCGGGGCACCCCCCAAGGGGGTTTCCTTCGGGGCACAAGCATTCATGCGGTTCTTCAGGCATGCCCTTTGGAGAACGAGCATCCATGCGGTTCTCCGGGCAGTTCTGATTTTCGCCAACATTCGCGGCCGGGAGGCCGCTCCCACGGGAGGCCGAGCGCATCATCACGCCAACAACGTGCGGCCGAGGATCAGATCGGCGGCGCGTTCGGCGATCATCACCGTCGGCGCGTTGGTATTGCCGGAGGTGATCGCCGGCATCACCGAGGCGTCGATGACGCGCAGCCGTTCGACGCCGCGCACGCGCAGTTCGGCATCGACCACGGCGCGCGCGTCACTGCCCATGCGGCAGGCGCCGACCGGGTGATGGGTGGTGGACGCGGCGCGGGCGGCGTAATCGAGCAGCGCTTCGTCGTCGGCGACGCCGACGCCGGGCAAGGTTTCGTGGTCGATCTGCGCGGCCAGCGGCTGGGCGGCGGCGATGCGGCGCGCCCAGCGCATGCCGGCGAGCAGCACCTGGCGGTCGCCCTCGACGCTCAGGTAGTTGAAGGCGATCGAAGGCGCGGCGGCTGGATCGTTCGAGGCGAGAGTCACGCTGCCGCGCGAGGCGGGGCGCAATTGGCAGGGCGCCATGGTCAGGCCGGGCTGCTTCTCGGCCTGCTTCTTCTCGCCCTCGACGTCGCCGCTGACGGGCAGCGCGTGGAACTGGATGTCGGGGCGATCAAGGGAGGGATCGCTCTTGCAGAAGATGCCGACGTCGGCCGCCGGCATGGTCATCGGCCCGCGCTTGAACAACAGGTATTGCAGCAGGCTGCCGACGATGCCGAGGCCGCGCAGGCGGGCGTTGTAGCTGGCGCTGCCGGGCTTGAGACGCCAGCCCATTGGCACGCACAGATGGTCGTGCAGGTTGGCGCCGACCTCGGGGCTGTCGACGCGGGTTTCGATGCCATGTCGTTGTAGCTGCGCACCGGGGCCGATGCCGGAGAGCATCAGCAGCTGCGGCGAATTGATGGCGCCGGCGCTGAGCAGCATCTCGCGCCGCGCGTGGCTTTGGCGCAGTGGTAGTGCTCCTTCGAGGCGGTATTCGACGCCGCAGGCGGTCCGGTCTTCGAACAGGATGCGCGTCGTCGCGGCGCCGGTGCGCACGGTGAGATTGGGGCGCTGCAAGGCCGGGCGCAGATAGGCGCGCGCCATCGACACGCGCTTGCCGTCGAGAATGTGCACCTGGAACAGGCCGGCGCCTTCCTGCATGGCGCCGTTGAAATCGTCATTGCGCGGAATACCGGCGGCGGCGCAGGCCTCCAGCATCGCCATGCTGACGGGATTGCGCTCGACCTGGTCGCCGACGTACAGCGGACCGGCGGCGCCGTGCAGGGCGTCGCGCAGCCGTGCGTTGTTTTCGGCGCGGATGAAGTAGGGCAGCACTTCGCGCCAGCTCCAGCCCGGCGCCGCCTGCGCCCAGCCGTCGTAGTCGGCGGCCTGGCCACGGATGTACACCATGCCGTTGACCGACGAGCAGCCGCCGAGCAGGCGCCCGCGCGGCAACGCCAGGCGGCGCTGGCCGACCCGCGCTTCCGGCGCGCTGGCGTAGAGATTGCAGTAACGTGGGTCTTCGGTGATCTTGCCCCAACCGGCCGGCATGTCGACCAGGAAGTCGCGGTCGCTGCCGCCGGCTTCGAGCAGCAGCACGCGCACCGCGGGGTCCTCGGTGAGGCGTGCGGCCAGAACGCAGCCGGCTGAACCGGCGCCGACGACGATGTAATCGAATACCTCGTCGCCAGCGGTCGGTGAGGCCGGTGCGCTCATGGGATGTTGCTTACTTCTTCAGCGGCAGCTTGATGGCCTTCGAACCGTAGAACGTCTGGTCGTTCCTGGCCATGTCGCGCAGCAGTTGCGGCGGCTTGAACTGATCGCCGTAGGCGACGGCCAGACGCTCCATCTCCTTGACGACGTCGGCGATGCCAGTCGCATCCATCATGCTGAACGGGCCGCCGGTGTAGGGCGGGAAGCCGACGCCGAGAATGCCGCCGAGATCGCCGTCGATCGGCGAGGTCAGCACGCCCTCTTCGATGCACTTGGCGGCATCGACGAGCTGCGGATAGAGCATGCGCGCCTGGACTTCGCGGGCCGAAGGCTGCTGGTTCGCCGGCTTCTGCGGCCAGATTTCGTTGAGGCCGGGCCACAGCGTCTTGTTGCCTTCGTCGTCGTAATCGAAGAAGCCCTTGCCGTTCTTGCGGCCGTGGCGGCCGTGCTTCTCGACCAGCGTATGGACGACTTCCGACGCGGCGTTCGGCTTGAAGCGGTCGCCGAGGTCCTTGGCCTGCTGCTCGGCGGCGTGATGGGCGACGTCGAGGCCGATTTCGTCGGAAACGGAGAGCGGACCGATCGGCAGGCCGACGATCTTGGCGGCGTTTTCGATCAGCGCCGGGCTGACGCCCTGCATCAGCATGTTCATCGTCTCGGTGATGTAGGCGCCGATGAAGCGGGTGGTGAAGAAGCCGGGGCCGTCATTGACGACGATCGGCGTCTTGCCCATCAATTGGCACAGGTCCAGGGCCTTGGCGAGCGCCGTGGGGTTGCCCTTCTTGCCGCAGATGACTTCGATCAGCGGCATGCGCTCGACCGGCGAGAAGAAGTGCATGCCGATGAAGTTCTCGGGACGCTCGCAGTTCTCGGACAGGTCGTTGATCGGCAGCGCCGAGGTGTTCGAGGCGATGATGGCGTCCTTGGGCAGCACGGCTTCCAGCGCCTTGATGACCTTGGCCTTGATGCCGCGATCCTCGAAGACGGCCTCGACGACCAGTTGCGCGTCCTTCAACGCGGCGTAGTCGGTGGTGGCGGTGATGCGCGCCAGCGTGGCGTCGGCTTCGGCCTGCGTGGCGCGGCCCTTCTCGATCGCCTTCTTGTACTTCTTGGCGGTGTAGTCCTTGCCCTTGTCGGCGGCTTCCTGCTTGAGGTCGATCAGCACGACCTCGACGCCTTCCTTGGCGCAGACGTAGGCGACGCCGGCGCCCATCAGGCCGGCGCCGATGACGCCGATCTTCTTGAACTCGGTCTTGGCCACGCCTTCCGGACGGTGCATCAGCTTGTTGGCCTTGCCCATGTTGATGAACAGGGTGCGGATCATGCCGCGCGAGACGGAACCCTTCATCAGGCCGACCATGTACTTGGCTTCGAGGCGCAGCGCGGTGTCCATCGGCAGTTGCGTGCCTTCATAGACGGCGGAGGCGATCGCCTGCGGGGCGGGCATGTTGTGGAAGGTGCCGGCTTGCAGCATGGCGTTGCTGACGACCAGCATCTGCGCGACGTTCTGCGAGCCGGGGCCGGCGCCGCCGGGAACCTGGAAGCCCTTCTTGTCCCACGGTTGAACGGCGTTCGGCGTTTCCAGCAGCCACTTCTTGGACTCGGCCATCAGCTGGTCGGCGGGCACCACCTTGTTGATGAAGCCGGCCTTGAGCGCCTTCTCGGGCGACAGCGACTTGCCCTGCAGCAGCAGCGGCAGCGCTTCCTGGATGCCGATCAGGCGCGGCAGACGCTGCGTGCCGCCACCGGCGGGCAGCAGGCCGATCTGCACTTCGGGCAGGCCGAGCTTGATCTTGTCGTCGTTGGCGACGATGCGCGCGTGGCAGGCCAGCGCGATTTCGGTGCCGCCGCCAACGGCCGTGCCGTTGATGGCGCAGACGATGGGCTTGCCGCATTTCTCCATGCGGCGGAACTGGCTGGAGAGCGACCAGATCTGGTCGAACATGACCTTGTTCGGCACGTTCGGCGCGTTCTCGGAACGCTCCTCGATGCCCTTCAGGTCGGCGCCGGCGAGGAAGGCTTCCTTGCCGGAGGTCAGGATGACGCCCTTGATGGCGGCGTCGCTGGAAATGCGGTCGATGCTTTCGGTCAGCTCGTCGATGAACGCCTGATCGATGGTGTTCATGGTGCTGTCTTTTTTGTCGATCAGCAGCGTGGCGATGCCGTCGGCATCGACGGTGAGTTGGAAGATCTGATTCATCTGTCTATGTCCTCGATGTCTGGATGCTTAGATGCGTTCGATGATGGTCGCGCTGGCCATGCCGGCGGCTTCGCACAGGGCAACCATGCCGTAGCGGAGGTTGCGGCGCTCGAGTTCGTCGAGCACGGTGCCGATCAGCATGCCGCCGGTGGCGCCGAGCGGGTGGCCCATGGCGATGGCGCCGCCGTTGACGTTCATCCTGTCGTGCGCAACGTCCATCACCTGCATGAAGCGCAGCACCACGGCGGCGAAGGCTTCGTTGAGTTCGAAGAGGTCGATGTCGCCGACCTTCATGCCGGCGCGCTTGAGTGCCTTTTCGGCGGCATAGGAAGGACCGGTGAGCATGATCGAGGGCTCGGAGCCGATCGAGGCGAAGGAGCGCACCCGCGCGCGCGGTTTGAGGCCCAGCGCCTCGCCCATCTCGCGGGTGCCGAAGAGCACGGCGGCGGCGCCGTCGACGAT
>CAZCPD010000101.1:0-10459 GCA_964500425.1 uncultured Rhodocyclaceae bacterium
CTAGTGCTTGAGAGGCGTGTCGATAGCATATGGCGGACGGATCGCAGCAGTTGCTGCGCAGCGACTCCCGTTATATCGAACGGAAGGGTTTTTCTATGAATTTCAACCTCGCTTCCTGGGCGCGGGGTGTCGTTTGTTTCCTGGTATCGTTGGCGTTCAGCGCGTCGGTTGGCGGACAAACGATCATATCGGGTGACATCGTCGCTGATACACATTGGACGCTCGATCTTTCTCCAATCGTCCTCAATGGCGATGTCAGGTTGCTGGACAGTGCTCAGTTGGTCATTGATCCAGGGGTCGTAGTCTATATGGGGCAGGATGCCAGCTTCTTGATTGAAGCAGGCAAGGTGCAAGCCTTGGGAACTCAAGAGCAACCAATTCGGGTCCTTTCCGACAAGGTGCGGATAGGTCAATCGGCGACGGCTGGGGATTGGAAGCAATGGGTGTTCGCGCCCGGTTCTGGCGCAACACGGCTGGATTATGTGGAGCTGGATGCCGGACAGGGTATCGCAGTGTACGGTGCCGCGCCCGTACTGAACCATCTCAAGCTGACGAATCATCTCGGGCCCGCGATCAGCATCGACTTGTCCGCATCGCCGAGCGGTGTTGGTATTCAGGCGGCTGGCAACGGGCTCAATGGAATCCTGGTTCCTTCAGGAGACTTGGTATCCACGATCAAATGGGGACTGCGGGGAATTCCCTATGTCGTCCAGGAAGGGGTCCTGTCGGTTGGCATGTCGCCGAGGGTAAGCTCCATTGAGCCTCAAGTCATCGAACGAGGACAAAATCTGAATCTGACGTTGCACGGATCGCGTCTGACAGGCTTGGCTGCGGCCCAGTTTGACCGCGCTGACCTTGACGCGGCACCGCAACAAGCGGGTTCGTCGGATCAACTGGCTACGATTACGGTGCAAGCCAACGAAAATAGCGGATTGGGTTCCGCCGCGTTAAGGCTGCAATTCGAAGCTGGTGAGGTTCAGATTGCCAACGCCTTGACGGTGATACAGCCACAGTCAGGGATCACGGAAATATCCCCATCACCCCTGTTCGCCGGTTCGAGTGGCGTTTCGTTGAGAGTCGCTGGACGCAACTTCAATTCCCAATCCGAGATCCTGCTGAATGATGCTCCGGTCGTAACGACCTATGTTGGTAACGCCGAACTGCGGGCCACGCTGCCCGGGCCATTGGTCGCCGGGAGTCTTGCCGTGCAGGTGCGTAGCCCGGACGAGCTCAATCCGGGTCAGTACATCCACTCGAACGTCATGACACTGCCGGTCCATGAAGTCAATGCGCCAACTGTAGCGTTGGAGCCAAGTCCATTGGTGTTGCCGCCTGACGGTCTGGCGCGCGTTGTGACTGTTCGGCTGTCGAGGCCATCGGCATTTGACTACACCCTCGATCTGACGGTGGCGGATTTGACCGTCGCCACGATCGCCCCCGGCAGTCTTACGATCCCGGCCGGCCAGACCGCCGGCCAGGTTACGGTGACGCCGGTCGCCGAAGGCGCGGCGACGCTTGTCGTGCGTTCCCCAATGCTCGACGAGCAACGGATACCCCTGCATGTGACTTCGGATTATCAAGGAGCGCTCAGCTACTACGCCAAGCCGGTGGGCGTCGATGTCGGTGCCTCGACCGCGCGGACGATCCTTGATGGAACTCTGGTTTCTCAGGCAGTTGGGGTCGTGGTCGGCAATGTCGCGGTCGGGCAGAGCAGTTACGACGGAACGTTGCCCGCACCAGTGGTTGGAGTCGTGGTTGGCAATGCGGCGGTTGGGCAGAGCAGTTACGACGGAACGCTGGCCGCGTCGGCGGTTGGAGTGGTGGTTGGTGATGCCGTGGTCGGGCAGGGCAGTTACGACGGGATGCTGTCTGCTCCGGCAGTCGGGGTCGATGTCGGACCATAGGCGCAGCCGCTAGAGGTTGTCGGGATTGGGCCTTGGGCTCGGATATGTACGTTTTGCAGAGGAGATGGTTATGAATCGGGGTATGGGCAAGGGCAAGCAGGCGACTCATCGCCAGGGTGCAACGAGTTTTCTGGCAGTCGAGCGCAGCGGCAAGGTGGGTCGTCATACCCTGCCCTGGCTGGGCGGGATCCTGGTCGTCTGTATGGCCGTGGATGCGAATGCGTTCGATAGCGGCAGTACCGGAGCGGACGGGGCATTCAGCCCGACGGGCAACATCGATGTGCAATTGCCGCCGTCCGGCATTCTGAACTACACGACGGTCAACATTCCCGCGGGCGTCACCGTGAAGTTCAAGCGTAACGCGACGAATACGCCAGTCTACATGCTGGCTTCGGGGAACGTGACCATCGCTGGCACGATCGACGTGTCGGGCGAAAACTCCAAGGATGTCGGCACGGCCGGGAACGGGAATGTGGCCGACGACGGCTTGCCGGGCCGTGGCGGTCCGGGCGGCTTCGACGGCGGACGTGGTGGACTGGATGGCTTGAATAACGTGCGCGGGCTGGGTGGCAGTGGCTTGGGACCGGGCGGGGGGCGGGGCGGGGACGGAGCCAGTGATGGATGCACGAATACCGGCTACTTTCACTTGTACGGCATGCCCGCGGCATATGTGGCCGACGCGTTGTCACCGAACAGCTGTCCGGCCAACTCGGTAACTTACAAGGCGAGCGCGTATGGCTCGAACCTGCTTCAGCCGTTGATCGGGGGATCGGGTGGTGGTGGCGGTTACGGTGGCACACAATTTCCGGGAATAGGTGGTGGCGGCGGCGGTGGTGCGTTGCTGATAGCATCTTCCACAACGATTGGACTCACTGGCGCGATCAATGCTAACGGAGGGGGTAGCGGTGGTGCGGGCGGGAGTGGTACTGGTGGCCTTGGAGGTCCCGGCTCCGGTGGTGCGGTCCGATTGGTGGCGACAACTGTTACAGGTAGCGGTACGATTAATGCTTATGGTGGCTATTCATCTGCTGGCTATTCTTACGGGGCCACTGGCAGTTCGGGCCGGATTCGTCTCGAGGCCGATTACTTGACATATACCGGGACGACCAGCCCGACCCGTGTCTATTCGACGCCCAACCCCGTCTTCGTTGCCAATGTTCCCACACTGAAGATCGCGTCCGTAGCCGATCAAGCTGTGCCCGATGCACCGACCGGTTTGGGCGATGTGACACTGCCGGCAAACGCTGGAACGGTGAATGTGACCTTCGCTTCGGCCAACGTGCCCGTCGGAACGCAAGTGAAATTGCGCGTGGTGCCGACCATGGGCGCAGCGATCGA
Source organism: uncultured Rhodocyclaceae bacterium (assembly GCA_964500425.1). Lineage (GTDB taxonomy): Bacteria > Pseudomonadota > Gammaproteobacteria > Burkholderiales > Rhodocyclaceae > Sterolibacterium. The sequence continues at coordinate 3,243 of CAZCPD010000101.1, forward strand.
CGCCGACCCCGTCCTGATCACGGGTAGCAGCGAGGCAGGTACGGCGACGGTCGCCGTGACGTTGCCGGAGGGCTCCAGCACGCTGCAGGCGACCGCCATCTATACGGTAAGCCTGGCCGCGGCGGAAAGTCAAAGCCTCACGCAATATGCGCAAAACGAAGCCGTCGAGAAAGTCCAGCTGACCGTGGATACCCAGCGCGGGACCCTGGCCAAGCTGATTACCGCCTCGGGCAAGTCCTACGACATTTCCTATGAATTGCTGCGCGCCTCTGGCTTCCGCGGCTAGGGAGATCGCACGGGCCTCTCATCAAGGGTGATCCCCGTGAGGGGCTTGCGTTTGCAACGATGGGCGGGCGGCGGTGCCGTTGCATCGCCGCCTCGCCTTAACGCATGACATCCGCTGGTTTTGGTCCTGCCGTGACATCCACCGATCAGACTTTGTTTCCTACTCCAACATTTTCAGTGCATCGCCATCGTATGTGCAATGCATTGTTTCATCGCTCTTGAAATCATGGTGACTACCATGTCCATGCCTGATGCAGTCAGCCCCAGTTCGAGCATAACCAGGCCCCGCCGCGCGATGCAAGGCGTCGAACGCCTCCTTGCTCGGGCCGTTGCGGCATTTGTCGTCGGGATGGCCTATGCCGCCTTGCCGGGGGCTATGAACGCTCTGGCGCAAAGCGCCAGTCTGACTCTCGACGAGGGCGTGGTGGTCAAGTTCGGCGCGGGCGTCCAGATGGTGGTGCGCGATCGAATCAATGCAGCACCAGGCGTTGTGTTGACGAGCTTGAAGGATGACAGTGTTGCCGGCCAATTGACGGCATCGTCACAAAACCCGGCCCCCGCCGATTGGCGCGGCTTGCGAATCGAAAAATCGGCGGCGGCAAGCGGCGATCTGTTGCTGAACGATCTGACGCTGCGATATGCCGGAGGGAACGACGAGGGCGCTGCCGCCATGCTCATTCGCGGTTGGAGTCCGACGCTGCGGGCACTCAACATTTCCGACAGCACCACGGGCCTGCGCCTGATCGGCGGCGCAAATCCAGCCATTTCTGGATCGAGCTTCGTGCGTAACGGCCAAGGCATCGTCGTCGAAGATATCAGTGGGACCACGGTCACGGGCTCTCAATTTGCCGGGAACAGCCTGCTGGCGATCGACAACCGCACCTCTTCCGGCATCGTCGGCGCGACCGACAATTGGTGGGGGCATGCCTCGGGTCCCAAAGAAGTAAATGCGAATCCGCAAGGGCTTGGGGACGCCATTTCGAGCGCTGTCGATTTTTCCAACTACCTGACGGGCGCGCCGATGCTGAACCCGGTCGTGCGACTGATCGAACCGGCTCCCTATTACGACCAGCGTGCGATATTGCTGGATATTTCCTGCATCAACGCCGTCGAGTATCGCATTGCCGAAGACAATGGGTTCGCCGGCGTTCCATTCAAGCCCCTTTCGAACGGGCGGGCGCAGGTGTCGTTCGATACCTCGAACGGGGACGGTTGGAAGAACATCACGGTGCAGTTCCGCAATGCCGCGAGCCAGATCGCATCCGCCAGTCTGTCGGGTGGGGCGCTGATCGATACGCAGGCGCCGATGCTGACCTTGACCAATCCGATTTCCGGCAGCCTGATTCAGCAACCGATAGTGATCGAAGCCACCGCAAGCGACCCCTCGGGCATACAGAATGTGCAGTTCTTCATCGATGGTGTGCCCGTGGCCGCGCGTACCGCAGCGCCCTATGCATACCCTTGGAACATCGAGTCCGTCACCAATGGCGAACGTGTCGTCAGTGTTGTCGCAACCGACGGTGCTGGTCGAAGCAGCGAGCAACTTGTCACGGTCACGGTGTCGAACGTTCCGCTTCCGCCGGATGGCGACGGTCCGCAGATCGGTAACGTCGCCGTCAATGGCGTTGCGCTGGCGAATGGTGCCCTGATCGCACGAAACAGCACCTTGACACTCTCGGCCTCCGATCGAAGCGGGGTTAACAGTATCGAACTGCAACTGAATGGTGTGACGGTGGCTGCCGCCACGGGCAGCGGCACCTTCAGCGTACCGTTCAAGATCGACAATGTCGCCAATGGCGACCACACCTTGACGCTGCGCGCGGTCGACTCGCTCGGCAATATCGCCGCATTCGACTATTCGATCACGGTCGCGCATGCCGCGCCGGATGCCCCGATGATTTCGCAGCCAGGCAACGGGTCGATCACGCGCAACGCGACGGTGGCTGTTTCAGGTTCGGCCAAGGTCGGCAGCAGCGTGCAACTCGCGAACAACGGACAGACAATCGGCGATGCGATAACGGCCGACGCGGACGGCCGGTTCGCAACGACGCTGGTTCTGAGTGCCGGAGCGAATCAGATTCGCGCGACGGCAACCGACAGCTATGGCGTCAGCGTGCCGTCGGCGGCGGTGACGATCACGCTGGACCAGAACGTTCCTGCCAGTCCCGGGGCGCTGACGGCTGTCGCTCAGGTAGCCGGCAAGGTCCGCCTCGATTGGGCACGCGCCACCGACCCGAATGTCGTCGGCTACGATCTCTATCGCGCGGCGAACGCGTTCGACGGTATCGCGTCTGCGAACAGGATCAACAGCAAGCTCCTGACCGGCAATGCCTATGACGACTTGCCTTCCCAGGAGGGCGTCTGGTTCTATCGCGTTGTCGCGGTCAACGGCGCAGGGACGAACTCCGAACCCTCGAATCTGACCCAGGTCGTTTCGGACAGTGTTGCTCCTCGTGCGCTGTCCATTGCGTACGCGCCGCAGGGCAAGACGGACGGCCAGACCGGCCGTGTCGGACAAGGCCGTGTTGATGTCGTCGTCACGGTGAGCGAGACCCTGCCGGCCGTACCCTACCTTTCGATCATGCCGCAAGGCGGAACGCCGATCACCGTCGAATTGGTGAGCACCGGCAATCTGACGTACAGCGGCAGCTTCCTGATCGATGCCCGTACCCCGTCCGGTATCGCCAACGCCCTGTTTTCGGCGCGCGACGCGGTGGGCAACCGCGGGACCGAAATCAACGCCGGAGCGACGCTCAGGATCGATACCGATGGACCGGTGCTGACCGGCATCAGCATCAGCCCGGCGGCACCCATCAAGAACGACGCGGCGCCGACGGTACAAGCGAGCTTCAGCTTCAGCAAGGCACTTAAGGCTGTACCGCAGATCAGCTATCTGCTTTCCGGTCAGCTGCGGAGTTCCGTGGCCCTGGCTGGCTTGAGTCAGGTCGATGCGACGACCTATAGCGGCAGCTTCACGCTGCCGGCCGATGCCGGTCTCGGCGGACCTGAACGTCTGAAGTTCAGCTTCACCGCCAGCGACGATCTGGACAATGTCTCGACCAAGATCACCGCGTACAACAGCTTCCAGGTCTACCAGGGCGATCTGCCGCCGCTCAATGTGCCGCTGGGCTTGACGGCGAAGGCCCTGCCGGGCGGCAAGGTCAAGCTCTCCTGGCAGGCCGTCGAGGAAGCAAGCAGCTATCAGGTCTATCGGCAAATGCCCGGTCAATCGGAACTGCAGATGCTCATGCGTACGGCTGGCATCGAGTACATCGACCAGACGCCTCAGGATGGCGCCTACAAGTACGCCGTCGCGACGGTGCGCCAGTCGAACGGAGAGGAAAGTCTCTCGGTTCAGAGCGGAAGCGTGGACGTCATCGCCAGTGCCACGGCACCGGGAGCGCCGCAGAATTTCGCGCTGGCATTGACCGGACAAGGCGTCGTAGCCACCTGGCAGGCGCCGGTGGCGAGCAACGTTTCGACCTATAACCTGTATCGTGCGGGCGGGACCAGCATCAATACGATCGCTGATCTGGTGCCTTTGAAGACGGGCATCAGGCAGACGTCGGTACTCGACGCCAATCCGTCGCCGCAGCAGGGAGCATATGTCGTCACGGCACTTGACGTCGCGGGTAACGAGTCGGCGCCCTCCAACTCGGACTACCTGAACGCTAGCCTGCTGCCCGTTCGCAACATCCGGGTCGAGCAAATCGGCAGCAACCTGCCAGCGATCAGTTGGGATGCGCCCAACAGCGACATCGCCGGTTACCTGATCTATGTCGGGCCGGAGAGCAACAAGATCAAGTTGACGCCGAACCCGGTTGCGGCGACGAGCTTCACCGACTACGGTTACACGCAGGGCGAGCGGCGCTACACGATCGCAACGGTCGACGCGCAGAACGTGGAGATGCCACGTACGTTGCTGATGCCGGAGGTTCACCTGCAGACCATTTCCGGCTTGCCGCTCAAACGTGGCGTCATGAACAAGCTGCAGGTGCAGGTCTCCAATACTTCGGCAGGCAATCTCGACAACGTGCGGGTTGTGGTGCGTCTGCCGATCAACAAGGACGGTTCGCAGTTCCGTGACCACAAGTCCGAGCCCTTCGCGTTGGCGGGCAATCAGACGTTATTGATTCCGGTCGTCGTGGGGGGCTATCCCGACATGGCAGGCTCCCTGCAAGCCCAGATGGGCGTCGAGATCAGCCCGAATGACGGCGAGTTCGTCAAGATCGCCCGCAGTGAAAATATCGACGTCACGGATGGCGCATTGGTCGTCGGCATGTCGACGGATACGTTCACACGCGGCGGCACCGGCAAGGTCAGGCTCACTATCGAGAACACCTCGGAAGTCGATGTGGAACTGCTGACCGCGCTGGACAATGGCAGCAACGATTCGAACGAGTTGCGCTTCAAGCTGCTGGATGGGGACGGCAATGTCCTCGCAACACAACCGTACAAGCAGGTGTTCGGTCTCGGCGTCGTTACCCTGCCGAACGGCAAGACCGTTGCGCGCATTCCCGCAGGCAGCAGCTATGTCTCGGATGCCTTCGACGTCAATGTGCCTACGGCAAGCCCCAACAGCATCCGCGTCAAGCTGGAGGTGGACAGCCTGCGCTACCACACCGGCCAGGACGACGAAGTGATCATCGGCGGGCGCGGTTCGGAGAAAGTCGTCTCGCTGCTCGACACTGCCTACTACGGCGAAGCCGGCGATGTCGCGCCGCTCAATTCCTATGGCGACCAGGATGTCGTCATCACAGGGCGCGCGCTTGACCGGGCAAGCAACCAGCCGCTGCCGAACACCAAGCTCAAGCTGGTGTTGAACCAGCAAGGCTTCGAGCGGATCTTCAGCGTCATGACGGATTCGAGCGGCAGCTTCGTCTATGCATTCAAGCCGACCCTCACCGACGCCGGCCTGTACAAAGTCAGCGTGGTCCACCCGGAGATCACCGACCGACCGGAGCAGAAGGCCTTCGTCATCAATCGTGTGACGGTCGGCCCTTCGCTGTACAAGCTCGACATGCCGAAGAACTATACGTACACAATACCGTTTGTTGCCAAGGCCGGCCCCGGGACTTCCGCCAGCAATCTGCGCCTGGTGCTGGACCCGACGATGCAGGTAAACGGGAGTATTCCGGCAGGACTCAATATCCAGTTGCCGGCGGCCGTGACCTTGAGCGAGCGACAGACGCTGAACGTGCCCGTCGTTTTCACGCCCAACAACGAAGCGGATGCTGTGGGTACGCTGATATTCTCGGTTATCAGCGACGAACATCCGCTGGCGCCGATAGGCCTGGTCCGGCTCGATTACACCCTGTCTGAAGCCAAGCCGGCGTTGACCGCTAGTCCGAGCTTCGTGCAGACCGGCTTGGCGCAAGGTGGCAGCCAGATCGAGTCGGTCGTCATCAAGAACAACGGCCTGCAAGATGCGTTGAATCTGCAATTCACGCTCGTCAATCCGGACCCGGACGGCAGCCCGGCGCCGAGCTGGGTGAACATCGCCAGCCAGGCTAACGGTACGCTGGCGGTCGGCGAACAGCGCACGGTCGATATCGGCTTCACGCCGCCGAATGGACTGGCTGAAGGCGTCTATCTATTCCACCTTGTGGTGGTCGGCGACAACCTTGCGCAACAGGCGCTCAACGTCCATGCGAGCGTCACCGAAAGCGGGCAGGGCAATGTGCTGTTCAAGGTGGCAGACATCTATACGGCAACCGTCGGCAAGGACGGCCGTCTGATACAAGGCTTGGCCAATGCCACGATCAGCCTGCAGAACGAAGACGTGGCGACGCTCAGGTACGAGATGCCGACCGACGGAACGGGCGAAGCCAATTTCCAGAATCTGCCGACCGGCAACTACAGCTTCCGCGCGAAGGCGGCCAACCACCAGGAAACGGGCGGCAGGCTGCAGATCAAGCCGGGGCTGACGGCCAATCAACCGGTCTTCCTCGACTACAACCTCGTTACCGTGGAATGGAGCGTACGCGAAATCACGATACAGGATCGCTACGAGATCACGCTCAACACGACCTTCGAGACCGACGTACCGGCAGCAGTCATCGTGCTGGCGCCATCCAGCGTGAATCTGCCGAAGATGAACGTCGGCGACGTCTATTACGGCGAGTTGACGCTGACCAACTACGGCCTGGTGCGTGCCGGCAACCTCAAGCAAAGCCTGCCCAGGGACGACGGCTATTTCCGCTACGAATTCCTTGCCGATATCCCGCCGTCGCTTGAAGCCAAGCAACGCATCACGATTCCCTACCGCCTGATCGCCGTGAAGTCCCTGGAGCCGGACGGCAGCAGCGGAACGGCGTCCGGCGGCGGCTGCTATTCGTATTCGAACAAGTACGGCGTTTCGGGCACTTTCCCGTGCGCAAACGGCAACATCTCGCAGACTTCCGCGGCAACCCACTACTATGCGGCAAGCATGAGCGACTGCGGCGGGTCGGCGCAAGGAGCGGCTTCTGTCGCCATTGCTGCGATGAGTGGCCCCGGCGGCAGCGGAGAACCACCGAGGGGATTGACGACGATCCTGCCGAGCGTGGGCAAGAGGTGTGTCAACGTGCCGTTCGGTTCTGGATCAGGTTCTGGATCAGGTTCTGGATCAGGTTCTGGATCAGGTTCTGGATCAGGTTTTGGACCAGGTTCTGGACCAGGTCCGGGTCCGTGTAAATAAGGAATGCAGGAACGTTTCATGAAAAGTCTTGACGCACAAGTCCATTGCAGGCTGCAAGGTCGGCCTGCTTCCGTAACCCGAAGAAGCGTGACGGTGAAGGCATGGCATTCACTGAAGCTGGGTGCGCTGCTATTGCTCGCATTCACGGCATTGACAGCCACGAAGGCAGCTGCGACCGGCCACACAGTCGAAGTCACTGAGCCGAACGGTTACGGCGTGTTGCGGGAAGTGGATCTGGAAGTCAGGACGGCAG
>CAZCPD010000102.1:0-10453 GCA_964500425.1 uncultured Rhodocyclaceae bacterium
GGCTTGGCGTCATTCTCGCCGAGGAATATGTCATCCATTCTTCCCCAACGAAAATCGCCGAGCAGACGGTCCAGTCTTTGCTCCATGCGCCCGATGTTGACGTAGTGGCGGAACCGGGTCTTCGCGTCGATGCCGGGAATTCGCGGCTGATCGGGGTCGATCTCCCAAGGATGAAAATAGAATATTGCCGGACGCCGGTCGATCTGGTTCACGCGGCTCAGCGTCCAGCGCGAAATCCAGTAGGGCAGCAAACGGAAGTAACCGCCGCCGCTTGATGGCCAGTTGCGCTCGAAAAGACGCATCGTCGTCACCGGCACTTCGAGCATGCCGTGGTCGGTATGCGCGAAGCGCGGCGCATCGGGCATGCCGTAGTGATCGTGCCTGATCGGATAGATGCTCGAACTGTAGCGGTAGCCGGCGCGCTTCAGTGCGTCGAAAGCCCACAGATTGCCCTCGCCGATCGAGAAGCTCGGCGCCCGATAGCCCTTCACTTCCTGACCGCCGATGTCTTCGAGCAGGATCTTGGCCAGATGGATGTCGGCGAAGAAGGCTTCCTCGGACTGGTCGCTGGCGCGCTCATGCCCGTAGCCGTGGCTGGCCAGCTCATGTCCGGCCGCGACCATGCGGCGTACCATCTGCGGATAGCGTTCGGCGATCCATCCCAGGGTGAAGAAGGTCGCCTTGGTGTCATGCCGATCGAGCAGTTCGAGGATGCATTCGATGTTGCGCTCGACCCGGCATTCGCGTTCGGGCCATTCAGATCGCGCGATGTAAGGCGCGAATGCCGATACCTGGAAATAATCCTCGACATCGATGGTCAGCGCATTGATGAGCGGTGAATCCTGCATTCAAGTCTTTCGTGCTTCCGGCGAATGTCGATGAAGTATTCGGGCGACGGCGGGGAATCGACAAGCCTCTTCCCAGTCGTCAAGCCTGATCCCCTTGTTGAGTCTGGTTTCTGGAAGCGGCGACGAGCTTCCTCAACAGATTCATGGTTGCCGAGTTGATGTGCTCCAGCCGCAGCAGGCTGCGTTCGAGTCGCAGCAGCCGCTCGGCGAGCTGGCCGGCATTCAGGCTCGCGATGAGATTCTGGAGTTCGGCCGCGGACTCCTGATCGAGTTCGAGGCGAGCCACCCCGTCGCCGAATTCCTTGTCGCCAAAGGCAGTATCGACAACATCGACACTATCGGAAACGACCGGATTCACCCGGCTGTGCGTCGGCCCCGCTGTTTCCTCGCGTATCTCCCTGGCGACCTCGGCGACGTCCTTGCCGGTGAACACCTTGTTCCCGGAGAGGAAACCCTGCAGCAGCAGGCGATCGCAGATGCCGTTGATGCGCCGCGGAATGCCTTCGCTGGCCTTGAAGACTTCTTCGAAGGCATCCGGCTCGAATTGGGGCCAGCCCGTCGACCCGGCGCATTTGAGACGGTGCTGGATATAGCCTTGGGTTTCTTCCAGGTCCATCGGACCGATGTGGCAGGAGGCGATCACGCGCTGACGAAGCTGCAGCATGTGCGGACTTTGCAGAATTTCGCGGAACTCCGGCTGACCAACCAGGAAACTCTGCAACAACGCCTGTTGCTCGAACTGGAAATTTGACAGCATGCGCAGCTCCTCGATCGCGCGCGGCGTCAGATTCTGCGCTTCATCGACGATCAGCAGGCAACGCTTGCCCTTGCCGACATTGCTGACCAGGAATGCCTCCAGCGACATCAGCAATTCCGCCTTCGGTACATCCTTGGTGCGAATACCGAATGCTGCGCCGACCAGTTTCAGGGTGTCCTCGGCATCCAGCTGCGTGCTCACCAGGTTCGCGGCGATGACCTTTTCGGAATCGAGACTGTTGAGCAAGCCGCGCACGATCGTCGTCTTGCCGGCGCCGACCTCCCCCGTTACGACGATGAAGCCTTCGTTCTGGTGGATGCCGTATTCGAGGTAGGCGGTCGCCCGACGGTGCTGCTTGCTGCCGAAATAAAAGGCAGGATCGGGGTTCAGCTGGAACGGCTTGCTGGTCAGGCCGTAGAACGATTCATACATTGGGTTAACGTGAAACAGTGAATTAGGCGCTGGGTCAGACGATCGAGCGTAGCGAGCAAATCAGCCACCTCCTCCGTGAGGGGGAGACGGGAAGGTGCGGGCCATTATGGATTGCGCTTGTTTCATGCTCTGAACTGAAGATCAGCATCATGCGCGTTAGAAAAGGAAGGTGAGAGTCCCCACCACTTCATTTTCCGAGTAGGGGTTGGCCAGACTATCGAAGAGGGTTCTGCGCAGCGCCAGCGAAGCCGTTGTCTTGTTGCCAAGACGGGTGGTGTAGCTCAGATTGAAGCTTTTCTGTTTCGTATCAAGATTGCTCGCCGAACTGGATACGGAATGCTGTTGCGATGCTGTCAGATTGACCGACGACAACGGTGAAAGCCGGTACGCCCAACTGGCGCTAAAGCCACGTTGCCTGATTGACGGCGACAGGGCGAAGTCGTCGAAGACGCTGGTTACCGGGTTCAGAGAGGTTCTTTCACTTTCCGTCGCGCTAAGCGTCACTGCATTCCTCGCACCATAGGTGACCAAAGACAATCGCCGCAGGCGTTGCACGGAAACTTGGGAAGCGAGGAATCCGACGTCATACATCGCATTGGGGGACAAGCCGGTCACCCTGAAAAAGCGGGTCACTTCATCCGCCCGCACAACGGGATCGGGAAACAACGACGACAGCAGGCTGTCAACAAGATCCGTCGCCGAAAGGCTGCCACGCTGTACCTGGTTCGGCTGCGTCGAAACATCGCGACTGTCGGAATATGCCACGGCGACCAGCGGCAAACGGTAATTGAAATCCAGGCTGTGTCCGTGCCCGAAGAAGCGCGACTCCTTCAGCATCGACAGGCGGGTTCGTTCATTGGGCGTCCAGTCGAAGCCAACACCGACTGTACTCTTGCGCTCCTTCTCCAAAGAAAGATAGTTGTTTCTTTCGGTCCCGCCGATCAGGGATGCCTTCCATTGTGGATCCCCCTGCCAGGTGAGGAAAGCGCGTAACCGCTCGGCCTCCGTCGCTCGACCGCGAGTGTAATCGGTGTTGTTCCAGGTACTCTCCATCAGCCAGCTCAAGCGGCTTCGACCGATTCCGCCCTTTGCCGTCATCAGGAATTCTTCGACATCCATGTCGGATGCCTGGCTTGATTTCGCCCGGGTAGCCAACTGACGATACCTGAGCTCGTAATCCGCATAACCTGCCAGACGGCCGCGCACATAGGGGGAAAGCTGGAAGTTCGAGGTCTCGGTACGATTGGCATTGATGCTGGCATTGCTGGGCGACTGGACGCCGAAAGCGGAGATGCTCTGCTGAGAAATCGCCGCACTGGCATCGACGAACAGCCACTTCTCGATACCTTCCAGGGTGCCTTGTCCATTCAGCGTGTGCTGGGTCTGGTTGCGCGTGGAATCCTGCGCGTAGATCAGCTCATGTAACTGATAGTCGAGACTGCCCTTGAGGCGGGCGCTTTCTCCCCTGATCGACACCCCGGGCGTAATCTCGGTAATTTGCTCATTCCCCTTGCCTGCTGCTGAAACGGCCACATTGTCCGTCAGTGTTTCCGAAACCGAGATGCGCGGTGTGACCGACCACGCCCGCCTGGGCGCGGCAGCCTCCTGGGCTTGAATCTGAAACGACATCCCAGCCAGGATCAGCCCGGCCAGAAGGGCCGCCTGATATGGCTGGCACGCCCGAGCCAATCCGCCGCCCAACGGCTCCACCGCCGACAATGCGGGCCGTATGTCAGTTGTTTCCATGACCGTACCCATAGCCGTAGCCATAGCCGTATCCATAGCCCTCGGTCGATGCGGCACGAGCCTTGTTCAACAGCATCAGTTTCACCGGGCAGGAGTCGATTGCCGCCAATGCCTGCTTGACTTCGCTCTGCAGCGTCTTTTCGGCATTCACCACGAGGACGATCTGTCCCATGTGTGAAGCGAGAACACGTGACTCCGTCGTGAGCAGCAAGGGCGGGGAATCGAAAATGATGATGCGGTCTGAATATCTCGAAGCCATGTCCTCAAGCAGGCTGGCCATGGCATCGCTGGCAAGGATTTCCGTAGCCCGCAGGTGAGGCGTACCGCTGGGCAACAACGTCAGCTTTTCGACGTTGGTCCGCAGCAGAACCGACGACAAATCCAGCTTGTTGTCGAGCAGCACATCGAGAAGGCCCGACGCGGGCGGAATCGAGAGCATGTTGAGCATGGAAGGACGCGCGACATCCGCGTCGACCAGCATCACCGTCGTGTCCATCTCGGTGGCCATGCTCATGGCGAGATTGAGCGCGGTAAAGCTCTTGCCTTCGCCGGGCAGCGCGCTGGTCACCATGATCAGGTTGCCATTCCTGATCGGCGCCGCGCCTTTACCCAGCGCATTGGCGATCAGGGGACGCTTGATCAGCCGGAATTCGTCGGCAAGCCGGGAGCGGGTGGTGTTGGAAGCGATGATCCCGGTCGCCGACAGTCTGTCCAGATCGATGTTCACGAATTTCGAAGCGGCGGCTGCAGCCGCCGGCACTGCGCTTGCCGCCAGCGGCGAGGGCGGAGGAGGCAACGAAGACGAAGACGTGTCCGCTCTGACGGCTGCTCCCGCTGAAGGCGACGCGTGCTCCAAGGCATCATCGGGAATTTCCGCGCCGGCCTTGCGCAGCTGCTCAAGCCGTTGGGCTGCCTGTTCGATCAAGCTCATAGCATCATCCTCAAACCATGCGTCCGGTCATCATGAACAAGACCCCGAATCCGATTGCGTAAGCCACGACCAAGGCGCCAAAACCTGCAAGGAAACGGCGCAAGCCCTTCTTTTCATGCCGTGCCATGGCGTCATTCGGTACCAGCGTGACCGTGCCAAGAACCGGCAAATCGAATGTCTCCCGCAACGAGCGGCCATCGAAAAACACCGGACGCAGCTGGCTCGCCGCGAATGTCGCGGCCACCCCAGCGCCAAGGGCTATGCCAAGCGAAGCCAGCAACAGCAGCAGCCGGTTGGGGGCAACTGGTTGAGGAGTCACCCGTGGCGGATCGATCAACCGGAAATCGGCCCCACCGCCGCGCGCTTCCAGACTGCCCGACAAACTCGCCGCTTCGCGACGCGAAACCAGCGACTGGTAGCTGCTCTTCAGCACGTCGTAATCGCGATTGAGCTGGGCGTACTCGGCCTCGACTTCCGGAGCAGTTCTGATCGCCGATTTGAGGCGGCTGTAACGCGACTCATATTCCGACACTCGGGCGCGCAAGGACGCCACATTCGCCTCCGATTCAACCAACGCCACCCTGAGCTGCTGATAGACGGGGTTGTTGCTCACGGCACGCCCCGGATTCGAGGCAGCCAGTTTCTTGCGGGCGGCGAGTTCGCGCTGGCGCTGATCTTCGAGGTCCTTGATCACGCGGCGCGTACCCACAACGTCGGGATGGTCCTCCGTATAGCGTTGCAGCAGACCATCGAGATTGCGCTTCAGGGATTCAATGCGCCCCTCGATTTCCGGCACCAACCCGCCACCAGCGCTGTCGCCTGCCTCCGGCAATAGCACTGGATCTTCGCCGACGATCTGACGCTTCATGGCATCGCGGGAGTTTTCGGCTTCGCGCAGTTCAAGCCGGGCCTGATTCAGCAGGTTGTTCAACTCACCAAGTTGCCCCAGGGATGTCTTGCCCTCGGCCATCTGAAAATCGAGGTTACGCAACTTGAAGTCCTTCAGACGCGACTCGGACTCCGCGAGCTTGTTCTCGTAATCCTTGATCTGATCCTCGATGAACTGCTTGGCCGACTCGGTGTCCTTGCGCTTGTCGCCAAGGCTGGACTCGACAAAAATCGAAACCAGCGACTGGACAACCTTCTTGGCTTTCTCGGGATCTGAATCGCGATAAGCCAGCGTATACAGATTGTCACGCGTCGTGCTCTTGATCTCCAGCGTCTTCATCAACTGATCGGCCAGATCATCCTGGTCGGCCTTGGTCTTGATGCCAAGATCGAGATCGGCCATGCGGATCAGCTTCTCGACGTTCGGCCGACTGATGAGGGTGCGACTCAACATCATGATGGCTTGCTCGACATTGGGCTGCACCGCGAGACCGGACAACAAGGGCTGCAGGATCGATTGCGTATCGACGTAGATACGCGCCGAGGCCTCGTACTTGTCCGGAACGCGAAGAACAACCGCGGCACCGACGATGCCGACCAGCCATGCGATTCCCAAGCCCAACCAGCGATGTCTCCACATCGCCCGCAAATAAGTCTTAACCTGCAGCGTCAGTTCATGCATGGATTCGAGTCTTCGCTTTCAATCGATCAGGAGGGAGGACGCCGGCGTCACACCAGCGCCCTGACGATGACCAGCCGGATCAGAACCAGCTTTGCGGAATGATCAGGACGTCACCCGGCTTCATCTCGACGTTGGCCGAGACATCACCTCTCTTGACGAGATCCTTGATGCGCACGCCATACTGCTTGTTACCCTCGGCGGTGCGCAGGATGGTTGCCTGATTGCCATCAGCGAAATCGGTGATGCCACCGACGGCGATCATCACGTCGAGCAAGGTCATCTTCTGCTTGTACGGCAGAGCCTGCGGCCTGGCTGCCTCGCCGACGACGCGGATCTGCTCGGCATAGGGTCCGACGAAGCTGGTCACGATCACCGTGACAACCGGGTCGCGAATGAACTTGCCGAGGGCTTTCTCGATATCGCGCGCCAGCGTCGACGGATCCTTGCCAATGGCAACCAGATTCTCGACCAGCGGCGCCGCCAGCTTGCCGTCCGGGCGCACCGGCACAGACATCGAAAGCTCGGGATTGCGCCAGACCACGATATTGACGGTGTCGCCAGGCCCGATGATGTAGTTGTACTCCGCTGACGCGGCGGATGCGGGCGCTGGCGGAAGCTTGGTCGCACAGGCGGACAGGAACACCGCCGCGCACGCCAGCGCGATCCAGCGAGCAAGGCCGAACGGGAAACCATTGAATCTGCTTGACATATTCACCCCTTGAGAAGGTTCTAGAGCGGTACGAAAAAATCGACTGAACGCGATTCTATTCGATTCCCGGCCTTGCTCGCCAGTCATATCGCGGGAAAATCCTTGAATGCTCAAGAATTGTCATTCCCTTATTTTTCCGAGACTTACACGGCTTTGACATGATCGCCCTGCACCCTGACAAAGACCGCCAGCGTCATAAAAGCGTCACAACACGGGCCAACTCGCGCTCGTCGGGCCAAAATTCCGCTTGTGCTGATATCATCCCGATCCGTCCCCCGCTCGCGAGCGGAATGGCCCGCGCGGCAAACGCCGCCTCTCCGACACACTCATGGCATCTCCGCGAAAGATCCTGTTCCTTGCCGAAGCCGTCACGCTCGCGCATGTCGCACGGCCCATCGCGCTGGCGCGCGCTCTTGACCCGAGCCGTCATTCCGTCGCGATCGCCTGCGATTCGCGTTACCAGAAATTCCTCAACGGCGGGCCATGGCAGAACCTGCCTCTGACCAGCATTCCAAGCGAGCGCTTCCTGCGTGCGCTCGCCGACGGCGCACCGGTCTATGACGCCGCAACGCTGCGGGCCTATGTCTGCGATGACCTCGCCCTGATCGAACGCTTCGAGCCGGACCTGATCGTCGGCGACTTCCGTCTTTCGCTCTCCATCAGCGCGCGCCTGGCCAACGTTCCCTATGCGACGATCACCAACGCTTACTGGAGTCCGTTCTTCCGCGTCGATCACTTTCCGCTGCCGTCGCTGCCGATCACGAAGCGTCTGCCACTGCCCCTTGCTCAAGCCCTGTTCCGCCTGGCACAACCGCTGGCCTTCCGGCTGCATTGCCAGCCGCTCAATCAAGTACGGCGGGAACACGGTCTGCCATCATTGGGCAGCGACCTGCGCCGCGTCTATACGGATGCCGATTTCACGCTCTACGCTGACATCCCTTCGCTGTTTCCGATGGATGCCCTGCCGCCGACGCATCATTACCTGGCCCCCATCCTGTGGTCCCCGCCGGTAACGTTGCCGGATTGGTGGGCCCGGCTGCCCGGCGACCAGCCAGTCATCTATGTCACCCTCGGCAGCTCGGGCCAGGCCCGGCTGCTTCCCACCGTCTTCGAAGCGCTCGCGGACCTGCCTGTGACCGTGATCGCCGCGACAGCCGGCGCCCCCACTGCGCCCCCCCTGCCGGCGAATGTCCGCGTGGCGGACTACCTGCCCGGCACCGAAGCCGCGCGACGTGCGCAACTGGTCATCTGCAACGGCGGCAGCCTCACCAGCCAGCAGGCACTCGCCGCCGGCGTGCCGGTACTGGGCATCGCCGGCAACATGGACCAGTTCCTCAACATGAACCCGATCACCGCGGCCGGCGCCGGACTGACCCTGCGGGCCGACCGTCTCACGGCGACCGCGGTGCGTCATTGCGCCCGCCAGCTCATCGACACGCCCGCGCCCCCGGCTGCGGCCAAGGCCATCGCCCGCGATATGGCCAGCACTGAAACCACGCCGATTGCCGAGTTGTTCGATTCATTCATCCAGACGAGCCCCACAAGGAAAGGGAAAGCCCGATGAAGACCACCTTTGCCGATTTTGCCGCATGCACCGTTTGCATCACCCTGCTGCTGGGCGCGGCACTGCTGACCGCCTGCGGGCTGTCGATTGCCAACCCCTACCACGTCATCCTCGACGTCGCCGTCTTCCTGCTGGCCTATGGAGCTTACAGTGCGCTGCTGCTGGCGCTGCTGCGAATGGCGCGCCCCTACCCCGAGGGCACCTGGTCGATGGACACCCCCCAGTTCGCCTACTGGAAACTGGCATCGGTGCTGACCAACCTCGCGGATAAAGCCTGGTCGCCGTTCAACACGGTGTTCACCCAGGGATTGATCTATTCACTGCTCGGCGCCCGCGTCGGCAATCAGCCCGCCTTCGGCGGCACCGTGCGCGATCTGCCGCTGCTCGATTTCGGCGACCATTGCACCATCGGCCAGGATTCGGTGATTACCGCACACGCCATCACTCACGACCGCATCACCTTTGCCCGCGTGCGCATCGGCAAGAATGCCGTGGTCGGCATCAACTGCGTCGTGATGCCCGGCGTCGAACTCGGCGAAGGAGCGGTGCTCGCGCCGGGCGCCGTGGCAACCGTCGGCACCCGCATCCCGCCGCACGAACTGTGGGGCGGCATTCCCGCCAGCAAGCTGAAAGATCTGCCGCAGGGCTAACGGCCATGACTTTGATGAAGGCGCCCCGAAACATCAAAATCATGTCCGTTTCCCTCACCCCCAACCCCTCTCTCCCGCAGGGATTCCCTTCGGTCACCGCGAGAGAGAGAGGGGAGCTTACAGAGTCGCTTGCGCGACTTTCACGTTAATGCGGCAGTTGCTTGACCCTGCCTCCGCTCAGAGGTTGTGAAAATTTGTCGCGAGCGCCATGCTCGGGGGCGAAATCCGTGGGAGCGGCCTCCAGGCCGCGAATAGCTCGGTGCGTACGGCCACCCATTCGCGGCCGGGCGGCCGTGACCGAAGGAATCCCTTGAGGGACTCCCACCGCAAGCAACGTTGGATTGTCGCAAATGAGGTGATATTTTCACAGTCTCTCAGCGCGCCGCGGGCGGCTTGAACATCTTGGCGACTTCCCGCACCACCATCCGGTACGGAAACAGGCCGGCGAAAAATCTTTGCTTCCAGATGCCGCCGACCGATGCAACGAACGGACGACCATCGCCCAGATGCGCCAGAGCAGCCCGCACGACCTCGGCCGCGGGGCGACGATCGACCACCGCGCTTTCATAGGCGCCGGCACGCGCATCGAACTCCGTCGCCGTCGGTCCCGGCATCAGGGTCTGCACATGAACCCCGCTGGCGCGCCACTCCTCGTGCAGGGCCAGGCTCAGACTTTGCAGATAGGCCTTGCTGGCGGCATAAACGGCCATGTAGGGCACCGGCTGCAGGGCAGCCTGCGACGAGACGTTGATGATCGCACCGGGGGAATGACTCTTCAGGTGCGGCAGAAACTCGAGACATAACGCCGTCGGCACGGCGACGTTCAGCCGGATCATCCGGTCGTAGATCTCCGGAGTCGCCTCATCGAACGCCCCCCACTTGCCGCAGCCCGCATTGTTGACGAGCAGACGAATGCGCACCCCGGCAGCTTCGACCTGGCTGCGTATGCGTGCCGGCGCCCCGACCTCGGTCAGATCCTCGACGAGAATCAGTGTCCTGATGCCGTGACCGGCCAGTTCTCCAGCCAGCGCTTCAAGCAATTCCCGTCTACGCGCCACCAGGACCAGATTGAGACCTGCCCCGGCGAGTTGCCTGCAGAACTCGCGGCCAATTCCCGCCGATGCCCCTGTCACCAGCGCCCAGTCGCCGGCTTGTATGATCTGCATAGCGAGACCCCTTTCGACAAGAATTGAGTAGGGGACGGGGTCACCCCCGTCGCCCTCTCACACCACCGGACGTGCGGTTC
>CAZCPD010000103.1:0-10424 GCA_964500425.1 uncultured Rhodocyclaceae bacterium
TGACCTTGCCCGTCGAGAATGTAGATGCGGGTGTTGGCGATGGGGCGGCCGATGGATTCGACCGGCTCGAAACCCTGCGGGCCGGGCACGACATGACGGCAGGATGACCAGATGGTCGTTTCAGTCGGGCCATAGAGATTCCAGAGTTCGGCAACCTTGCCCTGCAACTGTTGCGCGAGGTCGCCGGTGAGCGCTTCGCCGCCGCATAGCGCCTTGAGTTGCGCCCGTCCCTGCCAGCCGCTGCCGAGCAGCATGCGCCAGGTCGCCGGCGTTGCCTGCAGGACGGTAATCTGATGCTTCTCCAGCGCTGCCGCGAGCAGACTGGCATCGCTCGCCGTTTCGCGACTCGCCAGCACCAACCGGGCGCCGCAGAGCAGCGGCAGATAGATTTCCAGGCCGGCGATGTCGAATGACAACGTCGTCACGCCGAGGATGCGGTCCGTCTCGTCCATGCCCGGGGCGCGTTGCATCGAATGCAGGAAGCTGACGACGCCGCGATGTTCGAGCATGACGCCCTTGGGCTTGCCGGTCGAGCCGGAGGTGTAGATGACGTAAGCGAGGTTGCCCGGCGTGACCCTGTCCTGGGTGGCATCCAACGCGGAGACAGGGAGATTCGTCCCGGACTGCTTCGCGATCGTCGGCCAGTCGCGATCGAGCGCGATCAGTTGCCCGCCGCAGCGCGCCAGCGTTCCCCCAAGACTCGCCTGGGTGAGGATGACGCGCGGCGCGGCGTCTTCGAGCATCTGCTCGATGCGCTCGGCCGGATAGGCGGGATCAAGCGGCACATAGGCGCCGCCCGCCTTGAGGATGCCGAGCAGGCCAACGATCATGTCGAGGTTGCGCTCGACGCAGATGGCGATCAGGCTGTCCGGACCGACGCCCAGGGTTCGAAGATGGCGGGCAAGCTGATTGGCGCGGGCGTTGAGTTCGCCGTAGCTCAGGCTGCGATCCTCGCAGACGACGGCGATGCGTCCGGCATCGCGTGCGGCCTGCGCTTCGAAAAGCTGATGTATCAGCGCATCCTGCGGAAAATCCTGCGCCGTGGCGTTGAAACTCTCCAGTACCTCGCGCCGTTCCCGCTCGTGAATGACTCCCAGATTCAGAAAAGGGGTTTCGGGAGCGGTCTCC
Organism: uncultured Rhodocyclaceae bacterium; assembly: GCA_964500425.1. Lineage (GTDB taxonomy): Bacteria > Pseudomonadota > Gammaproteobacteria > Burkholderiales > Rhodocyclaceae > Sterolibacterium. Next base: position 1,129 of record CAZCPD010000103.1, read on the forward strand.
AGCGCGTGCACCAGTTGCTGTAATGCCGTGTGCATGTAGGCGGCAACGCGCTGCGGAGCGACATGGCGGTCGGTCTGCGCGACGATGGAGAAACCTTCGCCGAGGTCGTCCACCGCCACGGTGAAGGGATAGTTGGTGCGTTCCTGGCTGGCCAGCACCTCGATGCCCGGATGATGGACGCGTCCGCTCGGCGCACTGTGGCGAAAGTTGAGCACGGCGCTGAACAGCGGCGCGGCCCCACCGGTCGTTGGCACGCCGCTGCAGCGTTGCGCCAGGGCCAGCGCTGCCTGTTCGTGCTTGAGCAGGCCGAGCAGTTCGAGCTGGGTGTTCTGCACGACCTGACGCACGCTGTTGTCCTGAAGCGAAAGGCGCAGCGGCAGGGTGTTGATGAACAGGCCGAGCACGCGCTCGGCGCCGGCCGCGCCTTGCAGTCGACCGAACAGCACGCTGCCGAAGACGACGTTGCCATCTTCGCGGCCGCTGCTGCGCGCCAGCAGCAGCGCCATCGCGGCATGGAACAGCGCCGCGACCCCGACGCGCATCTGGATCGCACAGCGGCGCAGGCGCTGCGCCAGGTAGGCATCGACCGGCAGATGCGCTTCGTCGATCTGGCTGCCGTCGCCATGCACGTCAAGCAGGCCGAACGGCGCCGTGGGTTCGTCGATGTCGGCGAGGCGCGCGCGGAAATAACTCTCCGCCTCGCCATGCCGGTACTGATCGAGCGCACGGGCGACGAAGCCGCGATACGCCACTGGCGGCGGCAGCTGATCGGCCTGGCCGGTCAGGATCGCCATCGCTTCGCCAAGCACGATGTCCAGCGAAACGTGATCGCTGACGATGTGATGGAATTGCAGCAGCACGAAACACCTGGCGCCGCGCGGGTCCTGAGCCATCTCGACGCGGATCAGCGGCGCCCGTTGCAGCGCCAAGCGCAAGCGTTGCGGCGCCATGCGCTCCTTGAGCTGGGCGATGACGTCGCGCTGCGGATCGAGCGCAATGCGCTCGACGGGCAAGTCGACATGCCGCTGGACGACCTGTACGGGCTTGTCGAGCCCCTGCCAGACGATGGCCGTGCGCAGCGCGTCGTGGCGCTGGATGACGGCCCGCAGTGTGCCGAGGAATGCATCGAGCATCGCCGGCGATTCCAGCGCCATCAACACCGGCAGGATGTAGGCATCGCCCCCACCGGCCTCGCTGAGCAGGTGGTGAAAAAGGATGCCCTCCTGCAACGGAGCGAGCGGATAAATGTCCTGGACGTTGGCAGCGCCGCCGGGAATGTGGTGCACGATCTCGTCGATCTGCGCCTGGCTGAGTTCGACCAGCGGCAGCATTTCCGGCGTGATCGCCGTGCAGCCTTGTGGAATCAGGTTGGGGGGGGCAACGAATTCGGGAGTGGTTGCTTCACCCAGTCCCAGCGCGGCGCGGGGTGTCGCGGATTTTCTCAGTCGGCGCAGCAGCAAGTCCTGCTTGAGGACATCCAGGCTTTTCGTCGAACTCATTGTGTTCCCAACAAGGCCTTCCCTGATTAGCGACATTCCATATCAGGCAAGTCAGCCGCGCCGCCGGAATGCGTTTAAGAACTATACCAAACAAAGATACTGAAACAGGCGCTTCGAGGCCTGTTTCAGTAGCATTTATCGGCGGCTTTTCGGCGGAAGGGGAAGACAGCCGCCACGCGAGCGCACGAACGCCCCCGAGGCTGGCGCGGGGCGGGGCTTCGGCCACCGCCGGGGTGCGACTATTTTTCGGCAATAAATGCCGTTCGGTTACTTGCAAACTGGTCGATCAATATGCGTTCGAGCGGCTTTTCCGATGCGGTCTTGGGGATCTCGTCGAGGATCAGCAGCCAGGTCGGCACGAAGTTCGGTTCGAGGCCGGCGCGACAGGTGCGGAACAGCGCGTCCTTGTCGAAGTGGGCGCGATCGACGGGGACGATGGCGGCAACGACGTCGCGCTCGCCCGGCGCGTCCGAAGTTGCCGGCACGCCGAAGACGAAGACGTCGTCGACCTGGGGATCTTCGGCAACAACCTTCTCGACGAAGCCGGGATTGATGAAGTCGCCGTTGTGGCGAATGCCGCCGCCCTTGCGGAAATCGAAGTACAGCCAGCCGTCAGCATCGCTGTGGCCCATGTCGCCGCTGCGGTTCCAGCCGTCACGCACCTTCTGCTGCGAAGCCTCGGGATTGCCGAAGTAATCGACCTCGACCGACATCGGGCTCTCGGCCTCCGCGCGGCAGCAGATTTCGCCCACCACGCCCGGCGCGCACTCGTTGCCATCGTCATCGAGGATCTTCATGATGTAGCCGGGCATGGGCTTGCCGAAGGAACCGATCGGGCCGTCGCCCGGACGCCGGAAGGCCATGCCGCCGCCGTCGCTGGCGCCGTAGATTTCGAACACTTCGACACCGAAGCGCTGCTCGAAGGCCTCCCAGATGCCGGCCGGCATGCCGCCGCTGATGACCAAGCGCACGGGATTGTCGGCGTCGTCGGGCCTGGCCGGCTCGCTGTAGATCGCCGTGGCCATGCCGCCGAGCACCGAGAAGCTGGTGCAACCGTAATGCCGGCAAATGTCCCACAGCCTGGACTTGGTGAAGCGCCGGCTGAACACCGCGCGATAACCGCCGAACAGCGCCGGACACAGCGCCGTCGCCTGGGCGTTGCTGTGCGTGAAGGAGAGGCCGGTGTAGGGGCGCTCATCGTCGGCATAGCCGAACAGCGAGCCCATCAGGCCGGTGCCGCCGAAGCGGCGGTTCTTGCCGACGATGCCCTTGGGATTGCCGGTGGTGCCGGACGTGTAGATGATCTGGATCGGGTCTTCGAGCGTCACCGCCACTGGCTCGACGCGCGGCACCGGCATGGCGATGATCTGGCGCAGCGATTCGACACCTGCGAAAGCGCTCAGCGCCGGCTCGCCGCCTTCGTTGGTCTCCAGCGCCAGCACCCACTCCAGAGCGGGCATCTGCGCGCGCGCCGCCGTCACTTCGGCCAGCGAATAGTCGCCGCAGATGATGCCGCGGCTGCCCGAATCATTGACCATGAAGGCCAGCTTGTCGCCCTTGCTGCGCGGGTCTACGGGCACGAACACGCTGCCGGTGATCGACGCGGCGATCATCGCCTCGACGAATTCCGGATGATTGCGCAGCATGATGACGAAACGGTCGCCCTTCCTGACACCGCGCTGCATCAGATGCGCGGCGAGGCGGTTGGCATTGGTGTCGAGCTGCTTGTAGGTGCGCACCTCGTCGGGCGTGGCGCCGCCATCGAGACTCAGGTGCTCGAAGGTCAGCACGTCGCGGTCGGGCATCTGCTCGGCGCGGATTTCGATCAGGTCGGCGAGAATGAATTCGTTGCGGGTGTCGGGGTCGCGCATGGGGTGGTCGCTCAAGGAGGGTCAGTGTGCGTCCCCTCTCCCATGCATGGGAGAGGGACAGGGAGAGGGTGGTTCAGATGCTGCGGAGCTTACGAGATGCCCTCTCCCCCGGCCCCTCTCCCGCAAGCGGGAGAGGAGAGGTAAATGCTTACCGCATCGCGATGGTGATATTCATGACTGCCGTCTCGTTGCCGAGACTGCCACCACCGTTGTGCGCCAGGCCGATGCGGGCCCCCTCGACCTGACGCTTGCCGGCGCGGCCTTGCAGTTGCCAGGTCAGCTCGGCGAGCTGGGCGACGCCGGTGGCGCCGACCGGATGGCCCTTGCGCAGCAGGCCGCCCGAGGGATTGACGGGGATGCGACCGCCCAGGCGCGCATCGCCTTCCTCGACGAAGCGGCGCACGTCGGAGGCACAGCACAGGCCGAGGTGCTCGTAGGTCAGCATTTCGGTGACCACCGACGAGTCGTGCAATTCGACGAGATCGAGATCCTCCGGGCCGACGCTGGCTTCGCGGTAGGCGTCGGCGATCGACAGGCTGGTGACGTTCTCCGCCGCGCCGTCCGGATGCTCGAAGTAGGAATGAACCACCGACGAGACCACGCGCACCGGCTTCTGGATGCCCAGCTGGCGCGCCTTGCGCTCGCTGACGAGGATGGCCGCCGCGCCGCCGTCGCCGAGCGGGCAGATCATCGGCCGGGTCAGCGGATCGACGATCACCGGCTGCGCCAGCACTTCGTCGACCGTGACGACGTTCTGGAACTGCGCACGCGGATTGAGGCTGCCGTGATACGAGGCCTTCGCCGTGATCATCGCGAAGTGGCGGATGTCGGTGCCATGGGCGGCCATGTATTCGCGCGCCAGCACGCCGTAGAAGTCGGCGAACATCGAGCGATTGGTGCCCGAGCCTTCGCTCTGGCCGGCGGTCATCGCCGCCATGAACTTGTCGCGCTCCTCGACGTCGATGGCGCCGTTGAAAGCGCTGTAGCTGACCATCTTGTTCTCGTGGAACAGCTTCTCGAAGCCGACCACCAGCACGACGTCATAGTAGCCGGCCGACACCATCAGCGCCGCCTGGTTCAACGCGGTCGAGCCGCTGCCGCAGGCGTTCTCGATGTTGATGATGGGAAACTTGCCGAGGCCGATGGAGCTCAGCACCACCTGGCCGCGGATCGACTCCTGACCGGTGACGAGGCCGGCGGCGCAGTTGCCGACATAGGCCGCCTCGATCTCCTCGGGCCGTATGCCGGCGTCCTTGATGGCCTCCAGCACCGGCTGACCGCCGAGCCACTTGATGCTCTTGTCGAGATGCTTGCCGAACGGCGTCATGCCGACGCCGGCGACGATTGCGTTTACGCGCATGTTGCCTCCGTTGTCAGATCATCCCGGCGCGCGGCAGGTTGTACTTCTGGCGCAGCGCTTCGAGTTCTTCCTCGCGGCCGGGCAGCTTGGCCTGAGCCTGGATCATCTTCTGCTGCTTGAGCTCCTCGACGACTGCCTCCGAACGCGGGAAGGGATTGTCGACCGAGTTGTACTGGAACAGCTGCTCGAAGGGCAGGCGCGGACGCTGGCCGCCGGCCTCGCGCGATTCGGCCGGATAGCCGACCGTCTGCACGACGACGATGCGGCAGCTCTCGGGCAGGCCGAAGGCCTTCTCGACGCGCTTCCAGTTGGCCGAGCCCTGGCAACAGCAGCCGAGTCCTTCGGCGATCGCCACCAGCGTCGCCTGCGCCACGGCCTGGCCGAGATCCATGTCGACCAGGCCGGGCTGCTTGAGGTTTTCGGATGCGGCCGTCATGATCGGCACCAGCACGTTATTGAGTTCCTCGTAGCGGTCCGGCCCGTAGCCGAGCGCGCCGACCTCGACCAGCTCGACGAGGCGCTGCGCCGCTTCGTCCATGGCGTTCTGCTCGATGTACCAGAGGATGATGATCGGTGCCTGCTGGATCTGGTAACCGCCGACCGGCGAGGGCAGCGATTCGAGCTGTTCTTCAGTGGCCGTGGCGCGATTCACCACCAGGGCGCGCGCGGCATTGTTGTTGCCGAAGTGCGAGGCGAGACGCGCCGCTTCGAGCATCTTCTGGATTTTCTCGATCTCGACCGGGCGGTTCGGATCGAGGTAGCGGAAGGAGCGGCGGCTGCCAATGGCGTCGAAGAGTTCCATGTCGTTGTCCTCTGTCAGAGAGTCGGGTTTCGTGGGAGTGGCCTCCAGGCCACGAATGGTGATCGATTGAACCACCCGTAATTCGCGGCCTGGAGGCCGCTCCCACAAGGAGTATCTACAGTGTTTGTCAGTTGCTGAAATTGTTGGCGGCAAGGATGCCGAGCATGTTGTTCTCGCCGTCCTCGATGAGGCCGGCGCGGGCGTCGCGGAAGATCTTTTCGAGCGGATATTCGCGGCACAGGCCGTTGCCGCCGAACATCTGCAACGCCTCGGAGGCGATCTCGAAGGCGGTCTGCGTCACCAGCACCTTGGAAGCGGCGGCGTACTGGAACGGGATCATGCCCATGCGCAGGTAGTGCTGCGCCACCACCTGGCGCGCGAAGGAACGCGCAGCTTCAAGCTTGGAGAACATGTTGAACAAGCGCGTCTTGACGCTCTGGTGCTGGATGATGGGCACGCCGCCCTGCACGCGTTCCTTGGCGTAGGCCAGCGCGTGATCGAAAGCGGCGCGGGCGACGCCGACGAATTGCAGGCCCATCGCGGTGTTGGCGTGGGCGAGGAAGCCGCCCAGCATCATCGCGTACATCTCGGGATCGTCGGCGAGGAAGAACTGCGCCGGAACGCGCACGTTGTCGAAGAAGATCTCGCCCTGGTTCAGCGTGCGCTGGCCGATCTTGTCGAGCGGCTTGCCGCGCGAGATGCCGGGCAGATCGAGCGGCATCATGAACACGGCGCCGCCGGCACGGCCGATCTTGGAGTCCTCGTAGGTCGCGAAGATCATGCCGCAGCCAGCGATGGTGCCGCACGACACCCAGGCGGCCTTCTGGCCGTTGAGGATGTAGTCCCCCGTCGACTCGTCGCGGCGGCAGCGCAGGTCGGCACGACCCTTGGGGTCGCGAAAGGTCGCGTCGTTGTAAGCAACCATGTCGGTGCCGTGGTTCGGCTCGGTCAGCGCCAGACAGAAGAACTCGTCGCGCCTGGCGAAGAATTCGGCGAGATCCTCGCGGCCCATCTGGCGCGCCACGGACGCGCCGAGGTTCCACAGCGAATAGGTGATCGACAGGCCGACGTCGCCCCAGCACAGCTCCTCGATGACCATGGCATGCATCAGGGCGCGCGCCTCGGGCGTCAGATCGGGGCCGTAGCAGTCGGGCGCGCCGACCAGGCCGATCTCCTTGAATTTCTCCAGGCCCTGCCACAGCGGCGAGCCCTTGGCGATGACTTCCTCGGGCGTCATCCGGTCCAGCTTGGCGCCGATCGGGCGCATGACTTCGGCAGCGAAGCGGTGACAGGTTTCACGCAGCTTCAGCATTTCCTCACTGATGCCGACGTCGAGATCGATGGTGATGCTCATGGGGAGTTCCTCGAAACAGGTTTGAAACGGAAGGGAGATATGCGTCGAATTCAATCAGGCTTCCGCCCCGGCGTCAATCAATCGATCAGTTAATTGACAGAATCGCGACAATGGGCCTAAATACCCACTTGCCAGTGAGTTCTTAGAAATCCGCATCATGACCCGAAAATCCCCAGCATCCCAGCCGAAGAAGGCCGGCCGACCCGTCGGCGCAGACGTCGCCGTGGCAACGCGCAAGAACATCCTCGACGCAGCGACGCTCTGTTTCGCTGAACTCGGCTACGCTGCCGCCAGCAACCGCGAGATCGCCCAGCGCGCTGGCGTCACCAGCGGCTCGCTGTACCACTACTTCGATTCCAAGGCCGCGCTGTATCGCGCCGCCTTGCAGGACGCCAACACCACGCTGATCAGCGCCTACCTCGACGCCGCCAGCGAAATTCCCGAAGCCAGCAGCGTCGATCAGCTCTGCCTCGGCCTCGAACGCGCCTTCGCCGTCGCACGCAATCGGCCCGGCATGATGAACTTCGCCTCCGCCTCGGCGCTCGAAATACAACGCAACAAGGAACTTGACTGGCTGGCGCGCGAAGATGCCGAAGCCTTCCCGATGTTCTTCCGTAACCTGCTCAAGCGCGCCAGGAAGCGCGGCGAGCTCGGTCCGAACGTGAATCTCGACGCGGCGATGAATGTACTGATCATATCCTTCGCCAGCCTCGCCTTCCTGCAGGGCACGCAGGTCGATGAAGCCGCCTTCGACGTTTCGCTGACGGCTTTCCAGCAACTGTTGCGCGGCGAGATGTTTGTGCATCCGGCGGGGCGCTGAACCCGATATCGTGACCACGATCCTGCTCCGGCCGACCGCCGACGACCATCGCATCGCGCGCTACGCCGCCGCGGCGATTGCCCTGTCGGTTGTAGAGGCCGCCATCCCCAGCCCGCTGCCAGGCGTCAAGCCGGGCCTCGCCAACATCGTCACGCTGATCGTCCTCGCGCGCCACGGCTGGCGCGAAGCGGTGTGGGTGACGCTGCTGCGCGTGCTCGCAGGGAGTCTTGTTCTTGGGCAATTCCTCGCCCCCGGATTTTTCCTCAGCCTCGCCGGCTCGCTCGCCAGCCTCTCCGTGCTCGGCGCGGCAATGCATTTGCCATCACGCTGGTTCGGCCCCGTCAGCCAGAGCTTGTTCGCCGCCTTCGCCCATATCATCGGCCAACTCGTTCTTGCGCGCCTATGGCTTGTGCCGCACGACGGCCTCTTCTATCTCGTGCCCATCTTCGCCACAGCCGCGCTGGTCTTCGGTCTGGCGACGGGGCTGGTAGCAACAAAATTAATGGAGTCGGACAACGCTCCTCCCATCTCCCCCCTATAACCCCACAGAACGTCCAGAAAGAGGTGGCCTTTGGGCCATCTCCTCAAAGCGAGAGTGGTGCTGGAGGCGGGAGTGGGCTTACCGTCGATATGCAACACCGACCGCACGACGCCCCAAAAGCGGTTTATTCTGCGGAGAACAAGGATTAACGCCTTTCTCGAAGCATCACGTCATGGAGATCAACCATCGACGAGCTCTCCGGTTATCGCTCAAAATCAACGCCCCCCGGGGCTCTCGATCGCCCTCCCAGCCACCAGAGTTTGAATGAGCGACGGAAATCTCCGTTCGTGGTGAGCTTGTCGAACCGTGATCGGCACTCCATCCGGCCCTTCGAGATGTTCATGGTGAACGGGGGCAGGTTAACGTCCGATACTTTTCATCCACCTCCATCGCCATGCAGGCTTGCTCGCTGAAAAATCCGCGTGTAGGCTTTTCTTCTTTCCCTCCGCAAGGCAACCTCATGGCGAACTTCTGGATCTGGGCTTCCATCGTCGGCCTCTCGATGACCCCCAACCTGATCCTCGGCCCCTCGGCGGCCGTCGCCGTCGGCATCAAGGCCGAATGCAATCCTTGGTTCATGCTGCCGGTGGTGGCCATCGCCGGTTACGCTGAAGGTCTCGTTCTCGCCTGGCTCGCCGATAAGAGCAGCAACATCGGCATCATCCATCGCTGGATCGAACGCATGCGCACGCCGAGCAGCATGGCCTTCGCCGAAAAGTGGGGTGTATGGGGCGGCCTCAGCATTGGCTGCGCCGCCGTCGGCCAGGAACCCATCCTCGTTGCGCTGCGCTGGCTGGGCGTCGAAATGCGCCGTATCTGGCTGCCGCTGGCGATCAGCAACGCAGCGTTCGCCGTCATCTACTACGCGGTAGTGCAATTCGGCTTCGATCAGGTCGCAAAACTCTGAGTCGGCACTCCCCGACGAAGCAAGGGAAAGGCTGAAGACCAATGCCACAATAAACATACGAGCGCATTGGAAGTTTTGCTCGCTCATAAATGCCAAAGCCCTCTTTCGAGGGCTTTGGTTTATTGGGAGTCTGGCGCTGACC
>CAZCPD010000104.1:0-10404 GCA_964500425.1 uncultured Rhodocyclaceae bacterium
TCGTCGTGATCGTGATTCTTGGCATTCTTGCCGCGGCGGCTTTGCCGAAGTTCATCGATCTACGCAGTGATGCAGGGACTTCGGCAGCAGCGGGTGTGGCGGGGGCGATGAATTCTGCCTCCAACGTCAACTACGCGGCGGCAATGGCGCGCGGTGCGGCGCATGCCTCGGTTCAGCGGCTGAATACGTCGGGTGAGCAGTGCAGCGTGATTGCGACCCGATTGATGAACGGTTTCGACGTGGCGCCTTTCACAATCTCTAATACCGCGCCGGCAAGCTGCACGTCGGGCGGCGCGATATTTACGTGCGGGATTTCCTCGACGCAGCCCGGATCGACTTCGACGACCGCCACGATCGTCTGCACTGGCTGAGCATTTCCAGCAATCGACCATGGGCAAGCCCGTTGGCTTGCCCTTCTTTTTATGAGCGCTCTGGAAGAAATCTCGCAGCAGCTGTTCACCGTTTTTACCGGCTGTCTGCCGCCTCCGGCCGAATCGAACAAGCGGTCTGCCAGGTACGATGCCGATGCTGTCGCACGCCTGCTTGGGCGCTTCCATGACAAGGCTCGTGAATTGCGCAAGGCCCACCGCCCTGGAGTGCTGGCGCGTGCCAGAATCGTTCTGGCGTTGCAGCAGAGGCTACTGGCGGCGGGATACCCACCCGACATGGTGCGGCAGGTCCTGTTCTCCCTGATCCTTTCGGCGTTCGTCGGCAAGGTCTGAGTTTCCTGTCCTGCTTCGCTTCAGGCGATTCTTTCCACGACATGCTGGCACATCTTTGGCTTTGGCTGGGGCGTTGGGCGGCGACCAAGGGTCTCGCTTCGGTAGCGGATTCCTGCTATCGCCACGCTGGCGAAGGTCGCGGCGACGCCAGTGCGGAGGCCTTGCTGATGCTCGGCAAGAGCCTGATTGCCAACGAACGTTTCGAGGCGGCGATCGCGTCATTGAGGCAGGCGACCGGAACTTTCCCGGGAAACGCCCGTCTCTGGTGCGCACTGGGCGCGGCTTACCGCCACTCCGCAGACATGGCCGCAGCCCGCGAAGCCTACGAGCGCGCGCTCGAAATCGATCCGGGTCATCGCGACGCGCGTAGCAACCTCGGCGAGTGGCATCTGGTTTCTGGCGATCCGCAGGCGGCGCTGAAATGCTTTGACACCGTTCTTGAAACAGACCCCAGGCATTACGAAGCCTTGACCAACCGCATCGCGGCGCTCATCGAACTGGGGCGTCCGGAGGCCGAGCAGGCGGCTCAGGCAGCATTGCAGTTGTACCCTGATAGTGCCCTGTTGCACGTTAATCTTGGTAACGTCTATCAGCAGATGGCCAAGGGGCGCGAGGCGGCTGCCGCTTATCGCAAGGCGATGGATATCGATCCCAGCTCGGAGGAGGCGATGCTGAGCCTGTCCAACTTGCTGGGGACGACGGATCTCACCGGGAGATCGACTGAATTCATCAAGAGGCAGATCGCGGTGCGTGGCGAGTCTGTCGAACGATTGGGACGTCTGGCCTTGGCGCTTCTGGCGCAGCGGTCTTACAAGGAAGCCAGGGACACCTGCGAGCGTATCCTGAAGAAGCACCCCGAGCAGATCGTTCCCATGACCACGATCGGCGGCATCCTGGAGACTTATGGGGAGCCGCAGAGGGCCATCGAGTTCTTCGAGCGCGTCGTCGAGTTGCGTCCCGAAATCTCGTCAATGCGTTCGAATATCCTTTTCGAATCGAATTATCTGGATGGGCTGACTCGCGAGGAAGTCTTTCGCCGACACGAAGAGTGGGCTGCCTTTCACGAAGCGCCGCTGCTGAAGGCTCGCAGGGGCCGGCGCGAGCCGGGAAATCCTGGCGAGCAGGAGCGCGGGAATCAACGACTGAGGATCGGTTACGTCTCGGGCGATTTCGTCGGGCATCCGGTCGGGTTCCTGGTGCGCGACATCCTGCGCGACCACGACAGGCAAAGGTTCGAGGTCTATTGCTATTCCCAGAGCACTTCTCCCGATCACGTCACCGAGCAGATCAAGTCCTATGCGGATCACTGGCGGGAGACGTTCTTTGTCGCGGACGAGGAAATGGCGGACCTGATCATCAAGGACGGGATTGACATCCTCGTCGATCTTTCCGGGCATACCGCCAACAATCGGCTCAAGGTTTTCGCCATGCGGCCGTCGCCGGTGCAAGTTTCCTGGATCGGTTACTTTCATTCGACAGGCCTGCGCAGCATCGACTATTTCGTCACCGATCCTCATTTGACCCCGGTCGATAGCGGCCAGCTGTTCTCGGAGACCCCGGTCTATTTGCCGCACACGCGATTCTGCTACAGCCCGCCGCATTATGCGGGGGCGGTTGTCGACGCGCCTTTCTTGCGCAATGGCTTCATTACTTTCGGGAGTTTCAACCGGATTCCGAAGCTGACGGATGTGGTCATGAAGTCCTGGGTGCGCGTGCTCCAGGGGGTTCCTGGCTCCAGATTGATCATCAAGGCGGCAGGTCTGAATGATGCCGATATCTGCGACTTCGTTCGTAACCGATTCGAGGCCGCCGGCTTGCCGCCGGAGCGTCTCGAGCTGAGGCCTCCGTCGAGTCACCCGCAGATGTTTGTCGAATACGGCGATATGGATATCGCGCTCGATCCATTCCCGTTCAACGGTGGCATGACGACGCTCGAAGCCCTCTGGATGGGGGTTCCGGTCGTTGCCTTGGAAGGCAACACGGTGGTGTCGCGACAGACCGTTTCTGCACTGACCAACATTGGTCTCACGGATTTGATATTTCCCGACCTCGACGCCTGCGTGGCAGGGGCGATCGCCCTGGCACATGATCCTGAGCGCCTGAAGAGATTGCGCCGCGAAATCCGCCCGCGCCTTTCGCGTAGCGCGATCTGCCAGCCAGAGCAATTCACGGCCGATCTTGAGGTTCTTTACCGGCGCATGTGGCAGGCCTGGCTCAAGGGCGAAAAACTTGGCTCGGAAATCGTCCCGGCGCCGCCAATTTCCAAGAAAGCCGTTCTGCATGTCGGCTGCGGCGGCGCCGATCGCCGTTCTCTGCCGCAGTTGTTCCAGAGCGGCTGGAACGAGATTCGTCTTGATATCGATCCGTGCGCCATGCCAGATGTCGTGGCGAGCATGCTCGACATGTCGCCGGTTACCGCTGCCAGTGTGGATGCGGTCTTTTCCTCGCACAATATCGAACATCTGCATCCGCATGAAGTCGATGTGGCGCTCCGGGAATTCCGTCGGGTATTGAAAAGCGATGGCATGGTCGTGCTGACGTGTCCTGACCTTCAGTCGGTGTGCGCGCTGGTGGCTGACGACAAACTGGAAGAGGCGGCCTATGTTTCGCCGGCCGGGCCGATTGCGCCGCTGGATATCCTGTACGGCTTGCGCAGCGCCATGGCCGCCGGCAATCTCTACATGGCGCACAAGACCGGTTTCACCGCGAAAAGCCTCGACCGCGCTTTGCGGGAAAGCGGCTTCCAGACGGTTGTCGTCGAACGGGGGCCCTTCTTCGACCTGTGGGCATTGGCTTATCCGGGAGAAGCTCCTGCGGAGCGGGTCGCGGCTGACAAGACCCGCTGCTTTCCGTTGCAGCCGGTGGTACACGCCGACTGAATTCCGGGGGGGCGTATTCTTCCTCCGCCGGCGCCTGAGCGGGGGGGGCTAGGCACAGGGGTGCGTCATCCGATGGGCCGGCATCGCAACGTCGCTTGCGGTGGGAGCCCCTCAAGGGGTGGCCCAAGGCCACTTCCTTCGGGGCGTTTCCTTCGGTCACGGCCTCCAGGCCGCGAATCGCTCGGTGCGCACGGCCACCATTCGCGGCCTGGAGGCCGCTCCCACGGTTGCCTCCCCGAGCATGGCGCTTGCGATAAATTTTCACAACCTCTGAGTGGGCGCACTCTCGCACTCTCCTGGCGATGGTCGCCGGTCAATTGCCCCGTTCATGAACCCATTGCAGCAACGCATCCTGTGCCGCTTGCGCGGCTGCGGCATTCGGGTGGTTGACGAGGAAGACGACGATCTGCCATTTTCCGCTCCGATCGAGAACGTAGCCCGCGATGGCTTTCACGCCATCCAGCGAGCCGGTCTTGATGTGGGCCCGGCCGGCGATGGCGTTTTGTTTCAGGCGCTTCTTCATGGTGCCGTCGACGGCCACGAGCGGCAGTGAAGCAATGTATTCGGGCATCAGCGGACTCTTCCAGGCGCTGGCCAGCAGACGGGCCAGACTTTCTGCGGAAAGACGCTCGCGGCGCGACAGTCCGGAGCCGTTTTCCAGCACCAGTTCCGGGAAGTTCAGCTGCTTCTGCGCAAGCCACCGGCGGATCGTCGCATCGGCGTCCGCCGCTCGAACCGGCTTGCTGCGGGCCTCGGCGCCGAGAGTGAGAAATACCTGACGCGCCATCACGTTATTGCTGTACTTGTTGATATCGCGAACAAGTTCGCCCAGCGTGGGCGATTCGATGCTGGCAAGCAACTGTAGATTCACGGGCGCGGCTGCGTCGCTCAGCTTGCCGGAGAATGTGCCGCCGAGTTCCAGCCAGAGCTGGCTGAAGACGCCGAGCACATATTGCGGGTGTGGCAGCACGCCGAGACTCCAGGTCTTCTCGCCACAGTTCAATGGATAGCTGCCGCCGAGGCTGAGACGGCTGCGGTCGCCAGTTTGAATGACATTGGCTTGCAGTCCTTCCTTCCAGTTGTCGCAGTCGCCAGGGACACTGGCCGCCTTGATCCGGTTATCGATATCGAGATTGGTCGGCTGTGGTTCGACTCTTACAATGAGCGACCCTTGCGCGGAGTCGCCGATCAGATTCACGTGCAGCGATTTGAAGTTGAGGAGCAGGGCATCCGGGCTGACATTGTATGGACGCAGGGGACTTTCGTCGAACGGCGCCAAGCCTTCGTTGCCGGTTTCTGTCATGTCGAACAAGCTGCGATCGAGCAGGAGGTTGCCGCGGATTTCGCGCACGCCTCGCGCGCGTAACTGACGCAGCAATAGCCAGAATTGTTCGAAGGTCAGTTTGGGGTCTCCTCCTCCCTTGAGCACCAGGTCGGTCTCAAGCACACCGTTGACCGGTCCGTCTGCCGCCAGGGCTTCGGTCTTCCACGTGTAGGCCGGACCGAGGATGTCCAATGCCGCATAGGTGGTAAGCAGCTTCATCAATGAGGCTGGATTGAAAGGCTGGCCTGCGTTCACGCTGACGCGTGGCAGAACCGCGGCAGCCTCTTGCACCACGACGGCAACGGCGGCGGAGGGGACTCCGGCACTCTTGAGGTTGCGCGCCACCGGCGCTGGCAGTCGCTCGATATATTCGGCGTAAGCAGGCGCGGCGAGCACCACCATGACAAGGTTGCCAAGGCATATTGCCAGACGCAGCGAGTAGAAACGATGGGAGGGTTTGCTCAAACGGAGTCTCGTGCGAAATGGCTTGCAGGAATATCAAGGAATGCCCATATGATAGCCTCCAGTGGCTATTGCGGAGCGGGAAACTGCTAGACTGACAATTGTTCCTCGCGCCACCCAGGACGCTAAAAAAGCGTTCCTTGAATCTATGTCTAAGCTGCTGTTTCTCGGTCTTCTCGGAGTCGTGATCTTTCTTGTTTTGCGCGGAAAGCGCTGGCGGAGTCCTGTCCCGCCGCCACCCGCGCCGGCACCACCGCAACAGATGGTGGTGTGCGCACAATGCGGCGTGCATCTCCCCGAGAACGAGAGTCTGAAATCCGGAGACCGCTATTACTGCTGCGAGCAGCATCGTGAGCTCGGCGGTTCTTTTCCGGCAGGCATGAGCTGACATGCAGCTCCTGCTTGGCCTGGCTGCCGATCCACCAGAGACTTTCTGGCGTTCTCTGTTCTATTTCAGCTGGTACCGGCTGGGTGTTGCCACGGTGTTTCTCTGCGCCTTCTACTTCTTTGGCCCGGCGCTGAACTTCGGCTACCAGAATCCGGTTCTGTTCGGGCAGATCTGCGCTGCCTATCTTGTACTCGCGATCTTCTTCTACATCGTCTTGCGGGAGTTCAAGCGCGGGTTCAGTTTGCAGTTGACCATCCAGGTCGTCTCGGACATCGTGGTGCTGACACTGCTCATGTATTACAGCGGTGGCGCGAGAAGCGGCATGGCTTTCATGATGTTGGTGGTTCTCGCCGGCGCTGGCCTGGTGGGTCAGGGGCGGCTGAGTCTGTTCTTCGCTGCCTTCGCAACCTTGAGTGTGCTTTTCGAGCAGGCGCTGCGCGTGTTGCGCTTCGATGCCGATCCGGTGACCTTCATCCAGTCGGGCGTGATCAGTACCGGATTCTTTGCCACCGCAATCACCGCCCATTTGCTGGCGCGGCGTGTGGTAGCCAACGAGACCTTGGCGCGTCAGCGCGGCAAGGAACTGGCAGACCAGTTGTCCATCAACGAGCGCGTGATTCGCGACATGCAGGATGGCGTCCTGGTGGTCGATGCCGTTGGCCGGGTGCTCCAGTCCAATCCGCAGGTGCAGTCATTGCTGGGATTGAGCCCCATCCCTTTGCCTGCAGCGGCGCCGCTCGCCAATTACTCCGAGGCGCTGGCGGATTGTCTTGTCCGTTGGAGCCGGCAGGCGGCGGAGTCCACGGAAGTCATGCAGGTTCAGGGTACCGGCCGCTGGCTGCGGGTGCGTTGCTTGCCCGCTGGCGAAGGGGGGAATGCACTGATCTATCTGGAGGACATGAATCGCATTCAGGAGCAGGCGCAACAACTGAAGCTGGCGGCGCTTGGCCGGTTGACCGCCAACATGGCGCATGAGATCCGCAACCCGTTGTCTGCCATCAGCCATGCCGCCGAACTGCTTGCAGAGGAGCAACGTGACGTGACGCGGGTGCGCCTGACCCGCATCATTGGCGATAATACCCAGCGGCTGAATCGGCTCGTTGCCGAAGTTCTCGAGTTGGGTCGGCGCGATCGGGCGCAGTCGGAGTTGCTGAACCTGAAGGCCTTCGTCGAGGTCTTTCTCGACGAGTTCGCCGTCCATGACTCGCGTGTCGCCGATGTGGTCGTGCTGACGGCGGATGAGAGCGCCATGCTGTGGTTTGACCGCAGCCATCTGAATCGTGTGCTCTGGAACCTGCTCGGCAATGCGCTGCGCCATTGTCGGGGCGAGGCGGGCAGTGTACGTCTGGAGGTACGCCGCGTTTCGCGGCCGGCCGCCCCGGCGCGCACCGAATTTCATGTCATCGATGATGGCCCGGGTATCGAGCCGGCGCTGCGGTCTCAGGTGTTCGAGCCATTCTTTACGACCCACAGCAGTGGCACGGGGCTGGGGCTGTACATCGCTCGCGAGCTTTGCGAGGCGAACGGGGCGCAGCTGGAGTATTGCGAGAATGCCCCAGGTGCGCATTTTCGCCTGACGGGTCGCGGTGAGTGAGGGCGCAAGCGGTAAAGGAGAAATCCCAGTGAAAGTCGAGCGAAGATCCCGTAACGAGAATGTCCAGGTGCTGGTTGTCGATGACGAGCCGGATATCCGCGAACTGCTGGACCTGACGCTGGCACGCATGGGGCTGGCGTGCAATTGCGCCGGCAGTGTTGCCGAAGCCAAGCGCTTGCTGGAGCAGCGGATCTATCAGCTGTGTCTGACCGACATGCGGCTGCCCGATGGTGATGGTCTCGGGTTGGTTCAGCATATCAGCGAGCATTGCCCGGATCTGCCCGTGGCCGTCATCACCGCACATGGCAGCATGGAAAATGCGGTTCAGGCATTGAAGGCCGGCGCGTTCGACTACCTTGCCAAGCCCGTGTCGCTGGATCAGTTGCGGACGCTGGTCAAGTCGGCAATCGACTTGCCGCAGCGCGGCGCGCAGGAGGCTGCCAATGCAAGTCAGGCGCTCGTTGGCACCTCCACGGCGATTCAGCAGGCGCGGGCGATGATCGAGCGCGTGGCGCGCAGCCAGGCGCCTGTCTATATTTCCGGCGAGTCCGGTAGCGGCAAGGAGCTTGCCGCCAGCCTGATTCATCGACTAGGTGCGCGCCGCGAGGGATCTTTCATCGCGGTTAACTGCGGTGCGATTCCGGAAAGCCTGATGGAAAGCGAATTCTTCGGCTATCGTAAAGGTGCGTTTACTGGCGCGGAGAGCGAGCGCGACGGGTTTTTCCAGGCGGCCGATGGGGGCACGCTTTTTCTGGATGAAGTGGCGGATCTGCCCCTCTCGATGCAGGTGAAACTTCTGCGCGCCATCCAGGAAAAACGGGTGCGCAAGGTCGGCGCGACCAGCGAGGAGCCGGTCGATGTGCGCATCATCTGCGCCACCCATCAGGACCTCAAGGCGCTCGTCGAACAGGGGCGCTTTCGTCAGGATCTGTTCTATCGGCTCAATGTGATCGGTCTGCGGATGCCGGCGTTGAGGGAATGCCGCGAAGACATCCCGTTGTTGGCGCAGAATATCCTGGCGCGATTGGCCGCCGATGCCGGCATTGCAGTGCCGCGACTGACGCCCGCGGCGACAAGGGCCCTGAGTGAGCACGATTTTCCTGGCAATGTGCGCGAACTCGAGAATACGCTGGAGCGTGCGTTGGCTTTGTTTGCGGGGGAATCGATCGATGTTGCCGATTTGCATCTGGCCTCCGAGGCGGCAAGCGATGTCGGTTTTGCTGAACCGACGGAAGCAGAACGTTCGTTGCTGCAGGATCAACTCGATCAGGTGGAGAAGCAGGCCATCCTTGATGCGCTGCAGAAGACACGCTTCAATCGCACTGCCGCGGCCAAATTGCTCGGCGTAACCTTCCGCTCGCTGCGCTATCGCATGGAGCGTCTGGGGCTCAACGAATGACGGTGGCGCGCCGTGGCTTCGGCCCGTCGCTGGATGCCGACGCGCTGTTGCCCGGCGCCTGTTTCATTTCTTCGCCGAATTTCGATGAGAGACCGCCGGGTGAAACCGTCAGTCTGATCGTCATCCATGCCATCAGTTTGCCCCCGGGTGAATTTGGCGGGGACGCCATCGCGCAACTGTTTACCAACCGCCTCGATCCCGGCGAGCATCCCTACTATGCCGGCATCCATGCGCTGCGTGTCTCGGCGCACTTCCTGATTCGCCGGGACGGCGCGCTCATTCAATTCGTCCCTTGTGACAAGCGCGCCTGGCATGCCGGGGCGTCGAACTGGCGCGGCCGTCAGCGCTGCAATGACTTCTCCATCGGCATCGAACTCGAAGGGTGCGATGACAAACCATTCGAGGAGGCTCAGTATCGAACGCTCGTCGCCTTGCTTGACGTGCTGGGACGCAGTTATCCGGACGCCGAAGTCGTTGGACACTGCGACATAGCGCCAGGCCGCAAGACCGACCCTGGACCATGCTTCGAGTGGTCGCGGATCTCGCAAAGTATTCCGAGCCGTCGCGACATCGGGAATTCATCGGCTGACTGAACATCAGGTGTTGCTTTTTTGAGAATATGCAAGCACATAAGTGAAAAACTTCTTGCATGTTTGAAATTGAGACACTACACTTAGTCAAAAATATTGAAAGCACACTATATCTAGTAGGTCAACCCCGCCAAGGCGGCGGTGAGTCGAACAAAGAGCCGAATAGAAACGAGTGCAACTTGGCAAGTCGATGGGCAAGAGAAGAAACACGGCAGGCTAGATTCCCTCCATAGGAGAAATGCTTGATGCGGTTGTTGGTCACACTTGATGCCATCCGGTTGTTGCCGCAGTTGCCCCGCTTCGAGCGTGAATTCGCCGCTTCGTTTTCCCTTTTTTTCCTTCATTCCCTACGCATGGATGTGTGCCGAAGTCGGTGTTCTCGATTCGTCATCCAAACCGGTAATGCCCGTCGCCAGACGGTGGGCTCGCGATCACGATGATCGGCGCCCCCGAAAATTTCCGGTTTTCACCCCAGCCCTTGCGCAGCAAGTCTGTGCCCATCAATGTCAACATCGGCATCAGACGACGCATCCGATCCGATATTCGTCAGTCGCCGATTTTCAGGTTCCACGCCTGCGTTGTGGGAGATGAAATGGCGTCTGTTCCATATACCCGCGTACCGCGTTGTCAGCATTGCGTTGGCGAGTTCATGAATTCTAGGGTGGCGACCAGCTTCGTTGCCTTGAATAACCCGTGCCGGTTTGGGCGGGTTGCTGTTTGATGTTTCCATCCTGTTACTTTGTTAAGGAGGTTGAATATGGCTGAGGACAAAACCAAGGCGAAAAAGCCGGCGGTAAAGAAGGCTGCGGCAAAGCCGGCAGCGAAGAAGGCTGCGGCTAAACCGGCGGCCAAGAAAGCAGCAACGAAGGCAGCCGCAAAGCCGGCAGCGAAGAAGGCTGTTGCCGCGAAGAAGCCCGTTGTGAAGAAGGCTGCGGCCAAGCCGGCGGTGAAGAAGGTTGTCGCCAAGAAGCCGGTGGCGAAAAAGGCTGTCGCCGCGAAGAAGCCCGTTGTGAAGAAGGCTGCGGCCAAGCCGGCGGTGAAGAAGG
>CAZCPD010000105.1:0-10382 GCA_964500425.1 uncultured Rhodocyclaceae bacterium
AGGAAGGCTTCCTGCGCTCGACGCGCTCGCTGATCCAGACCATCGGCCGCGCCGCGCGCCACATCAACGGCACCGCCATCCTCTATGCCGACCGCGTCACCGACTCGATGCGGCGCGCGATGGACGAAGCCGAGCGCCGCCGCACCAGGCAGCTCGCGCACAATGCGGCCCACGGCATCACGCCGCAAGGCGTCACCAAGCGCATCAAGGACATCATCGACGGCATGTACGAAGCCGAGAACGCCCCACAGATGCGCCTCGCCGCCCAGCAGCAGGCGCGCTACGATGCGCTCAGCGAGAAGGAACTGGCGAAGGAGATCAAGCGGCTGGAGAAGTCCATGCAGGAGCACGCCCGCAACCTGGAGTTCGAACAAGCCGCCGCCGCCCGCGACGATTTGTTCCGCCTGCGGCAGATGGCGTTCGGCGCGGATGCGCACGGGGAGTAGCCTCACCCTGAAGAGCCGCATGAATGCTTGCTGAGGGACGTGCAGGTTCACACCGGACACCTGATTCCCGTTGAGATCGCCCCCGACTCCCCGCTCCCGGAGGCGAGGGGATGCGCCAAACCCGTGGGTTCGAACGACGAAACCGGGGGCATCCCGATCCATGCTATGTTCGCCGACTTCCGCACACCCGCTCGCCGCCATGCCGCCCGCCGCATCTCTTCGCCACATGCCCGCCAGCATCTGGGCACTCGGCTTCGTCAGCTTGTTGATGGATGTTTCCTCCGAGTTGATTCATAGCCTGTTGCCGGTTTTCATGTTCGTCGAGCTGGGCGCGAGCGCGCTGACCATCGGCCTGATCGAAGGCGCGGCGGAGGCGATGGCGCTGATCGTCAAGGTATTTTCCGGAGCGATCAGCGACTACCTGGGCCGCCGCAAGCCGCTCGCCGTGCTGGGCTACGCGCTCGGCGCACTCTCCAAGCCGTTGTTCGCGCTGGCCGGCACGCCGGGCATGGTGCTGACGGCACGCCTGATCGACCGCATCGGCAAGGGCATCCGCGGCGCGCCGCGCGATGCACTGGTGGCCGACATCGTCGCACCGGAAATGCGCGGCGCCGCCTTCGGCCTGCGCCAGGCACTCGATACCGTCGGCGCCTTCCTCGGGCCGCTACTCGGCATGGCGCTGATGCTCGCCTGGGCCAACGATTTTCGCAGCGTCTTTCTGGTCGCCGTGATTCCCGCCTTCCTAGCCGTGGCGCTGCTGTTCTTAGGTGTGAGGGAGCCGGAACGCCCGCCCGTCGCCGACACGCGCCGCACCAATCCCATCCGCATGAAGAACCTGCGCCGCCTGTCGGGCGCCTACTGGCGCATCGTGGCCATCGGCGCGGTGTTCACGCTGGCGCGCTTCAGCGAGGCGTTCCTCGTCCTGCGCGCCCAACAGGGCGGCCTGCCGATCGCCTGGACGCCGCTGGTGCTGGTCGCAATGAACGTCGCCTACGCCCTGGCCGCCTACCCCTTCGGCAAGTTGGCCGACCGGCGACCCCATCGCCGCCTGCTCGCGTGGGGACTGACGATGCTGATCGGCGCCGACCTGCTGCTGGCGCTCGGCAATCACTGGGCGATCGTCTGGAGCGGGCTGACGCTGTGGGGCCTGCACATGGCGATGACGCAGGGGCTGCTGGCGACCATGGTCGCCAACGCGGTCCCCGCCGAACTGCGCGGCACCGCCTATGGCCTCTTCAATCTCGTCAGCGGCATGGCGATGCTCGTCGCCAGCCTCGTCGCCGGCCTGCTATGGGACCACTGGGGCGCCGCCTTCACCTTCATCGCCGGCATGGCCTTCGCCGCCGTCGCGCTGATCGCGCTTCTGATCGGAAGCCGCGAGACGAATCCGCCCCAGCCGGTGTAGATAAAGGGGCCGCCCGCGACGAACTGTTCCGCCTGCGCCAGATGGCCTTCGGCGCCGACGCGCATGGGGACTAGCCGTCAGCCGCCCTCTGGAGAACCGCGCAAATATTAACTCTCACCGATCCTGGCTGGAGAGGCGCGTTCGCCGATTATTCTTGCCTTCTCACCTCACGCCAGTTATGAAAGAGCAATGCGATTGGATAAACCAGCAATGCCGCGATGATGTTCACAGTAAACACCATACCCAAGGCCAAGCCGGTACCCAACACGAGCAACCCGACATATGTGTGGCGCATCAAGAAAAACACATGCTGTCCAAACAGACGCGGCTTACCTTCGTGCATATATAGGTCGCCCTCATACAGCAGATAGATAAAAAGCGCCACCACTGGCAATACGATGAAATATGAAAAGAACGAAACAGCTATTGGACCTCTTCCAAGCCTGGAAGACCCAACGGTGATTCTTGCAACGGGTTTCTCGCCCCAAAGTAGGTATACGAGCATGATTGGACTTGCCAACCAACAGATTGAAAAATACCGCGCAGCAAACTGCCCCACATCATCACCAGAACTGAGGAGCTTCTGGATCGAAGGTATATATCTCGCAACCTCGATGGCAACCAACTCGAAGGTTCCGGGAAGGAGAAGACATGCAAAATAGGCAACCATTTGCATGCATAACAGCACTTTAAACCTGTATATCAGGCGAGCGTTTGCACGTTCTGTTTCGGCTAACGCGTTTTCGAGATTCATACCTCCTCCAACATTTTCGTCCTCCCCACATCCTGTCCGCCCGACCCCAACGTCAACCTCTCCTGGGTCAGGTCGTGCGTTCCAGCATCTTCCATCTTTCCCGCCTCACATCCTTGCATCCCCCACAACTCACCATCCCCCAGCGCGATTCGCCGCGGCGTCGGATGCTTTCGGGATTATGCATGGAAGATGGCGGATGCGCTCGCATCGGCGGCAACTCAGAGTCCCGCGAGTCAGTCGCCCCCATGGCGATAGCGCCGGCCGGGCGGCGGGTATGGACGCGAACCACCGGTTCTGGGCACCGACATTGCCGCAACCCGCGCCAATACTTGATCTCCGCCCGCCACTTCCCGAAGAGGCGCGTCATTCCTTGCTCTCCGGGCGATGGGCCGTCGTGTAGGCCGCCCTATCCGCAATTCCCCGCCACGGCGCCGGGTGCATCGAATAAAATGCGCGTTTCCCCGGCGGGCTCGCCCCGAGCTCCTTTCCGGTCCGGCTTCAGGAACGCGACATGACCAAAATCCATCTGTTCGACTCCACCCTGCGCGACGGCGCGCAGGCCCAGGGCATTTCCTATTCGGTCGAGGACAAGATCAAGATCGTCGAGGCGCTGGACGACCTCGGCGTCAGCTACATCGAGGCCGGCAATCCCGGCTCGAATCCGAAGGACATGGAGTTCTTCAAGCGCGCCGCGGCGCTCAAGCTGAAGAATGCCAGGATCATCGCCTTCGGCGCGACGCGCAAGGTGGGCATCGACGTGGCCGAGGACAACAACCTGCAATCGCTGCTGAAGGCTGGCACCGACGCCATCTGCATCTTCGGCAAGAGCTGGGACTATCAGGTCACCGACATCCTGCGCACCACGCTGGACGAGAACCTGCGCATGATCGGCGACACCATCCGCTACCTCAAGCAGCAGGGCAAGGAGGTGGTGTTCGACGCCGAGCACTTCTTCGACGGCTACAAGGCCAATCCCGAATATTCCCTGCAGGCCCTGGCGGCGGCGGCGGATGCCGGCGCCGACTGCCTGGTGCTATGCGATACCAACGGCGGCACCTTCCCGAAGGAAATCTTCGACATCACCGCGCAGGTCAAGGGCCGCTTCAAGACCGCCATCGGCATCCACTGCCATAACGATGGCGAGATGGCCGTGGCCAACTCGGTGATGGCCGTGCAGGCCGGCGCGACGCAGGTGCAGGGCACGATCAACGGCATCGGCGAACGCTGCGGCAACGCCAACCTGTGCTCGATCTTGCCCAACCTGCAACTCAAGCTGGGCTTCGACTGCATCCCCGCCGACAACATGCGCCATCTGACTTCGGTGGCGCGCTTCGTCAGCGAGATCGCCAACATCACGCACAACGAGAAGGCGCCCTACGTCGGCAACGACGCCTTCGCCCACAAGGGCGGCATGCACATCGACGCGGTCAATAAGAATCCGATTTCCTACGAGCACGTCGATCCGGAGACGGTCGGCAACACGCGCCATATCCTGATGTCCGAAGTCGCCGGGCGCAGCACGCTGCTGGCCAAGATCAACACCATAGCCCCGACGCTGAAGAAGGATTCGCCGGAAACCCAGAAGGTGCTCGACCGCCTCAAGGCGCTGGAACACGAGGGCTACCAGTTCGAAACCGCGGAGAGCTCATTCGAGCTGGTGGTACGCAAGGAGCTCGGCCTGTATCGGCCGTTCTTCGAGCGCAAGGACTTCAAGGTCATCGTCAGCGAGCCGTCGGCCAACGGCATCAACTCATCGGCGATGATCAAGATCGCCGTCGGCGAACAGGAGGAAATCACCGCTGCCGAAGGCGACGGCCCGGTCAATGCCCTCGACAACGCCATGCGCAAGGCGCTCGAACGCTTCTACCCGGCGATCAGGGAAATCAAGCTCACCGACTACAAGGTGCGCGTGCTCGATTCCGACAAGGCCTCCGCCGCCAAGGTCCGGGTGTTGATCGAATCCACGGACCACCACGAAAACTGGACCACGATCGGCGTTTCCACGGATATCATCGACGCATCCTGGCGCGCCCTGGTCGATGCCGTCGAATACAAGCTGCTGCGCGAACAGGAAAAACCCGTAGAATAGAATCTGCCGGTTCAACGTTCTTCACGGAGCAGGAACATGTCGATTGAGCGCCGCCAGTTCGTACGCTTCCCGTTTCACTCCCGCGCCGAGGTGCAGTTTCGCGGCATGAGCTGCGAAGGTACGTTGCGTGACATTTCCCTCAATGGCGCCCTTTTCGCCTTCGACGAAGTGCCAATCAACGGCTCCTTCCTGCGCCCTTGCCGCCTGTATATCCGCTATATCGGCCAGGACCAGGGCGTCGCCTTCAATGGGCTGGTCGTCCATGCCCATGCCGAAACGCTCGGCATCAAGTTCATCGGCGTCGGCGAAAAGGAACGCATGGCGCTGATCCAGCTGATCGACCTCAACCTCGCCGACCCGTCCCTGCTCGACCGAGACGTTCCGGCCCTGCTCAAGTTCCTTGCCAGCCTCAAGGAAGACACGGCCAGCACTGCGAACTGAAACTGCGTCCGCCGCTTTGCCGCGGACACGCCACCGCTGACAGACTGTCACCAGCCTTAACGAGCCTCACGAGCATCACAATCCGCCGGTTTGCGACTATGATGCGGGGATGGAAAGCCCAGCGACGCGGCGCCATTGAAGAACTTCGGTGAAACCCGGCGGTTCGCTTGTGCCCCGAAGCCTCCGCGGCGGACCGCTGCCCTCACTGTCGCGCGATGAATACCGAGAATCCGTCCCCCCCATGAGCACGCCAAGCACCTTGACGCAAGCCGACAGCGGCGTGAGCTGGTTGGCCCTGCTGCGCCGCCACGCGCGCGAACACGAAATCGCCGCACTGGGTCTCGGTTTGGCCGGACTGGTCGTCGTCCTGTTGCTGGTCCAGAGCATCGCCGAACTGCTCGGTGGCGCTGCGCCGCCCGACCTGCGACTGGCGATGCTCGGCGGCGCCGCCGGCTTCGCCGCCACCGCCATCGGCGCCTTGCCGGCATTGTTGTTGCGCGGCCTGCCGCAACGCATCGAAGACAGCCTGCTGGGCCTGGCGGCCGGCATGATGCTGGCCGCCAGCGCCTTCTCCCTGCTGTTGCCGGGACTGGCCGCCGCGGCGGAGATCCTCGGCAACAAGCCGCAGGGCGCCGCCATCGTCGTCTTCGGCATGGGCCTCGGCGTGCTGCTGATGCTCGGTCTCGATGCCTTCACGCCGCACGAGCATGACAAGACCGGACCATGCGGCCCCGGTCATCAACAGTGCGGGCGCATCTGGCTTTTCGTCTTCGCCATCGCCCTGCACAACCTGCCGGAAGGCATGGCCATCGGCGTCAGTTTCTCGCAGGGCGACATGGCGGTCGGCCTGCCGCTCACGACAGCCATCGCGCTACAGGACATACCCGAAGGCCTCGCCGTGGCGCTGTCCATGCGCGGCGCCGGCTTCGCGCCGGGTATCGCGGTGCTGGTCGCCGCCCTCAGCGGCCTGCTGGAACCGCTCGGCGCCCTGCTCGGCGTTGGCCTGTCGAGCGGCCTGCCGCTCGCCTACCCCGGCGGCCTCGGCCTCGCCGCCGGCGCCATGTTGTTCGTCGTCTCGCATGAAGTCATTCCCGAAACCCATCGCAACGGCCATCAGACGCCAGCCACTCTCGGCCTGATGACCGGCTTCGCCCTGATGATGGTGCTCGACACCACGCTGGGCTGAACGATCACTTTTTTCAACCAGGAGAACACGCCATGGCCAGCAAGAAAACCCCAACCATCGACATCGGCATCAGCACCGGCGATCGTGAAAAAATCGCCAAGGGTCTGTCGGCCCTGCTTGCCGACAGCTTCTCGCTGTACCTGATGACCCACAACTTCCACTGGAACGTCAAGGGCCCGCAATTCAATACCCTGCACCAGATGTTCATGGTGCAATACACCGAGCAGTGGAATGCCCTCGACATGATCGCCGAACGCATCCGCGCCCTCGGCGTCGCCGCGCCGGGCACCTACAAGGAGTTCGCCAAGCTCGCATCGATCAAGGAAGTCGACGGCGTGCCCAAGGCGACGGACATGATCCGCCACCTCGTCGCCGCCCAGGAAGCCACCGCGCGCACCGCCCGCAAACTCTTCCCCCTCGTCGATGCCGCCAACGATCAGCCGACCGCCGACCTGCTCACGCAGCGCCTGGAAGTGCACGAAAAGACCGCCTGGATGCTGCGCAGCCTGCTCGAAGAGTAAGAAAGCAAGCCACGCCGGGATAGCCCCCTGGAAGGCGCGTCAATGCCGCCTTCCAGGCCTGCTGCCTGCCCCGCACACCAAGGGGCTAGGCGCAGACCGGCGCGGACCTTACTTGCCCGGCAGTCCGTCGAACATCGCCAGTTCGCCCGGATTCCTGAACCAGCAGGCCTTCGAGGCGTAGAAGATGTTCTTGTCCGGCTCGATGCCGGGGTGACCTTCAAGCGTGCCGGCGGGAACGACAATGATCTTGCCGGCCTGCGGCCGCCATGGCAGCGATGAGCCACACTGCTTGCAGAACGCCGTGGCGAAGTACTTGGTGTTTGGCAGCGCGTAGCTGCCGACCTGCTCCTGTCCCCTGAGCCAGGCGAACTGCTCGGGTGAAACGAAGAGATTCGAGGCAAAAGCGCTGCCGGTGAACTTGCGGCATCGCGAGCAGTGGCAATACTGGAAGATGCCGATATTGCCGGTGATCTCATAGGCCACGGCGCCGCACAGACACCCCCCCTGCACATTTTCCTGGTTCATTCTGGCGCTCCTTCAAGGAAGAATATAATCACGGGATACAGGATTACGCGGGTACGTATCTGCTTATCATACGCCCCCCCCCGGCGCCCCAACGCCATGCGCCATGCCTCACGATTGGCGTCCTTGCAGGCCCTTGAAACTCCATTTGCAGGTGGATTGCCTCTTGAGCGACAAACTTCTTCCAGACCAGAGCAAGATCCAGACGATCAACCAGGCCGGCCGATTCGACCAGCGCTTGATGTTGTCGACCGCACTTCCCGCGAAGGCGTGGCTGCGCTTCCAGAGAAATTTCCTGAGTTATTACTTCACTCATCCGCCCTTGTGGAAAATCCTGCTCAGAGCGGCGCTGCCGGCGAAGCGCATGGTCCCCGCCTTTGCCAGCATCGGCGCAGTAAGGTCAGGCACGTCATTGTTGGCCGACTACATCATGCAGCATCCCTGCGTCGCATTGCCGCTGGCCAAGGAGATCGGCAACAGCATTCCGATGAAGAAGCTCATCCTGGCGCAGTTTCCGACCATTCGCCGCGCGAAGAGTCTGACAAGACGCCATGGAAAGGCCGTGACCGGATACTGCAATCCCACCATGCCTTTCCTCGGCTTTCCTTACCTGGCTAGGGAACTGGCTCCCAACGTCAAATTCATCGTCATACTGCGTGACCCCGTGGAGCGCACATTTGCGCACTGGCGCTGGGATCAGATGCGGCTCTCCCGAATCACCAGGGATCCGCTCTGGGCACGATATCCGGACTTCGACGAATCGATGCGCATCGAACTTGAAGCCATACGGCACAAAGGCGGTGGGTTGATGACTTTTTCAGGAATGCCTGGCGGCGGTGGCTATATTCAACACAGTATCTATCTGCCATTCATCATCAATCTGTTGAAATGCTTCGACAGGTCGAATGTGCTGTTCGTGAATTCTGCCGAATTCTTCGCGAATCCTGTCGCGATAGCCCGACAAGTCTATTCATTTCTTGAATTGCCCGATTACAACCCGATCGAAATGCCGCTCAAGAATGCCGGGGCGAAAAGTCAGATGACCGAGCCCACCCGGCAGCTCCTCCAGGATTTCTTTGCCCCCTTGAATCGGGAACTTTACGACTACATCGGAAAAGACATGAATTGGTAGCAGCCGTCCGGCGCACATGCACGAAAGCAGCCCGCAGGGTCGGGGCTACCGACGCAAAAAAACCCGCAGAGCGGTTCGCTGTGCGGGTTTTCCAGGCTGGCCCGGAAATGTTCGGGTCAGCCTGGTGGGTACCTGGTGGGCGCTGACGGGGTCGAACCGCCGACATTCTGCGTGTAAGGCAGACGCTCTACCAACTGAGCTAAGCGCCCAAAGAGTGTTAGTTTACCGCATCCTTGAGCGCCTTGCCAGGGCGGAACTTCGGCACCTTGGCGGCCTTGATCTTGATGGCCGCGCCAGTGCGCGGATTGCGGCCGCTGCGGGCCGCGCGCTTGCCGGTGTAGAACGAGCCGAAGCCGACCAGCGTGACGACCTGCCCCTTCTTCAACGAGCCCTTGATGGCGCCGATGGCAGCGTCGAGCGCACGACCGGCGGAAGCCTTCGAGAGATCCGCGGACTTCGCGATCGCTTCGATCAATTCGGATTTATTCACTTGTGTCCCCTCTTGACTGTTTGAATTTGAATGCCCTGCGCTCAACGCAGACCGCGAACTTTCCGGACAGGCCAGGAAAGCTGCGGATGATTTATAGCAATCGACAAACGGATATGTCAAGAAACTTGACGACCCGGACAACCCTTTAATCCAAAAAGAAAAAGCGCACGCAGTGCAGCAAAAAAAGATGCTGCGCTGCGTGCGCCCGTCGGCGCCGAGCGGCGACGATCAATGCGTGATCAGACCACTCCCCGGCGCCTCGCCGCTGGCGGCGAGCGGCGCCGCTTCGACGGCCGGCGCGGGTCCCGCAGGCGCTTCGGCAGCCGGTTCCGGCACGCGTTCGAGGGCGAGTTCCAGCACCTTGTCGATCCAGCGCACCGGCACGATCTCGATGCGATTCTTGATCGCATCCTGAATCTCGGCGAGATCCTTGACGTTCTCTTCGGGGATCAGCGCCGTGCGGATGCCGCCGCGCACCGCCGCCAGGAGCTTCTCCTTGAGACCGCCGATCGGCAGTATCTCGCCGCGCAGGGTGATCTCGCCGGTCATGGCGACATCGGCACGCACCGGAATGCCGGTCAGCACCGACACCAGCGCGGTGGCAATCGCCGCGCCGGCCGACGGGCCGTCCTTCGGCGTCGCGCCTTCCGGCAGGTGAATGTGCAGATCGCTCTTCTGGTAGAAGTCCTCGGCAATGCCGAACTGCTTGCCGCGCTTGCGCACCACCGTGAGCGCCGCCTGGATCGACTCCTGCATCACCTCGCCAAGCTTGCCGGTGGTCATGGTCTTGCCCTTGCCGGGCACGACGACGGCTTCGATGGTCAGCACCTCTCCGCCCACCTCGGTCCAGGCCAGACCGGTGACCTGACCGACCTGGTTCTCCTTCTCGGCGATGCCGAAGGAATACCGGCGGACACCCAGATACTTGTCGAGGTTCCTGGCATTGACGATGACCTTGGTCTTGCGCTGGCGCAGCACCAGGGACTTCACCACCTTGCGGCAGATCTTCGAGATGTCGCGCTCCAGCGAACGAACGCCGGCTTCGCGCGTGTAGTAGCGGACGATGTCGCGCAGCGCGTCGTCGGTGACAGTCAGTTCGTCGCGCTTGATGCCGTTGGCCTTGAGCTGCTTCGGCAGCAGGTAGCGGATGGCGATATTGACCTTCTCGTCTTCCGTGTAGCCGGATAGCCGGATCACTTCCATGCGGTCAAGCAGCGGCGCCGGGATGTTCAGCGTATTGGCGGTCGCCACGAACATCACGTCCGAGAGGTCATACTCGACTTCGACATAGTGATCGACGAAGGTCGAATTCTGCTCCGGATCGAGGACTTCGAGCAGCGCCGCGCTCGGATCGCCGCGGAAGTCCTGCCCCATCTTGTCGACCTCGTCGAGCAGG
>CAZCPD010000106.1:0-10312 GCA_964500425.1 uncultured Rhodocyclaceae bacterium
GGGGGCATCGTAGAGGGCGAAGCATTTGTTGGAAACAATGTTATCTGCCGTCAAGTAATCACAGGGCAGGTATGGCCTATTTTCAGAGCTGACTCCGGGCACAAGTATCTGATTGCGCTTAGCCATACCTGCAATCTGAACGAAGCGATGCGGTTGCTTGGCGAACTGGCGCGTCGATTCCGCATCGGATTTGCTGCGGTTCCCTGCCACTAGAGTTAGTC
The DNA here is from genome assembly GCA_964500425.1 of uncultured Rhodocyclaceae bacterium. GTDB lineage: Bacteria > Pseudomonadota > Gammaproteobacteria > Burkholderiales > Rhodocyclaceae > Sterolibacterium. The sequence goes on from CAZCPD010000106.1 coordinate 222, forward strand.
GCTTTGAAATGAAATCGCTATTCTTCGCACGCTCCGCCTCGTCATCTTCAATCCACAGGCAATACCGTTGCCTGCCATTGATGAGCTCGTCCGAACCGACGAATCGTTTGATGAAAGGCTGTGCGACAGCATCTTCGGCCATGACCTTCGCAGCCAGTTCGCCGTCCAAGAACAGGTGGCCACCGTCACGCGGCATATTGCCGAACAACATGGGCGACTGCTCGCCGATGGGTTCGTTGGTCTTCTGCACATAGGCCAAGCTATTCGGCACCAGATACGGGCTAATCGCCGAGCATTGCTTGAGCAATTCATCTTGATACAGCATCTTCGGCTCGGCTGATTTTTTTCCCAAACCGACAATCACCACGGTCACCCCCGCGTTATTGCTGGCGAGATTGGCCCATTTGAATGAAGTGTGTGCGAAACGAATTTCACAGTCACGCTCGAACGCCACCGGCCAGATGTCGATTGCCTGCTGGCCTTGGCATACGCTATTGGTTGCCACGAAGGCTGCCACCGCATTCGGCACTTTGTCCGCGTAATCGAGAAACCGTGCAAACCATCCAGTCACAAAGTCCGTGGTCTTGGCAAGCTTGGGATGCTTGCTCCAGGCGTTCGCCAAATCGGCCTTCTGTTCGTCGGTTTGCCACTTGCTGCCACGATACGGCGGATTCCCACAGATATACGTTTCCCCACCCTCATTCGCAAAGTCAATTTCCGGCTGATTGAGCGGGGTCTGGAACAAGTCATCGGCTACCAGCTTCACGCCGGTTCGGTCGGCGTCCAATAGCCTCAGCCAATCCAGGCACAGCGCGTTGCCGCAGACGATCCAGTTTTCCTTCGACAGCGGCAGGAACTCCAGCAACGCATCCTTCTGCCCGCGATACAGCACGTCGCACTGGAACTCGGCGATGATGAGCGCCAGGCGGGCGATCTCGGCCGGGAAGTCGCGCAGTTCGATGCCGCGGAAGTTGGTCAGCGGGATTTCGCTGCCCAGGTGGGATTCACCCCGGCGGCGGTTGATCTCGGCCTCGATCTCGCGCATCTGCTTGTAGGCGATGACCAGAAAATTTCCCGAGCCGCAGGCCGGGTCGAACACGCGAATGCGCGCCATGCGCTTGCGCAGGTTGAGCAGCCTGGTCTTGTGGTCGCCCGCTTCATTCAGTTGCGCGCGCAGCTCGTCGAGGAACAGCGGGTTCAGCACCTTGAGGATGTTGGGCACGCTGGTGTAGTGCATGCCCAGCGCGCCGCGCTCTTCGTCGTCGGCGACGGCCTGGATCATGCTGCCGAAGATGTCGGGGTTGATCTGTTTCCAGTTGAGGTTGCCGGCGTGGATCAGGTAGGTGCGCGCCATGCGGGTGAAGCGCGGTGTTTCGGTGCTGCCGGAGAACAGGCCGCCGTTGACGTAGGGGAATTGGTCGGCCCAGGAACGCAGCGATGCACCCTCTCCCCCGGCCCCTCTCCCATTCTGGGCGAGGGGAGTTCGTGCCGCGGCTATTCGATGCGCTACGGGGGTGTTCATGGCGCGGAAGATTTCGGCCAGCACCTGATGGGTGTTGGAACCGTCGCGCTCGCTCATCTGTTCGATGGTGTGGGTGAACAGCCCATCGCCATGGAAGATGTCGGTGTCTTCGGCAAAGAAGCAGAAGATCAGACGCGCCATGAAGTGGTTCATGTCGCGGCGGCGCTCGTCGGTGGCCCAGTCCGGGTTCTCGCGCAGCAATTCGACGTAAAGTTTGTTGAGACGCCCGGTGGCGCGCACGTCGATGGGGTTGTCCGTGATCTCCTTGATGGTGGAGATGCCGGCCAGGGGCAGGAAGAAGCCGAAATGGTCGGGGAAGTCCGGGTAGCTGCAGGCGATGGTTTCGCCACCGCTTTGACCACCCAGCAGCGCTTCGGCTTCCAGGGTTTCGCCGTCGGTGGCGAGAATGAATTTGGCCTTGGCTTTCGCACTGGCCGGGCTTGCGCGCAGGGTCTTGAGGGTTGCGCCCACGCGGCCGGCGTCGCAAACGGCGATGTGGATGTTGCCGCGCTGGAGCACACCACCGGGTACATCCGAAGCATTGTTATTCCCGGCGCGCAGGCGCTTGAGGGTGGTGTCCTTGTTGCCGAAGGCGGCGAGGAAGGCGAACGGGAACTCGGTCGGGTCAAAAGGCTGCAGGGCCAGTTCGGAAATGGCGGCTTCGATTTCTACTGCATTCATGGGTCATTCCTGGCCATAGAACTGGGACTGTGTGGATGCATTCACAAGCGCTTCGTTGGCAAGGTCGTCGCGGCCAGGGACAGGTTCAGGGGCAGGCCTGCCGAAATGCATGCTCGTTGAATCAAGGACTTCGACTGGGCTCAGCCCGGCTGTCCGATCTCGCGCAACGGAAAATCGTCGAAACGACCGGCCTGCGCCGGCGCGGCATCGTCCGGGTTCAAGGTTGTTGCGACATGGCGGCGGCTCCTTGCGTCCATCGCGACAAGTATATTCGCAGGGAGAGAATTCACGGCCGTCTCGTCAAACAAGGCGGCCGGCCGATGCCAAGACTCCAGGCATGCGGCATGCTGGATGCCGCTCAGTTTCCGATGGTCGACTGCTGCGCCGCCCGCTTGATCAGCGCCGCGTCGGATTCGAGCAGGAAACCCTGCGCCAGGGCGGCGTCGGCCGAGGCGCTCACCGCATTCACATAGCTCTCGTGCGTCGGATAGAGGCTTTGCAGCTTGGCGCTGTCGAACAGCTGGGTGGTGCCGAACAGGAAACAGAAGCTCTCGGCGCTGTTGCCGATGGAGTCCATGCTGCCGGGCTGGCCATAGGCCGATAGCGTGGCGATCGGCACATCCACGTAGGGCGTGCGGATGCCGCCCAGCGCGTTGCCGTGCGCATCGTTCTCGAAGCCGGCGCCGGCGGCATTCACCGTCAGGCGCGGAGCGCTGGTCGGCGCGATGCCTGTCGTCACCCAGCGGTTCAGCGCCGCGTACGCCGCGCTCACGACGAAATGCTGCGGGCCGGAGTTGACCGGCTTGGCGCAAGTGACGATGCCCGGCATCGGCTGGGCGTTCTCCACCACCGTGGCATGGCTGATGTCGCCGCCCTTGATGTCGAACAGCCCGGTCAGCGTGTAGAGATCGGCATGCGAAGTGCCGGGGATTTCCCAGAGGCGGAAATTCGGGCCATCGTCCTGGCGGCTGGGGTAGAAGTTGAGCAGGAACAGGTCGCTCTCGGTCTGCACCGTCATCACCGGCGCCACATCGGTGCGCACCCGCATCACTGTCGCGCTATCCTCCGGCAGCCCCATCGTGTCCTCGGACAGCGGCGCCATGCCGAACGGCCGGCTGTGGATCATGAAACCGTCGAACAGGCGCGTCAGCGGCGCAACGGCATTCACGTAAGTCACCATGCGCATGGCCGACTGGGATTCGCCGCTGGCGATCATCGTCTTGATCGTCAGGCCTTCGAGCGGATTGATGCCCTGCGGATGCAGGATGGCCTGGGCCGCTTGCGAGAACATGTCATAAGAATATCGGTTGCCGGGATGAAGCAGCGTCCCGTAGCGCCTGGCGTCGAACTTCTTCAGCGGCAGGCTGAGGATGCTGATAGCGCCGCCGCCGTCGATGCCCTCCTTCTGGGCCGAGACGCCGACCCAGGCGTAGCCCTGGCGAACCAGTTCGGTATGGGCATTGATCCAGCCAGGGGCCGCGTCCAGGCCGCCGCTGACGTTGAGCCATTCGACGATCACGGTGCCGTTGAAATTGGCGGCTTTCGTCGGCCGATAGACGACGATGCGCGTCTTGTAGGGCGCGCTGCCGCCCGCCACGCGCGCCGACCAGTTGCCGTCGCTGGACAGCGGGCTGTCCGAAACATAGCTGGCGGCGTTGCCGGAGATGAAGTACTCGGCGCCGCTGTAGCCGACAAGGGACAGCGGAAACATCGTCGAACTGACCGAGATCATGCCGAGTCCGTCCTTCACCGGTCCCTCGACCGTCGGATTGGCGACCGACGTGACTGTCGTTCCGGGCGACCCGGCATCGCCCAGCGTCAGACCGGCGTTGTCGCCGGAAGAACCGCCGTTGCAGCCGCTGAGCAACACCGTCGCCAGCAGGCCGGCCACGAGCGAGATCCTGATGAGTCCGCGCATGCTTCCCTCCTCCATGTTTTTCGTGCCGGATGGTCACCCAGAATCCGGGGCGCCACGGCTTATCGAGCTCGAAAACATAGCATGATTCCGGCATCGCGAGAACCCGGGAAGGTTCGCGCGAGCGAGCGAAAGAGGTGGCCAAGCTCAGGGCGAACGGATTTGACCCGTGCTTCCCTGGATGACCGCAAGCGAAATGCCGTTCAGGTGACCAACAGACAAGCATGTCTGATGGCGGGTATTCACATAAAAAATACCCTTGCGCAGGCCCTTGTGGACCAGATGGCAACGGATCACATCGGGGTCGAGCGTGCGATGAAAATGCTCGATGACGCCTGTCAATGCGTTGGCGCCGACCGGAGCGTTCTCGACCAGGGCCATCTCGCGCTGTTCGAACGCCGCATTGCCCCGGCGATCGACTTGATGCTGAGCCAGCATGCCGCGATCGACCCGACGTAGCGCGGGAAGATTGCGTGTTTGCAGGGATCCCGGAGAGTTCGTCATCGCTCATGCCTTTCCACCCGCGAAGTGCGAGCTCAGAGCATTTGATTCTTGTGGAGCACCGTTGCGTAGCGATGACATCGTGTGTGCGTGGACATAGCCCGTAATAACCAGATGGGGCCGCCCAACGTCATTCGCAGCGGTGAAACATGGCGGTCATTTACGCGATGTAAATTGCGGGGTCAGTCGCTCCTTTGTCAGGAACGACTGACTGAATGACTGACTGACATCCGCCCCAAGGAGCCGCCATGCCCATTGCCCAGACGAACGCCGCACCCGCCGCGCCAATTGACGATCGCCAACGCCATCACCTGATCGAGGTGGCGGCGTATTACCTGGCCGAGCAACGCGGCTTCGATGCGGATGCCGGCTCGTCGCACGACGACTGGCTCGCCGCCGAACGCGAGATCGACGCACTGATCGCCGCCGGCCGCTTGTCCAACTGATTCCACTGGGGGCGCCGAAGATGATCGCCAGGGTTTCAGCGCCGCCGACCGCAGGCCCGCATTCGACGTGCCTTGCCGATCGCATTGCGCACATCGACGAAGAATGCGCCGACTGGGATCGCCACACCTGCCTGGCGCTGATCGACGAACTCAATCAACTGCGCGCCACCCTGCTTGAACACGAGCGCGCCATGCAGCCATCGATAGACAACCTGGCCGCCGAGCAGCGCACCAGCGCGCGCAACCTGGCGCACTATCTGGCGCTGCGGCGACAGGATCTGCGCGCCCTGCAGGAACGCCTGGCCTGGCTGGGCGTTTCCTCGCTGGGCCGTTCGGAAGCGCATGTGCTGGCCAATCTCGACAAAGTCCTCGACATCCTCCACCGGCTCTGCGGGCTGCCCTGCCCGGCCCACGTCGCCAGCGAACCGATCGGCTTCACGCAAAGCCGCGCGCTGCTCGAACGCCATGCCGCCGACTTGCTTGGCGCGCCAGCGAGCGGACGCCATGTGCGCATCATGGTCACCCTGCCCGCCGAAGCCGCGCACGATTACCGGCTGGTGAAGCGGCTGGTCACAGCCGGCATGGAAATCGCACGCATCAACTGCGCGCATGACGACGCGACAGCCTGGCGTGCGATGGCGGCCAATGTCCGCCGCGCAGCCAAGGCGACGCGTCGGCCGCTGCGCATCCTGATGGATCTGGCCGGCCCCAAGCTGCGCACCGGCGCATTGCAGGCCGGCCCACAGGTGCTCAAACTGCGCCCGCACCGCGACACGCTGGGACGACTCCTGGCGCCGGCGCGCGTCGGCCTGCGCCCAGCCGGCAGCCAGAGCGGCATCAAGGGCGCCGAGGCCCACATCGGCGTCGATGCCGAATGGCTGAGCGGGTTGCAAGATGACGACCTCGTCGAACTCGTCGATGCGCGCGGTGCGCGGCGCTGTCTGCGGCTGGTCGAACGTTGCGGCGCTGGGATGCTGGCGGAAGTCGACAAGACGACCTACCTGATTCCGCAAAGTCGCCTCAAGCGCCTGCGCCCGGGCAAGGGCCAGCGCACAACAACCTGCGCCGATCTGCCGGTGACGACGGCGAGCCTGACGCTGTCCAGCGGCGACCTGCTGCGCCTGACGCGCGCCGACGATATCGACACAGCGGCTAGCGGGCCCGCCCCGAAGCAGCGACGGAATCCGCCCGCCCATGCAATTCCGTGCTCGCTGCCGGAGGTCTTTGCGCAGACGCGGGTCGGCGAGCGCATCTTTTTCGACGATGGGCGCATCGGCGGCGTGATTCGCCGCTGTCATGCCGACTGGCTGGATGTCGAAATCACCCAGGCCCGCCCCGGCGGCGAGAAACTCATGACCGACAAGGGCATCAACCTGCCCGACAGCCGGCTCGACCTGCCGGCGCTGACCACCGCCGATCTGGAAAATCTCGCCGTGGCCGCCGAAATCGCCGACATGGTTGGCCTTTCCTTCGTCCAGGAGGCCGCCGATGTGCATGCGCTTCAGGACCATCTGAAAAATCTGGACAGCTCCGGCGTTGGCCTGGTGTTGAAGATCGAGACACAACGCGCCTTCGCTCACCTGCCGGAGCTATTGATGGCGGCGATGAGTGCGCCGGCCGCCGGGGTGATGATCGCGCGCGGCGATCTGGCCGTGGAGTGCGGCTACGAGCGGCTGGCGGAGCTGCAGGAAGAAATCCTCTGGGCCGCCGAAGCCGCGCACATGCCGGTGATCTGGGCCACCCAGGTGCTCGAATCCCTGGTCAAGAGCGGGCTGCCGTCGCGCGCTGAAATCACCGATGCGGCGATGGGCGAACGCGCTGAATGCGTGATGCTGAACAAGGGCCTGCACATCGTCGAAGGCATCGCCGCCCTCGACGGCATCCTGCGCCGCATGCAGACGCACCAGAGCAAGAAGCGCCCGCTGCTGCGCGCGTTGCAGGCCTGGCCGGCGCCGCTCAAGCCCACAGACCACCCGCCGGCGCCGGCCGAAAAACCGAAGCCGCCGCGCCGGCGACGAGAAAATTCACAGCCACCAGGCTGATCCGCTCATCAAGAATTCGCGTATAAGACGCAGCCCCGCCGCGCAGGGCGCTTCAGTCAGCCGCTATTGCGCAGCCCCGCCGCGATGCCGTTGATGGTGAGATGGATACCGCGCTGCACCCGTTCGTCGGTCTCGCCAGCGCGATGGCGGCGTAACAGCTCGACCTGGAGGTGATTCAACGGATCGATGTAGGGAAAGCGATTGCGGATCGAGCGCTTCAGCAACGGGTTGCCGTCCAGCAATTCCGCCTGCCCGGTGATCGTCATGAGCCCATCGACCGAGCGCTGCCACTCGGCCTTGAGCAGCGGGAAGATCGCCGTGCGCAAGGCTTCGTCGCGCACCAGGCGCGAATAGCGCTCGGCGATGGCGATGTCGCTCTTGCCCAGCACCATGTCGATGTTGGACAGCAGCGTCTGGAAGTAGCCCCAATCCGCGCGCATTTCGCGGAGCAGGGCCAGCCCGGCCTCGCCGCGTTCATCGAGCCACTGCGCGATAGCCGTGCCGAAACCGAACCAGCCGGGCAGCATCAGGCGGCATTGCGACCAGGAGAAGACCCAGGGGATCGCCCGCAGGTCCTCGATCGCCGTCGACTGCTTGCGCGATGCCGGCCGGCTGCCGATGTTGAGCGCGGCGATTTCGGCGATGACTGTCGATTCCCAGAAATAGCGTTCGAAGCCAGGCGTCTCATACACCATGGCGCGGTAGGCGGTTTCAGCGTATCGGGCCAACTGTTCCATCGCTTCGAGATATTCCGGACGCGGCGCATCGTGCTGTCGCGCGAGCAGCGTCGCCTCCAGCGTCGCCGCCGCGAGAACCTCAAGATTCCACCTGCCCAGCTCGGGATTGGCGTACTTGTGGGCGATGACCTCCCCCTGTTCGGTGATGCGTATCTGCCCCTGCACAGCCCCCGGGGGCTGCGCGAGGATCGCCTGGTAGCTGGGGCCGCCGCCGCGACCCACCGAGCCGCCACGGCCATGGAACAGGCGCAAGACGATGCCGTGCCGGGCAAACACTTCGGTCAAGGCGATCTCGGCGCGATAGAGCGCCCAGCAGGAGGCAAGGAAGCCGCCATCCTTGTTGCTGTCGGAGTAACCGAGCATGACTTCCTGCAGATCGCCCCGGCTCGCCAGCAAGCGCCGATACAGTCCGAGTCCGAGCAGACGTTCCATGACCGCGCCAGCATGGGCCAGGTCGGCGATGGTTTCGAACAGCGGCACGATATTGACATCGAGGGCGCACTCGAGCGGCCGCAGCATGCCGACCTCCTTGAGCAGCACGGCTGCCTCGAGAATGTCGGAAACGCCATCGGCTTTGGAGATGATCACGTTCTCGATCGCGTCGCGCCCGTAGCGCTGGTGGATCGATCGCGCCGTGTGAAAGATGGCCAGTTCGCTCGCGGTCTCCGGCGAATACCGCACGCCCGGCGCCGTCAGCGGCCGCGGCGTGGCGAGTTCTTCGAGCAGCAGGGCGACGCGCGCCTCCTCGTCGAGCGCCAGGTAGTTGCTGGCCACGCGGGCCACGGCCAGCAATTCGGCGACGGTGCGCGCATGCACTTCCGAGTTCTGCCGCAGATCGAGCGGCGCGAGGTGAAAGCCGAACAGGGACACGGCACGCCGTAGGCGGCGCAGCCTGCCGCGCGCCTGCAGGCTGCCTTTGTGGCTGCACAGCGACTGGTGCAGTAGATCGAGATCGCTGGCGAAGGCCTGCGCTGATGGGTAGGGCTCCGCTTCGGCCACGGCATGATGCTGCGCTTCCAGTCCATCGAGCTGCTGCGCGGTGGCCGCCAGACGCGCGTAGAACCCGGCAATGGCGCGTCGATACGGCTCGTCGGCACGCTGCGGACTCTGGTCCGGGGAACGCGCCGCCAGCGCCGTCAACTCTGGCGGAACGCCGATCAACGTGGTGCTGGTCGACAACTCGGCGCCCAGCTGATGCAGTTCCTCCAGCAGGTAGACCAACGATTTGCGGCTTTGTGCGCGTATCGCAGCCTTGAGCACTTCCGCCGTGACAAAGGGATGGCCGTCGCGGTCACCGCCGATCCACGAGCCGGGGCGCAGGAAAGGCGGCAACTCCTGAGCCCGCCATCCGGAGATGGCCGTCGCCAGGTGATCCTCCAGCGAGTTGTAGAGGCGCGGCAATTCGCGCAGGAAGGTCGTGTCGTAGAACGCCAGCGCATTCGCCACCTCGTCCATGACCGACAGCTTCGCCCCGCGCAGCATGCGCGTCTGCCACAGCCGGAGGATCTCACGGCGCAGCGACTCCTCGACGCCGGCGCGCTCCTCGGGCGTCAGGTCGAGCTGGTCGCGGACGTTCAGGAGGCGGGCGATCTGCCATTGGCCATCGAGGATGCTCTTGCGCTGAACCTCGGTCGGATGCGCGGTGAGCACCGGACGCACCTGAGCCGCAGCAAAGAAGCGCTCCAGCCGGGCCGCGTCGATGCCGGCGCTTTCCGCGCGGAACAATGCATGGGCAAGGCTGCCTTCGCGCGGCGCGGATCCCGCACGGGCATGGGCGCGCGAGCGGCGGATATGGTGCTGGTCCTCGGCGACGTTGGCGAGATGGGAGAAATAGCTGAAGGCGCGCACGATCTGGCTGGTGTGTTCGCGCGGCAACTCGTGCAGCAACGCCTCCAGCGCCTCGCGCGCGGCAGGATCGTCATCGCGGTGATGGCGAATCGCCAGCAGACGGATGCGCTCCACCATGCCGAACACAGCGGCCCCTTCCTGCTCGCTCAGCGTGTCGCCCAACAGGCGACCGAGCAGGCGAATGTCGTCGCGCAGCGGTTGGTCCTTGATGTCGGTCGCGGGCATGTCCATCCTTTCTGAGCGGGCCAGCGCAACTCCCGGGCATGCGCTGGAATGACGTTCGACCGATCGGCGCCGCACTGGCCATCCCGAAAGCTGTGCGCGACCAGGACCGGATCGCTGATTCGACCACGCCGGCGGCGTTTCCGGCAAGCGCCGTGCGTCGATGCCGCCGACCTC
>CAZCPD010000107.1:0-10297 GCA_964500425.1 uncultured Rhodocyclaceae bacterium
CGGTAGTGCGCACGCAGCAGGCGATTGCAGAGTCCGTGGAAGTTGCCGATCCACATACCGCGCGAGTTGATCGGCAGCATCGCCGACAGCCGCGTGAGCATCTCCTTCGCCGCCTTGTTGGTGAAGGTGACGGCGAGGATGTTGTGCGGCCCGGCCAGGTTGTTCGACAACAGCCAGGCGATGCGCGTTGTCAGCACGCGCGTCTTGCCGCTACCCGCACCAGCCAGAATCAGTGCATGCTGGGGGCACAGGGTGACAGCGGCGAGTTGTTCGGGGTTGAGACCGGCGATGAGGTGGGAGTGGCTTGCGGACATAAGCGGACATTATATCCGCCAGGCGGGCATCGTCGGCGGATCGGGCTGTCAGCAAGCAATGACGCGCCTCTCCGACGAGATGCCCTGAAATCAAGCATCGATGCGCCTCGCGGGCCGATCGCACTCGGCTATCATCGCGGGATGTCGTCATGGTTGCCCACAACTTCGTCGCCACTACGCCAGGCCGTGCTCGCCCAGCTCATCGGCGCGGCGCTGGTAGCGCTCGTGCCGCTGGCCGGACCCGGCCTGCTGCCCTCACCGCTCGCCGCCGCCATCGCCCAGGGAGTCTGCGCGGCGGCGGTCAGCCTGTTATTCAAGGCGCCGCGCTGGTGGCTGCCAATCCATCTGATGTTCCTGCCAGCGGCGCTGCTCGTCAGCCGTCTCGGCATCGCACCGGGCTGGTATCTGGCCGCCTTCATTCTGCTGCTGCTCGTCTACTGGCGCACTGACCGCAGTCAGGTGCCACTCTATCTGTCGAACGCGACGACGGCACAGGCCGTGCTGCAACTGTTGCCGGCCAGTCCCTGCCGCGTCGTCGACCTCGGCTGCGGCCATGCCGGTCTGCTACGCCGGCTGGCGCGGGCACGCCCGGACTGCGAATTCCTCGGCATCGAGCACGCGCCGCTGCCCTGGCTTTGGGGTTATTTTGCAACTGCCGCGGCCGGCCTGCCCAATCTGCACATCCGCTACGGCGACTTCTGGCACGAGTCGCTGGCGCCTTACGATGTCGTCTACGCCTTCCTCTCGCCGACACCGATGCCGCGCCTGTTCGCCCAGGCGCAAAACCAGATGCGTCCCGGCACACTGCTGGTCAGCAACAGTTTCGCAGCGCCCGGCGCTCTATCCGAAACGGTCATCGAGGTTGCCGATCGCCGTGCCACGCAATTGCATTGCTATCGTTTCCCGCGCGGAAACGACGAGAAATAAAGGCCCGATTTCCGCGCATTTCCAAGCATCGCCGCGCGAAGCGATCGCCAATAATCCGATCCTGCCTCAACCCGGCTCGCCGCAAGGCATGCCCGATGCGGCAAAGGCAGAAACAGGAACTGGAGAAGCTTCATGGCGGACATCATCTGTGTCATCGGCAACAAGGGCGGCACCGGCAAGACCACGCTTTCACACATGCTCTGTCAGGGCATGGGCCTGGTCGGCCAGCGTTCCGTCTGCGTGCTGACCGACACCGACCGCGAACCCCTTGATCCGACCAACCGCCGCTATCTGACGGCCGACGCGCGCTCGCGCGAGGCGCTGGCGAAGGTGGTCGACAAGATCCGCTCTCTGAACGCATGGCTGGGCGTGATCGACGGCGGCGGCAACCGCACCGAAATGGACCGCAAGCTGTATGGCCTGGCCGACCTGGTGTTACTGCCGTTCCGCGATTCGCACGAGGATATCCGCACCGTGACGCGCGACCTGGAAATGTTTCCACGCGCCTATGCCGTGCCGATGCAGTGGCCGACCAATGCCTGGCAGCGCGCAACCGCCGAACGCTCGGTGCGCGACTTTCTCGGCCAATACCAGGACCGCATCCTTGATCCGGTGCTCGCCCTCTCGGCGAGCAAGTTGCTACTGCAGAAGCAATTGCCTCTGTCCTTGCCGACCCCGCTCGCCAACGCCTGTCGCGGCGTGGCTTACCAGGTCGTCGATCTGCTCCAGCTGCAGGTCGAGGACGAACCGATCGCCCACACCCGCGGCCAGGCACGCAGTGCCTGCGCCGCGCCAATGACGCCGGGCATGCTACCGGCGCAGCTGCCGGCCCGTCCCCGCTTCGACATCACGGCCTGAAGCGGCGGCGCCAGACGGACCGACGCAACTCTCCCCGGCACATCATCGCCCCCTTGCCCATCGCGCTGGCAGGAAGGACAATTGCATCCTCACTCAACCTGCGCGACGTCTTCCTTTTTTGAAAACTCCGGATATCAAACGACGGGTCTTGTTCGTGGCCTTGATGCCGGCGCTGATCATCAGCGTGGCGCTGTCGCTGTATTTCATTGTGCTGCGCTACAACGAGGCCGACGCCGTGCTGCTGGGACGCGGCGCGGCGCTCACGCGCCAACTCGCACCCGCCGCCGAATACGGCGCCTTTTCCGGCAACCTTGACGAGCTGCAGCGGCTCGCCGCAGCCGTCGCGCGCGAAGCAGATGTCACCTCCGTCACTTTCAACGACGCCGACGGCAGGAAGCTGGTCAGCGTTGGCAGCAGCCGACTTCAGGACAACGTCACCGGCATTCCCGACCACTGGCAGGGACTCAGCGAGGATAAGGGCACGCTGTTCTTCCACACCAAGATACAGCGCAGCAACCCGACCTTCGACGATCCCTTCCTGCCGCCGGCCACCGCGCAGCAACAGATGAACCAGCCGCTCGGCAGCGTCACTGTCGAAATGTCACGCAGCAACGTGGTTCGCACCAAACAGGAAATCCTCATCGTCACCACGCTTTTTTCGCTCGCCGCCCTGGCGACGGGCATCATGTTCTCGCGTCGTCTGAGCCGCGACGTGACGGAACCGATTCTCGCCCTGCAACAGACGGTGACGCAGATCCATCTCGGCAAACTCGATGCGCGCGTCGCCCACCACCCGGCGCAGACGCTGCGCGGCCTCGAGGAAGGCATCAACGAAATGGCGGCGGCGCTACTGGCCGGTCGCGACCAGCTGGAGCAGCGCATCGCCGAAGCAACCCTGGAACTCCGCGAAAAGAAGGAAGAAGCCGAGCGCACCAGCCTCGCCAAATCACGCTTTCTCGCCGCTGCCAGCCACGATCTGCGCCAGCCCCTGCATGCCCTGACGTTGTTTACCGACGAACTGGAGGAGCAGCCCAATACGCAGCCGCAGCGTCGCCTGCTCAAACAAGTGCGCAGCGCCGTGGATGCCATGAACCAGCAGTTGAGCGCCCTGCTCGACATCTCGCGTCTCGACCTCGGCGACATCCGCACGCTACCCGCAGCCATCGCCCTCGAACCGCTCATCGAAAGGACCATTGCGGTGCATGCGCCGGACGCCCAGGCCAAGGGACTGCGGCTGCGCCATGTCCCCACGCGTGCCCGTGTCGTCAGCGATCCACGCCTGCTCGAACGGATGCTCGGCAACCTTCTGGCCAACGCCATCCGCTATACAACCCGTGGTGGCGTCGTCGTCGGCGTGCGCAACAGTGGCGACCAGGTGCGACTGGAAGTCTGGGACTCTGGCATCGGCATCAGCACAGAGCAAATCCCGTTGATCTTCCAGGAGTTCTATCAGGTCGGCAACCCGGAGCGTGACGCCGACAAGGGCCTCGGTCTGGGCTTGTCGATCGTCGCCCGCCTCGCGCAAATCCTCGCTCACCCCATCGACGTGCGCTCCGTGCCGGAGCACGGTTCGGTCTTCAGCATCACGCTGCCGCGCGAAACGCCAGAATTCCAGGCCACCAGCCTGGAGGATTCCCTGCCCCAGGGGACACCGCGCGACAATCGGTTCGGCTTCGACATCGATGCGCTGGTGCTCCTCGGCAAAGACGTCGAAGAGCGGGCCAGGTTGTGCGAGCTCCTGGAGAACTGGGGCTGTCGCACGACCAGCGCGACCAGCCTGGGCGAATTCGAGGAGCAAAACTCCCGGCGGCCGGACCTGCTGATCTTCGATGCCGACAGGCGCCCCGCAGTGGCCAACTTCATCGGCCGCTATCCGACGCCGCCGCTCCTGATCATGCTGGGCGAGTTCGCGGAAGGCGCCGCGATATCGGAAGATTGCGCCCCCTGCGCACAGCTCGGCCTGCCGTTGCGGCCAGCCCGCCTGCGCGCGCTGTTGCAGCAGTTACTGCACGCGCCGAGCGAAGAGGAAGGAAAGCAGGAAGAAGGACGCGCCGACTGCCTGGCCTCGGCCAACGCTACAACTTGATCGACCTGTGCTCCTTGACCAGCAGCAAAGCCTGCGACCGGTTGGCCACATTGAGCGCCTTGAGGATGGCGGACACATGCACTTTCACCGTCCCCTCGGTCAGACCGAGCAATTCGCTGATCTGGCGGTTGGTTTTTCCCTGGATCAGCGGCTCCAGCACGCGCATCTGCGCCGCCGTCAAGTCGTACTCCTCGGCTAGCGACACGCTGCCTCGCCGCTTGCTCTGCGAGGACAGCTCATCCTGCAGCGAAATCGGCACGTAGACTTCGCCGGCCAGCACCTGGCGCAGCGCCGTCAACAGCACCTCGCCGGGACTCGACTTGCTGACGAAGCCCGAAGCACCGGCGCGCATCGCGCGTTCCACTGTATTGCGGTCGTCAAGCGCCGAGATGATCACGACCGGCATCGCCGGGAAGCGCTTGCGCAGCACCCCCAGACAACCCATGCCATTCAGCCCCGGCAGCATCAGATCGAGCAGGCACAGATCGTAATCCTCGCCACCCTCCTGCTCAAGCAAGGCCAGCGCCTCCTCGGCATCGCGCACGCCATTGCAGACGACGCCGCGCTCCAGCTTCCTCAGGGTCTGCAACAGCCCCTCTCGCACAAGGGCGTGGTCCTCTACGACAAGCAATTTCAACATACCGCCACTTCCCGTCAAATTTCAAAACCTCTGCAAACACCATGCTAACGCAAGGGCAGCGGAAAACATAGCCTTCCGCCACGCATTCGCAGGGTGTGTTGGAGTAACATTGGCATATTATTTCCTGCGGAGCCAGCTATGTCAAATGAATCAGGCGCGAATTCCATGGACTTCCTCAAGTCCATGTGGAACAGCATGGGGTTCTCCCTGCCGGGAATGGTCACGCCGACCCTGGATGTCGACGAACTCGGCAAGCGCATTGCGGACCTGAAGGCCGTCGAAGGCTGGCTGAAGATGAACCTGAACATGCTGCAGATGAGCATCCAGGGCCTCGAAATGCAGCGGGTGGCGCTGGCAACGATACAAGCGATGGGCCAATCGTCACAGGCCGCGGCGGAACCGGCTCAGGGGGACGCGGCGGATGCGGCCAATGCGTTCGCCAACGCGGCGCTGAATCCCGCTCTCTGGCCGTGGAATTTCATGCAGCCCCCCCAGGTGGAAGAACCGCCGGCCAAGCCCAAGCGCGCTCCGCGCAAGAAAACCGCGAAGTAAGGAAGTCATCGGGAGGCAGGGCAGGCTAGCTCACCGGCGTCCCGATTTCGCGCTTGCTACCGTCACGGTTCGTCGCAACATACGTCAGCGTCGCCTCGGTTACCTTGACCACCAGCAATTCGGGTTCGTTCTCCCGGAAACGCTGCGCATACACCTGAACATCGATGGTGATCGACGTGCGGCCGACGCGGCTGACGTTGGCATAGAAACTCACCACGTCGCCGACCGAGATCGGCTGCTTGAACTGAAAGGCATTCACCGCAACGGTGGCGATCCGCCCGCACGCCGCCTCCGTGGCGACGACGCCGCCAGCGATATCGACCTGAGACATCACCCAGCCGCCAAAAATGTCGCCGGCGGCATTGACGTCCGCTGGCATCGGCACCACACGCAGCGTCGGCTGCTGCGCGGGCAATTCGATCTTGCTCATGCTTCGATCCTCTGTCGTATCGCGGGTCGTCCAGTATAGAGCACTGCCGGCCATGCCAGCGGCGTTTGCAGCCTATAATCCGCCAATCCGATCTCCGCCCGCGATCCCATCCGCCATGTCCCTCGCCGTCCTCAGGTCCCGCGCCAGCGCCGGAATGGAAGCCCCGGAAGTCATCGTCGAGGTGCATCTCGCCGCCGGCCTGCCAACCTTCACGCTGGTCGGCCTGCCCGACACCGAGGTCAAGGAAGCGCGCGACCGCGTGCGCGCCGCGATCCAGAACTGCCGCTTCGAGTTCCCGCAGCGTCGCATCACCGTGAATCTGGCGCCGGCCGACCTGCCCAAGGAATCGGGCCGCTTCGACCTGCCGATCGCACTGGGCATCCTGATCGCCTCGGGCCAGATCAAGGTGGCGGCGAACGATCTCGCAGGTTATGAGTTCGCCGGCGAACTCGCCCTGGGTGGCGAATTGCGTCCGGTGCGCGGCGCCCTGGCGATGTGTGCGGCCATGACAGGCATGCCGGACGCGGCGCAACGCGCTTTCGTCCTGCCGACCGAGAGTGCGCCGGAAGCCGCCCTCGTGCGCACGGCAACGATCCTGCCGGCGCGCACGCTGCTCGACGTTTGCGCCCACCTTGGCGGACAACAGGCTTTGACTCCCTTCTCCGGACAGCCGCTGGTCTGCGCGCCGGACTATCCCGATCTCGCCGAGGTCAAGGGCCAGGCGCAAGCGCGCCGCGCCCTCGAAGTCGCCGCCGCCGGCGGCCACAGCCTGCTGCTGTCCGGACCGCCGGGCACCGGCAAGTCGATGCTGGCCAGCCGCTTCCCCGGCATCCTGCCGCCGATGACCGAGACCGAGGCGCTGGAAAGCGCGGCCGTGCATTCGCTGGCCGGCCGTTTCAGGATCGAGAATTGGGGCCGACGGCCATTCAGGTCGCCGCACCATTCGGCATCGAGCGCCGCCCTGGTCGGCGGCGGCGGCGTGCCGCGGCCCGGCGAGATCTCGCTGGCGCACAACGGCGTGCTGTTCCTCGATGAACTCACCGAATTCGACCGGCGCGTCCTCGAAGCCCTGCGCGAACCGCTCGAAAGCGGCCATATATGCATCGCCCGCGCCGCCCGGCGCGCCGACTTCCCGGCGCGCTTTCAGCTCGTCGCGGCGATGAATCCCTGCCCCTGCGGCTGGCTCGGCCATGCCAACGGCAAGTGCCGATGCACACCCGATCAGGTGGCGAAATATCGCGGCAAGCTCTCCGGTCCGCTGCTCGATCGCCTCGACCTGATGATCGAAGTGCCCTCGCTCTCCGATGCCGAGCTGCAAGGCAAGGGTGACGGGGAAGCCAGCGCATCGGTGCGGGTCCGCGTCGGCGCCGCGCGCGACCGCCAGCTGGTACGCCAAGGCAAGCCCAACGCCCGGCTCGGCCCGGCCGAGATCGACGAATACTGCACGCCCGACGCCGCCGGCAGCGCGCTGCTCAAGCAGGCCATCGCCAGACTGTCGCTCTCTGCACGCGCCTACCATCGCATCCTGAAGGTAGCGCGCAGCATCGCCGACATTGCCGGCGCCGAAGCGGTGCTTTCTCCCCATATCGCCGAAGCCATCCACTATCGCCGCGGTCTTGCGGAAAATTGACTCCAGTACTCCAGTACATTTCCTTTACCCATAGCCTACGAAAAATCATGAACCCGACATCCACCTCCCGCCGCTGGCCCGCCTACGTCGCGGGCATCCTGCTCCTCATCGTCGCCATGATCGCCGGCTACACCTGGCTGACGCTGAGCTGGAGTTATTCGGAAGGCGAGCGCGCCGGCTATGTGCAGAAATTTTCCAACAAGGGCTGGCTGTGCAAGACCTGGGAAGGCGAGCTGGCGATGGTCGCGCTGCCCGGCACGCTGTCCGAAAAATTCCTCTTCTCCGTGCGCGACGAGGCTGTCGCCGAGAAAATCAACAAGACCATGGGCAAACGCGTCGCCGTGGTCTATCAGCAGCATGTCGGCGTGCCGACGAACTGCTTTGGCGAGACCGATCATTTCGTCGTCGATGTGCGCAGTGTTGAATAGTATGATGACATGAGGCCTCCGGCGCCGCCCGGCGGGCGCGACTTCAACGACGGCGGCGGCGACGCCGCCGCCACGATCGGGCTAGCCGCGCTGCTGGCCTCCCTGGCGATGATCGGGCCGTTCTCGATCGACACCTATCTGCCGGCGTTTCCGGCGATGGGCGCGGCGCTCGACGCAACGCCGCTGGAAATCCAGCAGACGCTGACTGCCTACCTGGTACCGTTCGCGGTGATGATGCTGTGGCACGGCGCCATCTCGGATTCACTCGGCCGCCGCCGCGTGATCCTGGCCGGTATCGCGGTGTATGCGGCCTCCTCGTTGCTCTGCGCACTGGCGCCGAGCATCGAATACCTGCTGCTGGGGCGAGCCCTGCAAGGCATTTCCGCCGGCGCCGGCATGGTCGTCGGTCGCGCCGTGGTGCGCGACCTGCACGAGGGCCCCGCGGCGCAGCGCCTGATGGCGCACATCAGCATGATGTTCGCCATCGGCCCGGCCATCGCGCCCATCCTCGGTGGCTGGATACACTCCCTGTTCGGCTGGCAAGGCATTTTCGTTTTCCTCGCCCTGCTCGGCGCCGCGTTGTGGCTGGCGGTGCTGTTGCGACTGCCGGAAACGCTGCCGGCAGCGCAGCGCCAAAGCATGCATCCGGCTCACCTCTGGCATTCCTACGTTCACGTCCTCTCGAACGGCGAATTCATCCGTCTGTCGGCCGCGCTGACCTGCAATTTCAACGGCATGTTTCTCTACGTGCTCTCGGCGCCGGTGTTCCTGATCGAGCACCTCGGTCTTACGTCGCAAGACTTCGCCTGGCTGTTCGTGCCCTGCGTCGCCGGCATGATGCTTGGCGCCTTCCTGTCCGGCCGGCTTGCTGGCCGCCTCAGCGCACGACGCACCATCTCACTCGGCTACGTCCTGATGATCGTCGCCGTCGCAGCCAACCTCGCGCTCAACCTGGCGACGGCGCCCGCCCTGCCCTGGGCAATTCTGCCACTCCCCGTCTACACCACCGGCATGGCGCTGGCGGTGCCCAGCCTGCAACTACTGGCGCTCGACCTCTACCCCGAACGGCGCGGCCTCGCCTCAAGCTGTCAGGGCGCCGTGCAGACCGGCACCAGCGCCTTCACCGCCGCCATCCTGGCGCCCCTGCTGTGGGCCTCGCCGCTCACTCTGGCGCTGGGCATGGCGGGCTTCATGGCGCTGGGACTGATCACCTTCCTGATCGCCTTGAGGCACTACCGGCGCAGCGACGCCAGCCGGCAACCCTAACGCGCATGATGCGGAGATTCACCCGCGGAGGATGAAACAGGCACAATGCAATAGGGTCCGCACCCTCCCGACCTCGCCCCTCGCGGGGCAGGGGACTATACGGCTCGCTTCGTCCGATCATTTGACCGATCATCAAATTCGCTATTTCACGCTAAAACGGCTGCCGATCCGGCCGGACCGGCCACGTCGAACGAAGGGGCTTGCCGGGGGGCGCCCATGTTAAAATTCAAAGTTCGATTATCCCCCTCCGCGTCATGCAGCCAGACCGCACCCAAGAACTCCGCCGCCTCCTCAGTCAGCGCATCCTGATCCTCGACGGGGCGATGGGGACGATGATCCAGCGCCACGGCCTCGGCGAGGCCGACTACCGTGGCGCGCGCTTCGTCGACCATGGCAAGGATCTCAAGGGCAACAACGACCTGCTGCTGCTGACCAAGCCGGAAGTGATACGCGGTATCCACGAGGAATACCTGGCGGCCGGCGCGGACATCATCGAGACCAACACCTTCAACTCGACGGCGATCTCGCAAGCGGATTACGGCCTGCAAGCCATCGTCTACGAACTCAACGTCGCCGGTGCGCGCATCGCCCGCGAAGCCTGCGACAAGTTCACCGAGCAGACGCCGGACAAGCCGCGCTTCGTCGCCGGCGTGCTCGGGCCGACCTCGCGCACCGCTTCGATCTCGCCCGACGTCAATGACCCCGGCTTCCGCAACGTGCATTTCGACGAACTGGTCGCCGATTATCTCGAAGCCGTTCAGGGGCTCACCGACGGCGGAGCCGACCTGCTGCTGGTGGAGACGGTGTTCGACACGCTCAACGCCAAGGCTGCGATCTTCGCCATCGAGCAGTTCTTCGAGCAGGCCGGACGCCGCTGGCCGGTGATGATCTCGGGGACCATCACCGATGCCTCCGGACGCACGCTGTCAGGGCAGACCGCCGAGGCTTTCTGGAATTCCCTGCGTCATGCGCGGCCGCTGACTTTCGGCCTCAACTGCGCGCTCGGCGCGAGCGAACTGCGCCAGTATGTCGCCGAGCTGTCGCATGTCTGCGACTGCTTTGTCTCGGCCCACCCGAACGCCGGCCTGCCGAACGCCTTCGGCGGCTATGACGAAACACCCGAAATGCTCGCTGCGGCGATCCGCGAATGGGCCAATGCCGGCATC
>CAZCPD010000108.1:0-6220 GCA_964500425.1 uncultured Rhodocyclaceae bacterium
GAGGAGGCGACCTTCTTCGTGCGGGTCCAGGGCAATTCCATGGTCGGTTTTGGCATTCATGATGGCGACATCCTTGTGGTGGATCGCTCCCGCGAACCGGGCGATCGCAGTGTGGTGATTGCCGTGGTCGATGGCCAGTTCATGGTCAAACAGGCCTGTCGGGTGCCCGAGGGCGTATTGCTCCGCTCCAGTGGCCCGGGACATGGAGATATCCTGGTTGGATCGGAACAGGAACTCGCAGTCTGGGGTGTAGTGCGTTGGGCCATCCACAAGGTGGTGTGATGGCTATTGCCCTGATCGACGGCAACAACTTCTACGTCTCCTGCGAGCGGGTCTTCAATCCGAAGCTCGAAGACAAACCCGTTGTCGTGCTCTCCAACAATGATGGCTGTGCCGTGGCTCGTAGCACCGAGGTCAAGGCGCTCGGCGTGAAGATGGGGACACCCTGGTTCCAGATGAAGGATCTGGCCAGGAAGCACGGCATCATCGCCCTGAGCAGCAACTACGCACTCTATGCCGACATGAGCAACCGGATGATGTCGGTGCTGGCGAAATATTCCCCCGCCCAGGAGATCTATAGCATCGACGAGTGCTTCCTTGGTCTCGATGGCTTTGGCCATTACGATCTGGTCGCCCATGCCCAAGCCATGCGCCAGCAGGTCCGCCTATGGGTGGGCATTCCGGTCTGTGTCGGCATTGCCGAAACCAAGACACTGGCCAAACTCGCCAACCATAGCGCGAAAAAATCCCTGGCCGGGACAGATGGCGTGTGCGATTTCACCCGCATGCCGGAAACCGAGCGATCGAAGCTGTTCTCTAGCATCGACGTTGGTGAGGTGTGGGGCATCGGGCCGCGCCTGTCCAGACAACTGACCGATCAGGGTATTGCTACGGTGGAAACATTACGTCGGGCAGATCCCAAAGTGATCCGCCGGGAGTTTTCAGTTGTTGTCGAGCGCACGGTGATGGAGTTGAACGCCTTACCGTGCATGTCGCTGGAAGACGTAGCCCCGGCCAAGCAGCAGATCATGTCCTCGCGGTCGTTCGGTCACTACGTTTATGACCTCGAGCCGTTGAAGGAGGCAGTGGCCAGCTACGTCGCCACTGCGGCCGAGAAGTTGCGCGGCCAGGGTTCCGTTGCCGGCATGATTCAGGTCTATGTGCGCACCAACCCCCACAAGGACGATCATCCGCAGTACAGCAAAGGGGTGACGATTCCGCTGCCGGAAGCCACGGATGACACCCTACGGCTGACTCAGGCTGCGCTATGGGGATTGAAGCGCATCTATCGTCCCGGATATGCCTACCAGAAGGCCGGCATCATGCTGATGAATCTGACGGACTCGGCGAATCAACAAGCATCGCTGTTCAGCAAGCATCGCGACAATGATCGGCTGATGGCAGTCATGGACCGCGTGAATGCGATGTGGGGGCGAGATACGCTGCGGTCTGCGGCGACGGGAATGGCGAAGTCCTGGTCCATGCGGCGGGAAAGGATGTCATCGCAGTACACGACGCATTGGGAGCAATTGCCGATCGCGGTTTAGCCAACACATTTCCTTGAGACAAACAGTGGTGCGGCATTACGCAGTGCATCCACGAACTCAGGGCCATGAATTAACCTGATGTTGATAGATGACCTTTCCATTGAACATCGCACCAACACCGGGAAATCCATCAAGGCCGAAACAATGCAAGACCGCCTATTTTGAGTGGGCGGCCCGTGTCACCTCCGGTACCCACGGGAAGGCGCGCCGTACGGTGTAAACTGTGGCCTCACGCCCGATGTTTTCCGCCTTGCTCAAGCCATGCTCAGCTACCGCCACGCCTTCCATGCCGGCAATCATGCCGATGTCCTGAAGCACTTCATCGTCGTCCAGCTCATCGACTACCTGAGCCAGAAGGAGACACCGTTCTGGTTCATCGACACCCATGCCGGCGCCGGCATCTACGCGCTGGACACGGGGTACGCCACCAAGCTCGCCGAGTACAAGGATGGCATCGGCCGCCTTTGGCAGCGCGACGATCTGCCGGCGCCGCTCGTCGAGTATGTCGACCTGGTGCGCCGCCTCAATCCGGATGGCGCGCTGCGCGCCTACCCTGGCTCGCCGTGGCTGGCCAACACCCTGCTGCGCGAGCAGGACAAGATCAAGCTGTTCGAGCTGCACACCAGCGACAGCCAGTTGCTCGCCCAGAATTTCCGCGGCGCCGGCCGGCGCATCCAGATCCAGGCCGACGATGGCTTCGCCGGACTCAAGGCATTGCTGCCGCCGCAGCCGCGCCGTGCGCTGGTGCTGATCGACCCCTCCTTCGAGATCAAGGAGGACTATCGCATCGTCGTACAGGCGCTGCAGGACGCCCTCCGCCGCTTCGCCACCGGCACCTATGCGCTCTGGTATCCGCAACTCGCGCGCCACGAATCGCGACAATTACCCGACAAGCTGAAGGCACTGCCGGTCAGGAACTGGCTGCATGTCAGCCTCTCCGTCACGGGACCCGGCGGCAAGGGCGTCGGCATGGAAGGCAGCGGCATGTTCATCATCAACCCGCCGTGGACACTCGCGGCGACACTGGAGCAGGTCATGCCCTACCTCGTCGGGGTACTCGGCCAGGACGCCGGCGCCGCCTTCCGCCTCGAACATGGCGAAACGAAGTAGCGGCGCGCCGCCCTGCCCCTGCGGCAGCGGCAACGATTACACCGCCTGCTGCGGGCCGCTGCACGCTGGCACGGCGGCCAGTGACGCCGAGGCGCTGATGCGCTCACGCTACAGCGCCTACGCGCTCGAACTCGCCGACTATCTGCTCGCCACCTGGCATCCGACCACGCGACCGGCGCATCTCGATCTGACTGAGGACGGAAAAACCGTCAAATGGATCGGCCTCGA
Source organism: uncultured Rhodocyclaceae bacterium (assembly GCA_964500425.1). Classification (GTDB taxonomy): domain Bacteria; phylum Pseudomonadota; class Gammaproteobacteria; order Burkholderiales; family Rhodocyclaceae; genus Sterolibacterium. The sequence goes on from CAZCPD010000108.1 coordinate 2,886, forward strand.
CGTCCAAAGACATGAAGCACACGATGTCGACCACGCCATCGTCGAGTTCGTCGCCCGCTGTCGAGTTGGCGGCCGCGCCCGACGCATGCGCGAGACCAGCAGCTTCGTGCGCGAGAATGGCCGCTGGTATTACCAGAAGGCCGTGAATGACTCGAATTAGCCGCAAATGAATTCCCACCATCGGCCGCTCATCAGGTAGAATGCGCCCCCTGCATCGGGTTGATTCGATGCATTTGCGCTCCGCAAACCCTTTAGCGTTGAAGCCCCCCGCCCTCTGGTGTCGATGTACGGACACCCTCCCGGCGCAAAGCTTTTGTGCCGGAATCTCGCGGCTTCGTTCCGAAGCTCTGTTTGTTTCGTTGGTTGGCGTGGCACCCTGAACCTGGATCGCAGGCGATCCGCGCGCGCATTCGCGCCGCGCGCCGCTCGCGCGCCGACTTTTGACGAAAGAAACAGAATGAACTTTTCAGAACTCAACCTCCACCCCGCCCTCCTCAAAGCGCTTGCCGACTCTGGCTACACCGAAGCGACCACCGTCCAGCAGCAGGCGATTCCCGCCGCGCTCGAAGGCCGCGACCTGATGGTGTCCTCGCAGACCGGCTCGGGTAAGACCGCCGCCTTCATGCTGCCGGCAATCCATCGCCTCGCCAGCGCGCCGAAGACCGCCGCCGCGAACGGCAAGACCCCGAACCAGCTGCGCCAGTCGGCCATGGCGCAAGGCCACGGCCACCGCCCGCGCTTCGCCCCGGCGCAGCCGAAAATGCTGGTCCTGGCGCCGACGCGCGAACTGGCGATGCAGGTCACTGCCGCCACCGAAAAATACGGCGCCCAGCTGCGCTTCATCAAGGCCGTCGCCATTCTCGGCGGCATGCCCTATCCGAAGCAGATGCAGCTGCTGGCGCGCAATCCGCAAATCCTCGTCGCCACGCCGGGCCGCCTGATCGATCACATGGAATCGGGCAAGATCGACTTCTCGCAACTCGAAGTGCTGGTGCTCGACGAAGCCGACCGCATGCTCGACATGGGCTTCATCGACGACATCGAGAAGATCGTCGCCGCCACGCCGGCCTCGCGCCAGACCATGCTGTTCTCGGCCACGCTCGACGGCATGGTCGGCCAGATGGCGCAGCGCATCACGCGCGACCCGCTGATCATCAAGATCGCCGGCTCGACTTCCAAGCATGAAAACATCGAACAGCGTCTGCATTTCGTCGACGACCTGTCGCACAAGAACCGTCTGCTCGACTACCTGCTGCGCGATACCGCCATCGACCAGTGCGTGGTCTTCACCGCCACCAAGCGCGATGCTGACGTCATCGCCGACCGTCTCAACCTGGCCGGCTTCGCTGCCGCCGCGCTGCATGGCGACATGCACCAGGGCGCCCGCAACCGCACCCTGAGCAACGTGCGCAACGGCAACGTGCGCGTGCTCGTGGCCACCGACGTGGCGGCGCGCGGCATCGACGTGCCGACGATTTCCCATGTCATCAACTACGACCTGCCAAAGAGCCCGGAAGACTACGTGCACCGCATCGGCCGCACCGGCCGCGCCGGGCGCAACGGTCAGGCAGTTTCGCTGGTGAATCACGGCGAGCACTTCAATGTGCGCAACATCGAGCGCTTCACCAAGCAGCAGATTCCCGTCGAGACCGTCGCCGGCTATGAGCCGAAACGGACAGCGCCGACCAACCTCAACAAGCCGCGCAAGGCCCCCTGGGGCTCCGCCAAGCCGGGCGCCGGCGGAGCGGGCCGCAGCGACAAGCGTTTCGGCAAGCCGGCCGCAGGCGGCGCCGGAACCGGCAAAACTCACTCGGTCGGCGGCTATGCGCGCGATGCCGCGCCGCGCGGCAACGACAATCAGCAGCGCCGCAGCAGCGGCCAGCGTCACCAGTTCGACGGTCGCTGAGGGTAGTCAGCCCGCCGACCCGGCACACCGATCCACCGGATCGACATCTACGCCGCAGCGACCTTCAACCGCTGCGGCGTAACTTCAAGCCGGGTCGCCTCATCGCCCATCCAGACCTGGCCGTCCTGGATCATGCAGTTCAGGCGCATGGTGCGCTGACTCAGCGCGGCCAGCTGTTCGCCGAGTTCGGCCGACAGGCTGAGCACGGAGAGATTGGCGAAACGTCCGAACGCCCCCTGGTTCTGCTGCCACCAGATATCCACGGCACGCCCGCCATAGGCGATCACCACCACCTGCGCCGAGCGGTTGCAGGCCTTGCGCACGCGCTTCTCGTCGGGCAGGCCGACGTCGATCCACAGCTCGATGGCGCCGGTCAGATCCTTGCGCCACAGATCGGGCTCGTCCTCGGCGCTGATCCCCTTGCCGAAGCCCAGCGCCGCGTCGGCATGCAGCGCGAAAGCCAGCACGCGCACCATCATGCGCTCTTCGGTTTCCGAAGGATGGCAGGCGATCGTCAGGGCATGGTCCTGATAGTAATGCCGGTCCATGTCGGAGACCTGCAGTTCCGCCTTGAATATCGTCGATTTGAGCGCCATTTGTCTTTTGGGTCCTCCGGTTGCGCCGGCTAATGGTTGAAAAGGGGGCGAATGTTAGCAAACATTCGCGGCGTCGAGGCCGAACATGACATTTACAAGTTCGCCCAACACCATCGACCATGCGGCTGCCGGGGGCATGCGTCGCAAGTCGGACGTGCGCGGAGCGCGCCTTGGAATATAATGTCCGACTGTTCTAGTCAGGAAAACGATGCCGCCGCGCCCGACGCCACCGGTGTCACCAAGATCATGCTTCCGCAGCCTCGCCGGAACGCGAGGCGCCTCTTTCCGAAAGGTCGCTCAGCCATGTCCCACGCCCCTCAAGCCGCTTCCGCGCAGGAAGATCCACGCAGCTTCAAAAACGAGTTCATGCAGATCCTGCATACCCTGGCGATCCCGATGTTCCACGAATTCGCCTCCGACGCGCGCGGCAACAGCTTTCCCTCGGACAGCAAGGACGGCGTCGATGCCGATGGCAATCCCTATGCCTCGGTGCGCTTCATCCTCGACCGCAAGGCGGAGCTCGATGCCGATCCGGACAACGAATGCGAACTCGTCATCAAGGGTCTGCTTGGCGAAGAGAAGGTCGAAATCAACGCGGCCTACGACAAGCGCCCGGGCAAGGCGGCCGCCTATCGCGAAAAGCTGGAAATCCAGATGATCAACCAGCTCGGTCTCGAAGATCACCTGACCGACTTCCTCGCCGCCGCGATGGCGTCGCGCCGGGAGCAGCCGATTCCGCCGCGCAAGCGCGAACAGCAGGCCATGGCCACGACAAGCGCGCCGGCAGCGGCAGCGCCGGCCGCATCGCAGCCGATTCCGATCATCTGGAAGAA
>CAZCPD010000108.1:6320-10187 GCA_964500425.1 uncultured Rhodocyclaceae bacterium
ACGAAAGGCTTGTCGCAGATGCCGGAAACGCCATAGTCTTCCATGCCGGCCAGCCGGTTACGGTTCTGTTCGCTGGTCACCATCAGGATCGGCACCGAGTTCTGCCAGCTCTTGCCGCGAATGTGCTTGACCAGCGCCTGACCGTCCATCTCCGGCATGTTGTAGTCGGTGACGACCAGATCGACCAGCGTGCCTTCCATGATCTGCACCGCCTCGACCCCATTCTGAGCCTCGATGAATTTCTTGACGCCGAGATTCTCGAACACATGACGCACATAGCTGCGCGAGGTCTTGCTGTCGTCGACGATCAGCACGGTCAGTTCCTCGAGTTCGATGTTGGCATTGATCAGACTGTCGTCGGTGAGCAGGTAATCGAGCGTCGTCGACAGCACCGCCTTCAACTGCTTTTCGGTAAATGGCTTCGGCAGGATGCCGCATGCGCCCGACTGGCGCACCGGCTCAAGCAGTTGCGGACGCGTCTCGCTGGAAATCAGGATGAAGGCCACGTCTGCCAGCTGCGGGTCGTTGCGCATCGCATAGACCAGTTCGGTGCCTGACATGTCGGGCAGATAGAGCGCGCTGACCACCACGCTGGGCCGCGCGATCTTCATTTCATCGAGCACCCCCTGCGCGGATTCGAATATCTTGATGCGCGCGACGCCGACCGCCTTCAGCTCGCCGGCAATGAACTTCGCCTGGACCGCCGAAGGCTCCACCAAATAGACCGAAAGCGTATTGACCAAAGAAAGTTTGCCCACAGCAAGCTCCATCCCAGATAAGCCACTCGAGTCACGCTTTTGATTCTAGGCCGGAATGACGGCCAGCGGTGAAGGCAGCGCGCCAAAAAACAACACCGCCCCACCCGGCCGCGCCATCATCGCAAGCGATGTCGCGCCAGGTGACGCGGCGTCCAGGCGTGCGGCAGCTTGTAGACGAAATGGTAGCGGGCGACGTGGTAGCTTGGATCAAAGCCATAGAAGTTGCGCTGCATTTCCGCGAGTTCCGCCGCCCGGTAAGCGGCGAGCGGCCTGTCGGCCTCGTCGCGGCGGCGCTGCTCGCACTTTTTCGCGAGCCTTGCAGGGAAATCCTCCCCGGCCAGCCGTGCTGCGCGTAGCTTCAGCTCCTTCAGAAAACCTTCCGCATCGTCGCCGAAACAGGCGTCGATCAACCCGTCGCGCTGCGCCGCCATCGCGCCGAGCGGCAGCCGATGGCGCACGATCTCGGCAGCGCGCGACGCGCCGACCCGCCGCGGCAACGTGTAGGTCCAGTATTCCGATCCGTGCAGATTGCCCATGTTGCGGTAATGAGGATTGAGGATGACCCCCTGCCGCGCCCAGACCTCGTCGGCGGCAAGCGCCAAAAAAATGCCGCCGGCGCCGGCGTTGCCGCGCAGCGCGGCGACGGTCAGCTGGGTATCGGTTTCGAGTATCGCCAGAACCAGATCGTTCATCGCCACGATGTTGCGCCAGGATTCGTCGGCCGGACTGTCGGCGGCTTCGATACCGTTCAGATGCAGGCCGTTCGACCAGAAGTCCGCGCCGCCGCAGAGCACGATCACCCGCGTCGGACGCCGCCGCGCCTCCAGGTAGGCGGCGCGTAACCGCGCACACTGCGCCGTGCTCATGGCGCCGTTGTAGAAATCGAAATGCAGGAAGCCGACCGCGCCGTCGGGGCTTTCCTCGTAGCGAATCTCGCGCCACCCGCTGTCGATCCCGACGAGCCTTTCTCGCTCATCCGGGAAGGCCACCAGCGCCGGCAACTTGAACGGATGACGCCAATCCGGCCGCCGCAGGTGACCAATGCGCACCGCGCCGTCCAGCGTGGCGCGCACGATACCGCCATCGGCATCGCGCCCCAGAATGGCTCCCGGCGCGCCGCCACGGCCCTGCGCCGGCCGCGCATCGAAAAGATGGCAGGGCGCGCCGAACAACGCATCGCGCACGCCGGGCGCGCCGTCGCCCGCATGGATCTTGCGCAGCACCGTCGCGGTATCGTCGCGCTGCCAGTCGATGGCGCGCTGTTCCTGGCGCAGCAGCGGGCGCAACCGCCCCGGCGCATCGGAGCAGGCCGACAGCGGCCGAGGCCGATAGCCGCCGCCGGCAAAACGTTCGACGGCCTCAAGGACCGCCTTCGTCGCGGCTTCGGTCGCCTCGTTGCGATACAGGCTGGACTTGGCGGCGGCGCGCATCGGGAATGAGCGGCTCGCCCAGATGTCGCCGGCATCCATCTCGCCGTTCGCCTGCAATACCGTGACACCCCACGCCGGCTCGCCCTCCTGGATCGCCCAGTCGAGCGCCGACGGGCCGCGGTCGCCGATGACGCCGGGATGCACGACGAAACAGACATGGCGCGACCAGATCGACGCCGGAATGGCGCGGCGCAGGTAAGGAGCGACGATCAGCTCCGGCGCGAACAGCGCCACCGCCTCCTCCGCCACGCTGTCGGCGATGTCGAACTCGACCGACACCTCGTGTCCGCGCTCGCGCAGCTCGACGAACAGCCGCTGGGTCAGGCTGTTGAAGCTGTGGGTCAGGAAGAGGATGCGCATGTCGCTTCCATCAGCAGATGCGCGGCAACTGCTCGCCACTCAGCCAGTCGACAATGCGCCGGCCGCCGAAGCGCGTCTGCATCTGCACGAAGCGATGGCCGTCTTCCTGAATCCGGCCGATGATCGCCGCATCGCGGCCGAGCGGATGGCCGCGCAGGACCGCCAGCAGCCGCGCCGCATCGTCGGCCGCACAGATCGCCAGCAGCTTGCCTTCGTTGGCGACGTGCAGCGGATCGAGACCGAGGAACTCGCAGGCCGCCGCCACTGCCGGCTTGACGGGAATCGCCGCCTCGTCGAGGAGCATGCCGACCTGCGACTGCTGGGCGATTTCGTTGAGCGTCGCCGCCACGCCGCCGCGCGTCGGGTCGCGCAGGCACCGCACGTCCGCGCCGCTCTCCAGCAGGGCGGCGACCAGTTCGTGCAGCGCGGCGCTGTCGGACACGATGGGCGACTCGAACGACAGATGCTCGCGCTGGCTCAGGATCGCCATGCCGTGCTCGCCGATGCCGCCCGACAGCAGGACCGCATCGCCCGGCCGCGCGCGCGCGCCGCCCAGCTCCACCCCGGGCGCCCGCCAGCCGACGCCGGTCGTCGCGATGAACAGGCCGTCGCCCTTGCCGCGTTCGACCACCTTGGTATCTCCCGTCACCACCGGCACGCCCGCGGCGCGCGCAGCGGCCCCCATCGAGACGACGATGCGCTTGAGATCGGCGAGCGGCAACCCTTCTTCGAGGATGAAGCTCGCCGCCAGATACAGCGGCCGCGCACCCATCATGGCGACGTCGTTGAGCGTGCCATGCACCGCCAGGCTGCCGATGTCGCCGCCAGGAAAGAACAGCGGCGCGACGACGTGGGCGTCGGTGGACATCACCAGGCGACCTCCCTCGGCCGGCGGCATCGCCAGCACCGCGCCGTCGTTGCCCTGACGCAGCGCCGGATTGTCGAGCGCCGGCTGAAAGATTTCCTCGATCAGCTGCGCCATCGCCCGCCCGCCGCCGCCGTGACTCATCTCGACGCAGCCGTGCTTCATGTCGAGCGGCCGGACGTAGGCCTTGCGACGATCATTCACTCGTTTGCCATCCATTGTCTCCCAACGTTCCGCTCACGCCCCTCCCCTGATAAGAGGTGGGCCGGGGAGGGGTTAAAGCCACACTGCATCCACCCACCCCCTCTCCCGCGTGGGGAGAGGGGAGCCTGTCGCATCCTCACTCCTCACTCCTCACTCCTCACTCCTCACTCCTCACTCCTCGCTGCCCGCATGCCGCCCATACGTGTAATGCGCCGCGCAAGCGCCCTCGCTCGACACCATGCACGACCCC
>CAZCPD010000109.1:0-3922 GCA_964500425.1 uncultured Rhodocyclaceae bacterium
GGCCCGTGCGCACCGAGGACGATGGTCTGTTCGATGTCGCCGGTGCGCGAGGGGCCGGAAACGAAATTGACGGCGCGCGGCAAGCCTCCCGGTTCGCCGCGCAGCAACCGCCAGACGCTCTCCATGTCGGCAACGACGCGCGATGCCGGCAGCACGGCAATGTGGGTCTCCGGCAGCAGGCTGGTAGCGGCCGGCGTCGACGCGCCGGAACACAACACCAGCGTGCCCGTTTCGGCGACCGCGGCGAAACAGCCGGTGATGCCGACGAGATCCTCGCCGCAGGCGGGGCGCGGCTCGACCCGCATATCGGCCGCGCGCCAGTTCGGGCCGGCCAGTTCCGGCCAGCAGACGGCCTGCCGGGGCAGGCCATGTGCGGTCAGGTAGCGTGCCACCGCACCCGGTACCTGGTCCGGCATGGCGACTTCATCGAGCGTGCTCGCCAGCCCCTGCGACTTCGCCTTGAAGCGCATCAGCAGATCATCCGCCAGCCGCGAGCGCGGGCCACGTTCGTGCGCCGCCAGGCAGGCGTCGATGGCGGCGCGGCCGCTCGCGGCATTTTCGGCGGTCCGGCCCAAGCTGCCGCGCAGGCGGCCGAGGATGTCTTCACGGGAGCTCATTTCGTTTCCTTCAGGTGACGAGGTTGCGCGGCGTGCCGCGCGCCCAGGCTTCGATGTTGTCGATCAACTGGTCGGCCAGGGTCCGCATCGCCGAGTCGGATGACCAGCCGACATGCGGCATCAGGATGAAATTCGGCTGCGCCAGCAGGTCGGGCGCGAGCAGGGCATTGCCGTCGCGCGGCGGCTCCTGCGACAACACGTCGAAACCGGCGCCGCCGATACGACCGCTGCGCAGCGCGTCCGCCAGCGCCGCTTCGTCGACGAGGCCGCCGCGCGCCGTGTTGATCAGGAGCGCATCCGGCTTCATCGCCCGCAGTTCCGCCGCGCCGATCAGGCCGCGCGTCGCGGGCGTCAGCGGGCAATGCAGCGACAGCACGTCGGCCTCCTTGATCAGCGTCTCGAAAGCGACATAACCCGGCCGCACCTGCGCGGCCGCGACACCCTTGCGTTCGCCCCAGACGACGCGCATGCCGAGCGCTGCACCGAGCCGCGCCATGCCCTCGCCGATCGAACCGCGCCCGAGCAGGCCGAGCGTACTGCCATGGAGATCGCGCAGCGGATGATCAAAGAAGCAGAACTGCGGCGCCTGCTGCCATTTGCCCGCGGCGAGATCGGCGCGATAGGCGAGCAGTTGCCGGCGCAAGGCGAGCATCATCATCAGCGCATGCTCGGGCACGGCATGCGCCGCGTAGCCGCGGATGTTGCTGACCGCGATGCCGCGCCGGCGGCAGTATTCCAGGTCGAGGTTGTCGGTGCCGGTCGCCGCCTCGGCAATCAGCCGCAGCTTCGGCAGGCGTGCGAGCAGTTCCTCGCGCAGCACGACCTTGTTGGTGACGACGATGCTGGCATCGTGCAGGCGCTCGATCACCTCATGCGGCGCGGTGCGCGGATGCTCGATCCAGTCGTGAGGAAAATCCGGCCGTCGCAGCCGGGCGGGTAGCGTGGCGGCGTCGAGGAAGACGATGCGATGCATGTCGGATGCCATCAGGGGATGCAGGCTCAACGCCGATACCGCTGAGCGTACTGTTCGCGGAACGTGCGGCCTTGCGGTGCCGGCAGGTCGCGTCCGACCGTCCATTCCGGCGCGAGACCGAAGACGCGTATCGCCTTCTCGTCGCCCGCCAGCCATTTCAGATAGCGTGCGCCGAGCCGGGCCGCCGCGCCATACAACGTCGGGTGACGCGCCAGCCAGGCCCAGCCCTTCAGCGCCAGGCGTTCGCCGAGCGGGCGCAGATGCTGCTCCACCTGCTGCTCACGCAACTTGCGCAGCAGGTCAGGCAAGGGAATCTTCACCGGGCAGACCGTGCCGCACTGGTTGCAGAAGGTCGATGCCTGCGGCAGGTCGAGCGCCTGTTCGAGGCCGTTGAACAGCGGCGTCAGCACCGAACCCATCGGCCCCGGATAGACCCAGCCGTAGGCATGACCACCCACCGTCTGATACACCGGGCAGTGATTCATGCAGGCGCCGCAGCGGATGCAACGCAGCATCTCGGCATACTCGCCGCCGACGAGATCGGCGCGACCGTTGTCGACGAGGATGAAATACATGTATTCGGGGCCGTCGCTCTCGCCCGCGTCCTTCGTGCCGGTCAGCAGCGAAAAGTAGTTCGAGATCGACTGGCCGGTCGCGGAGCGCGGCAACAGGCGCATCAGCGTGGCGAGATCCTCCAGCGTCGGAATCACCTTCTCGATGCCGGTGATGGCGACATGCACCTTGGGAATGGTCGTCACCATGCGACCATTGCCCTCGTTGGTCACCAGGGCGACGGACCCGGTCTCGGCGACCAGGAAATTGCCGCCGGAGATGCCCATGCCGGCCGAGAGGAAATGCGGGCGCAGCACTTCGCGCGCCTCGCGCGTCATCTCCTGGATGTCGGTCTTGGCGGGACGCCCGTGGGTGCGCGCGAACAACGCCGAGACCTCCTCCTTGCTCTTGTGGAACACCGGCGCGACGATGTGCGACGGCGGCTCGTTGGCGTTGATCTGGAGGATGTATTCGCCGAGATCGGTTTCCACCGGCTGGATGCCGGCTTCTTCCAGCGCGCGGTTAAGGGCGGCCTCCTCGGAGAGCATGGACTTCGACTTGGTGACCTTGGTGACGCCGTGACGCCTTGCGATATCGACCGTCAGGCGACAGACCTCGGCGCCGTCCTTCGCCCACAACACCGTGGCGCCGCGCCGCGTCGCTTCGGCCTCGAAGCGCTCCAGCCACAGATCGAGATTGCCCAGTGCCCGGTCGCGCAGGTTCTTCGCGGCTTCGCGCAAGGCCTCGAAGTCCTTGAACTCGCCGAGTTCGGCGATACCGTGGGCGCGCTTGTCGACGAACTTGCTCTTGGTCTTCTTCAGGTTCTGCTGGAGGACGACATCGGCCATTTTTTCGCTGGCGCGCGCCTTGAAATGCATCGAGCGGATTTCCATGTCATGCGCTCTTGCCGGTCAGGATTTCAGCGATGTGCAGCACCTGCGTGGTCTCATCGCCCATGCGCCGCAGCTTGCCTTCGATATTCAGCAGGCAGCCAAGATCGCCGCCGACCACGGTCTGCGCGCCGCTGGCGCGAATGTGGTCGCACTTGCGCGCGGCGATGGCGGCGGACAACTCGCCAAACTTGACCGAGAAGGCCCCGCCAAAGCCGCAGCACTCCTCGGCGCCGGACATTTCCTTGAGCGTGACGTACTGACATTTGCTGAGCAGCGCGCGCGGCTGCTGCTTGATGCCGAGCTCGCGCAGGCCGGAGCATGAATCGTGATAAGTGATCTCGCCCGTCATGAGGCCGCCGCGCGGCAAACGCTCGATTTTCGCGACATTGACGAGGAAGTCGGTGAGTTCGTAGGTCTTCGCCGCCAGCTCCGCCATGCGTGTCGCCAGCGCCGCGTCGTCGGCGAAAAGTTCCGGGTAGTGGCGACGCACCATGCCGGCACATGAACCCGACGGCAACACGACATAGTCGCAATGCTCGAACTCCGCGAGCAGCTTCTTGGCCAACAAACGCGCCGCAGCCCGGTCGCCCGTGTTGTACGCGGGCTGACCGCAACAGGTCTGCGTCGACGGAACGAGCACGTCGCAGCCGGCGGCTTCGAGCAATTCCAGGGCGGCGAATCCGATGCGCGGCCGCATCAAATCCACCAGACAGGTCACGAACAGACCGACGCGCATCAAGTCACCTTGCATCCAATTGGCATCGCGCGACAGGCTTGCATGCTTGCGTATCGCGGCGGGCATTTCACAATCTGATATAGGAGCCTGAACTCTCCAGCCACGAAAGACCCGCGGGGTCGCAGCCTCCCCAGCCGGAAATCAAGCCCCC